>SHBB01000037.1 GCA_004213565.1 Sandaracinaceae bacterium
TGTAGTCGCGCGCCCCGCCCTCGTCGGCCTCTCCGCGGAGCGCCTCGCCGTCCCGGATCATCCACGGCGCGACCTCCTGCCCCCGGGCGCGCAGCCGCGCCTCCAGCTCGTCCGCGGGCGGGGTCTCGGGCTCCTGCGGCACGTCGTCGTCCGGCGGCGCCTCCCCCACGATCGCGTCGCACCCGCCGAGCAGCAGGCCGAAGAGCACGAGGAAGCGGAGACGAGACATCGGCACGGGTGTAGCGCGGGGGGCCCACAAACGAAAGAAGCCGCGCGCGGTCAGACCGCGGCGGCTCCCTCCGGTTCCCGGCTTCGCCGTCAGGGCGCGGCGGTGCCCATCACCATGACCGGCTCGAAGCGGTTGTCGCGCGTGCCGTCGCCGAGCTGCTTGTTGTTGTTGTTGCCCCAGCACCAGACGCTGCCGTCGCCGCCGCGGGTCACGCAGGTGAACGAGGCACGCGCCGCGATGAAGGTGGCGTCGTCGATGGTGGCGACCTCCACGGGCGTCGCCGAGCAGTCGACGTTCTCGCTGTCGAGCATGCAGCTGGTGCCGTGCGAGGCCATGCCGTCGCCGAGCTGTCCGTCGCGGTTGAGGCCCCAGCAGGCCACCGTGCCGTCGCTGCGGAGCGCGCAGGAGTGGTTCGAGCCCGTCGCCACCATCACGGCGTCGTCGAGCCCCGCGACCGCGCTCGGCGCGGGCACGCTGTCGGCGTCCGCCTGGCCCGCCTGCCGGCCACGGTTCTCGCCCCAGCAGACGACCTGGCCAGGACCGCTCCCCTGCACCGCGCAGACGTGCTGACTGCCGAGGTCGATGTCGCTCACCGTGCCGAGAGGGGTGTCCCCACCGACGACGACGGGCGTGCTGGCGCAGTCCCACATCTCGGTGCTGTCGACCACGCACGACTCGTGAACGCTGGCGCGCCCCATGTCGTCCGGGTCGCCGAGCTGCCCCCGCTGGTTGCGACCCCAGCAGTACACGTCGTCGGCGGTGCGCGCGCAGGTGAAGCTGAAGCCGCTCACCACGATCTCCTCCACGCCGGTGAGCTGGGCGCCGGTCGTGGTGTCCGCGATCACCTGGACCGGGTCGATCACGATCTCGGGGCGCATGCCGTGGCCGAGCTGTCCGCGCGCGCCGTTGCCCGCACAGAACGCGGCGGACTCCGCGCCGGAGGCGAAGCACAGATGCCCGTCACCGACGGATACGCTGCTCATCCCGTCGACCGACGGGAAGTCGCGCTCCCCGACCTCGCGGATGTCCGAGATCCCACCGACCACGTCGGGGATCGTCTCTCGGCCCCAGCACCAGAGCTCTCCGCCGGGGCGCAGCGCGCAGCTGCCGCCGAACCCTCGGATGCTCAGCTGCTCCGCGTCGTCGAGCGCGGGCCGGCCGCTGCCGTCGTCGTAGCGAGCCTGCTCCGGCGATCCGGTGCAGTCCTCGGGGTCCGAGCCGACGGCGGCGCAGTTCTCGTGGCGCGTGCGCCCATCTCCGATCTGCGACTCCTGGTTGCGGCCCCAGCAGAACACCTGGCCGTTGGCTCGACGGCCGCACGCGTGAAGGATGCCGAGGGCGACCTCGACGTACTCGCAGTCGACGCACTCCTCGACGCCGGAGTCGGTGACGACGCCCGAGTCCTCGGGGTCGACGCCGCTGTCGCGGACGCCGGTGTCGGCGGTGACGTCGGCGTCCGTGCCGGCGTCTGCGTCGGCGCCGTCGCCGCACGCGGTGAGCAGGAGGGCCGCCAGAGCGGTCCAGACCAAGTAAGCGTTCCGGTTCATGTCGTCCTCAGGGCTTGGCCGAGGGTTCACCGCTCGGCGTGCGGAAGCTAGTGGAAGGCCCGCTCCGTATCAACGGGCCGCAGGCGCAGGGGCGATCAGGACCAGGACTTCGCCCGCACGAGGCGCGCCCGCGTCCACGAAGGTGTCGACCGTGATCAGCCAGGTCCCGGGAGTGAGCCGACGCTCGATCTCGCGGTCCGCGCGCTCCACGCAGGCCGCCCCCTCGGCACGCTCCCGCAGTAAATGCACGTCGACGTCGGTGTCGCCGCGGCCGACGGCCAGGACGCGCACGTCGAGCGGCGCGTCCACGTGGAGCCGGTAGACCAGCTCCCGGCCGGACTCGTCCTGCGGAGCGTCGCAGCCCGGATACGCGTCGATGGCGCTCGAGCCCTCGGACGCGGTGTCCCGCAGCTCCGCGAAGGGCAGCCGGCGGATGTCCCAGGGCGCGTCGGCCGTGCCTCTCCCCGGCGGCGCCTCCGGGTCCGGCGACGGGGCCGCCTCGGCCTCGAGCACGGTGCGGCGCAGGAGGTCGAGCCCCCGCAGCGCGAGCAGGTTGCGCGCGTTGTGACCGTGCTGGAGTCCCTGCGCGTCGAAGCGACAGGCGAGGCCGCGGCTGCCCTCGATGAAGATGTTCGGGTGCACGCCGTCCCCCGCGAGCCCGCGGCGCGGCAGCCCCTCCATCACCTGGTGGTAGTCGAGGTAGGGAAGCGCCATCGCCTCGGCGATCGCCCAGCTGACCTGGTTGTAGCGAGCCACCCATCGGTCGGCGTCCGCGTCGTCGTCGCGCGGAGGGATCGAGTTCAGGATCGGGATGACCCCGTTCTCTCCGAGCATCTCCGCGATGCGCATCATGCGCGTGGCGTAGACGTAGTCGTCCTGCCCCTCGACGTCGTTGCCGCCGTTCATCACGAAGGCGAAGCGCGGCCGGATGGCGCGCACCTCGGCGAGCACGGGCGGCGGGTTCCCGCTGAGCACGTGCCGCGCGCTCCAGCCCTCGTGGGCCGCGCGGCTCTGGCGCCGGAAGGAGTCGCGCCCCCCGGCGTGCCGATTGCGAAAGTACGCGACGGTCGGCCCGAGCGCGTCGTGTGCCCCGAGCTGGACCTCGTCGGGATCGGCGAAGCAGCGCAGGAACCCGCGGCTGACGGTGCTGGAGTCGCCGACCTTCATGAAGACGTCGTCTTGCCGTCGGTCGCTGCGCCCACGGATCGCGCGAAGGTTCGCGACCACCCGCGGAGTGAACGGGGACAGCTCCGGCTGAGGGTGCACGGCCACCGCGGGCGGGCTGGGCGCGGCGGGTGTCTGCGTGGGTCGAGCGGCCGCGCGCCGGTCCGCGGCGGGGCGTTCCTGGGGCTGCGCGGGGCTGCTGCAGCAGAGGAGGCCGACGACGAGGGCGGTCGAGACGAGGACGGCGGAGTGCGAGCGAGCGGGCCTCACGACCGCATGGCGTAGCAGATCCATGCGCGGGACTCACCCCGGGCGCTAAGCTCCGCGCCCATGAAGCGGAGCGACAAGGCCGAGCGCATCCAGACCATCCTGGACGCGCTCTACCCCGAGGTCCCGATCCCGCTGGACCACGAGAGCGACTTCCAGCTGCTCGTGGCCGTGGTGCTGAGCGCGCAGACCACGGACAAGAAGGTCAACGAGATCACCCCCGCGCTCTTCGCCGAGGCGCCCGTCCCCGCCGCGATGGCCAGCCTGGGGCGCGAGCGAATCCTCACGCTCATCCGGCAGCTCGGGCTCGCGCCCCAGAAGGCGAAGGCGCTCGAGGGGCTCGGCCGGATGCTCGTCGAGGAGCACGGCGGCGAGGTCCCCCGCACGTTCGAGGCGCTCGAGGCGCTCCCCGGCGTCGGGCACAAGACGGCGAGCGTGGTCATGGCGCAAGCGTTCGGCGTGCCCGCGTTCCCGGTCGACACCCACATCCATCGCCTCGCCGCCCGCTGGGGCCTGAGCGACGGCTCGAGCGTCACGCGCACCGAGCGCGACCTCAAGCGGGTCTTCCCCGAGGCGCGCTGGAACGATCTGCACCTCCAGATCATCTACTTCGGCCGCGAGCACTGCCCGGCGCTCCGGCACGACCTGACCGGCTGCCCCATCTGTGGATGGGCGGCGACGAAGAAGCGGATCGCCGAGGAGGCCGCGGCGAGTCGCCCGAAGCGACGCGGCAAGCGACCTGAGACGAAACGGAAGAGGCGTCAGCCAGGAACGGATGGGTGAGCCATCGGCCGCGGCTCGTCGCCGAGGCCACGACGTCGTTCCAATCTTGCTCCATGCAAGCTAGCCTCTCGGCATGCAACCCCTCCACGCCTCCCTCTGCGGCCTCGCGGCGGCCACCTTCCTCGCGTTCGGCTGCGCGTCGACGCCCCCCGAAAGCGCTTGCTTCGAGCCCGCCGAGTGTACGCCCGACACACCCCTGTGCTCCCCGCGCGGCGTCTGCTCGCGGGGTTGCAACAGCGACGCCGACTGCGAAGACCTGGAGCAGCAGACACAGTGCGACTCCGCCGAGAGGTTGTGCACCGTCCCCTGCACGGGGGATGTGATGGGCCAGTACGCGTGCGTGGACGGCCGCCGCAGCTACTGCCGGCAGGACGAGTCACTGTCCTGCACGCTGTGCCCCGGCAAGTGCGGGGCCGGCACCTACTGCGACGGCGAGGCCTGCCAGCCGCAGCGGGGAGCCGGCGAACCCTGCGCCGCGAACGCAGAGTGCGAGGGTCGGACCTGCACCGACGCCGGACAGTGCAGCGTGGAGCAGGGTGAGCCCTGCACGCCGGAGAGCTGCGATGGCGTCTGCGCCACGCGCGGTGGCGGGGACACGATGTGCATTCGCTGGCGCTGCCCGTCGGACTGCGCCGACCGAACGGACGGCGGCCTCGAGTGGTACTGCCGGCGGTACGACACCTACGAGGCCTGCGTACCGCTCGAGCGCTGCATCTGGCAGGGAGGCTGCTCCACCTTCGCCGAGTCGACCTGCGGCCAGTCGTGCCAGCCCGGGGGCGGGTGTTGGACGTACTGCGTGCCCAACGAAATCTCGACCGACGACGACTGACGCGCGCCCTGGCGCGACGGGGCGGCTGCTAGGATTCGCGCGTGCGTCTCCTCGCCTTCCTCCTCGCTTGCTCGCTCCCCTCCACCGCGCTCGCGCAGTGGGACCGGGAGACGTCCCCGGTCGACCTGCCGGGCTACTCGGTCACCACGCCGGACACGCCGGAGGCGGTGAATCTGAACCCGAGCGCGCTGGCGTTCCTGCCCTCGTGGGGGCTCGCCTACGTGCACGCGGACACCGCCGAGGGCGGACAGCGGCGCGGCAACGGAGACGGCTTCTACGCCGCGTCGCCGCTCTTCTTCGGGTTCGCGGCGGGGCTCGCGGTCGACTCGATCCGGCCCACCCTGGGCGTGCCCGAGAACGCGGAGCGCACGATGGTGTCGCTCGCGCTCGCGTGGGGGCTGCAAGACGCGCTGAGCGTGGGCGCCGCGCTGCGCTTCCTCGCGTCGGGCGACGTGCGCTTCGACGGGGTGACCACGCTCGATCTGTCGGCGAGCTGGCGCCCGGTCGACTGGCTCGCGCTGAGCTTCCTCGCGCGCGACGTCGTGGGGCCGCGGCTCGGGGGGACGCTCGAGAGCGTGCCGCGCTCGTTCTTGCTCGGAGCGGCCCTGCGCCCCTTCGGCAGCCGCGTCCTGTCGCTGGACTTCGCGGGCGCGCTGGACGAAGACGGGCGCGTCGGCGCCCGCGCCGCCGCGGAGGCGACGGTGCCCTACGTGGGGCGGCTCATCGCGGCCGCGGAGCTGTCGCGCCTGGACGGCCCCGACCCCGCCGTGCGGGTGACGGGCGGCGTCGCGGTCGACTGGGGTCAGGTCGGCGTGGGCGGCGGCGTCGCGGTGGGTGACGGCCTCGAGGCGGCGCCCGGCTGGTACGCGTCGGCGCGCCTCGAGGGCGCCCAGCGCGAGGGCCTTCCGCGAGGGAGCTACGTGCTGGACGTGGAGCTGGGCGGGCTCGGCGCGCGCGGCATCGTCTACGTGGTCCGTCGGCTCGAGCGCGCCCTCTACGACGAGCGCGTGCGCGGCGTGTACCTGCGACCGCGCGGGAGCGGCATCGGGCTCGCCTACGCGCAGGAGATCCGGATGCTGGTCGATCAGCTGCGCGAGGCGGGCAAGCCCGTCGTCTGCCACCTCGACGACGCGGCGGGGAGCGAGTGGTACGCCTGCGCGGGCGCGGACCGCATCCTGCTCGATCCCGCGGGGGGCGTCCGGCTGACCGGCGTGTCGAGCGAGCTGATGCACTTCGGTGAGGTGCTGCGAGATCTCGGGGTGCGGGCCGACTTCGTGCGCATCGGCGCCTGGAAGAGCGCCACGGAGCAGTTCCTCAACGACGCGCAGACCGCGCCGGCCCGCGCGCAGACCGAGTCGATCCTCGACCTCGCCTACCGTCGGCTGGTCTTCGACGCGGCCGGCGACCAGGAGATGTCTCGCGCCGATCTCCGCGCGCTCATCGATCGCGGCCCGCTGTTGCCGCAGCAGGCCCTCGACGCCGGCGTCGTGCACGCGCTGGCCGACGAGAACGACCTCGACGACGAGCTCCGAGAGGCGTTCGGGGGCTCCTTTCCCCGGGAGCGAGGCGCGCCGTGGGAGGTCCCCGAGCGCTGGGGGCACCGGCCGCAGATCGGCGTCGTCGTGATCGACGGCACCATGGTCGACGGGGAGAACGTCGACATCCCCCTGCTCGGACTGCACTTCAGCGGTGGGCGCACCGTCTCGCGCGCCATCGATCGACTCGCGGCCGATCCGTCCGTGCGGGCGATCGTGATCCGGGTGGACTCGGGGGGCGGCTCCGTCATGGCCGCCGATCAGATCTACCGCGCGATCTCGCGAGCGCGGCGGCGCAAGCCGGTCATCGCCTCGCTCGGCGCGGTGGCCGCGAGCGGGGGCTACTACGTCGCCTCGGCCTGCCACGAGATCTGGGCCGACCCGTCCACGATCACCGGCTCCATCGGGATCTGGTTCGGCAAGGTCGACTTCGCGCCGCTCGGCGAGGAGATCGGCGTGAGCCTCGAGCAGGTGGGCCGAGGCCAGCATGCCGGCGCGACCTCGCTCTACCGCGCCTTCACCCCGGAGGAGCGGCACGCGCTCTCGGAGAACGTGCGCGAGTGGTACCGCATGTTCCTGCGGCGGGTGGCCCGCGGGCGCGGCATGCGCGTCGCCGAGGTCGACGCGGTCGGGCGCGGGCGGATCTGGATGGGGGATCAGGCCATCGACAACGGGCTGGTGGACCACCTGGGCGGGGTCGGCTCGGCGCTCGCGGCGGCCCGCCGCGCGGCGGGCGTGGGCCCCGAGGTGGGCATTCGCCTCGAGCCGGACCGGCCGGCCACCCTGCTCGACTACGCGCTGAGCCTCCTCGGCATCGGCGCCTCTCCCGTCGATCCCGTCGCGCTCGAGACCCAGGACGCCGTGCTCGCGCGGGTGGCCCCCGAGCTGCGCGCGACGGTCTCGGCGGCCACGACCCTCCGCCTGCTGGGGAGCGGCTCGGCGATGGCGCTGATGCCCAACGCCGTCGTCCCTCGCTGACGCCGGGGTCTGGGTCGGAGAGGCCCGGGTAAGGCGGGTCGGGGTAGCGGAAAATCCAGGGAGTCGGTAACGTCGCAGGATGGTTCCAGCGCATCGCGCGCTCCTCGGCTTGCTCTGCTTTCTGTGCGTGCTCCGCCCCGGCTCGGGGTGGGCCCAGGAGGACGCCGTGGCCGAAGACGGCATGGAGGCGACCCCGCCCGAGGCGGTCGAGTTCTTCCGTCAGGCGCGCGAGCGCTACGAAGCCGGCCAGTATCGCGAGGCCGCGCAGGCGCTCGAGCGGGCGCTCGTGCTCGACCCGAACTCCCCCACCCTCGTGTTCAACCTGGCCCGCGTGTACGAGCTGCTCGGCGAGCTCGATCTCTCGCTGCGCTACTACGAGCAGTACCAGCAGCTGCTCCCGCAGCAGCAGGCCCGCGAGCAGGCGCGCGCGGAGGCGACCATCCGGCGCCTCCAGGGCGCGCGCACCTCGACGGAGCGCGAGGCCCCGCAGCCCGAGCAGGTCGAGGCGCTGCGGCAGCTCCCGGGTCTCGTGGTCGTGCGCGAGAACGGCGTGGCGGACCTCGGCTTCTGGCTGACCCTCGGTGTGGGCGCGGCATCGCTCGCCACGGGCGGCGTCCTCGGCGCGCTCACCCTGGAGGCGCGGAGCAGCGCCAACAGCTACCCGGACGCACAGGGCCTCGGCATCGCCGCCGACGTCACGCTCGGCCTCGGCGGGGCGCTGGTGATCTCCTCGCTCCTCCTCTACTTCCTGCGCGAACACACGGTGGAGCGCGCGCCGATCCGGAGCGCGGACGAGGAGGTGGAGGCGGAGGCCTCCCTCGACGTCGACGTGACGCCGCTCTCGCTGAGGGTGAGCTTCTGATGCGCGGCGCCTGGATCGCCGGGACCCTCCTCGCGCTCTTCGCCGCGGCCGGGTGCAGCATCATCGGCGGCGCGGCGCCCGACGAGGGCCTGCCGTGCACGGTCGATGGCGCGGATCCCTGCCCCGGGGCCTACGGCGCCGACAACTTCCGGTGCAGCGACCAGACGGGCGCCGAGGGGACGTGCGTGGAGTGCTCGCAGGAGCTCTGCAACGGGATGGACGACGACTGCGACGGCGTCGTCGACAACGGCTTCGACGAGGACGGCGACGGGGTCAGCAGCTGCGGCGCGACCGGCGGGATGGTCGACTGCAACGACGCCGACCCGACGGTCTACCCCGGGCGAGTCGACGATCCGTGCGACGGCGCGGACAACGACTGCGACTCCAGCACGCCCGACGGCACGAACTGCCGGGCCGAGGAGATCTGCAACCCGCTGAGCTGCACCGACCCGAGCTGCACGGCCAACGACCGCTGCCAGGAGGTCAACTGCCAGAACCTCCCGGACATCTGCGCCGCAGATCAGTTCTGCGACCTCGAGACGGACCCGCCGAGCTGCCAGCCGCTGGTGCGTGACTGCCGCATGCCGGCCTTCGCGTGCACCGCGCCGCAGCGCTGCAACCCGGCCAACGGCCAGTGCGTCGACGTCTCGGAGAACGGGCGCGGCTGCACTTACGACGCCGAGTGCGCGTCGAGTCAGTGCATGAACGCCGAGGCGCTGCGCCTCTTGCCCGAGCACCTGAACGCGAGGTCGGGGATCTGCACCCGCAGCTGCTGCGTCGACGCCGACTGCGACGCGGGCGAGGTCTGCTGGGCGCCCGGGAGCGGCGCGCGCGGCTGCGTGCCGACGTCCATCCTCGCGATGGGGAGCTTCGGCGCGCCGCCCGCGAACGCCTGCCAGGGCAGCTCGGTGTGCGGATCGGAGTGGTGCGCGCTCGGCTCCGACGCCGCCTACACGATCTCCGATCGCGGCATCCTCTCGTGTCGCGGGCCCATCGGCACCCCCGCGACCTGCGGCTCGACGCTGGATTGCGTGAGCTTCACCGACACGAGCACCTTCTGTGAGGGCGGCTACTGCCGCTTCGAGCGCTGCTTCGGCGGCGGGGATTGCCCCACCGGCATGTGCGCTGGGGACCGCTGCCGCGACTCGTGCCGGAACGCCTCCGAGTGCCCGGGCGACTCCGGCAACGCCGCCTGCGTCTACGCCGCGCTCGACGTCTCCGGCCGCACGGACTACTTCCCGATCTGCTTCTACACGGGCGGCGGCAAGGAGAACGGAGAGGCCTGCGCGTCGGGCGAGGAGTGCCGCGACCTGACCTGTCTGGGCCCCGACGGCCGGCCGGGCAGCGAGCCGATGCAGTGCCGGGCGACCTGCTGCCGGGACAGCGACTGCGGAGACATGGGTCAGTGTCGGCCCGTGTTCACCGGCAACTGGGAGATGCACTGCCTCCCGCGCCCCATGTTCACGTCGGGCGGCGTCGCCTCGCCCTGAGCGACCGACGGGCGCGGCAACGGAGTCCTCGCCCCGCCCGCGTCGTGTTATCCTGAGCCCGTCTGAGCCATGCGCATCTGCCCGACATGTCGCACCGCGTACCCGGCGCGGGGGAGAGCGACGTGCGCCAACGACGGGACACGCCTGGTCGGCGCCGAGGAGTTCGCCGCGTCGAAGAACGACCCGCTCCTCGGGCGGCTCGTCGCGGGACGCTTCCAGGTCATCGAGCGCATCGGCACCGGCGGCATGGGCACCGTCTACCGCGCCGAGCAGTCGGGGCTGGACCGTCCGGTCGCGCTGAAGGTGCTCAAGAGCGAGCTGGTCAGCGATCGCGAGACGGTGGCGCGCTTCCACCGCGAGGCGAAGGCGATGAGCATGCTCATGCACCCGAACACGGTGCGCGTCTTCGACTTCGGCGAGGACGAGGAGGGGCACCTCTTCCTGGCGATGGAGCTGCTCGAGGGCGAGCTCCTGACGGCCTGGATAGAGCGGGAGGGCACCCCGCCGATCGAGCAGGCGATGCGCACGATCCAGGAGATCCTTCGCTCCCTCGCGGAGGCGCACTCGAAGGGGATCATTCACCGCGACCTGAAGCCCGACAACATCTTCCTCGCTCGCGTGGAGGGCCACTCGCGCCCCGTGGTGAAGGTGCTCGACTTCGGGATCGCGAAGGTCTTCCGCGAGGACCACCAGATCGACCAGCTCGAGACCCAGGCGGGCACCGTCTTCGGGACGCCGCGCTACATGTCGCCCGAGCAGGCGCAGGGCAAGACGCTCGACCATCGGAGCGACCTCTACACCGTCGGCACGCTCCTCTATCAGCTGCTCACCGGACAGCCGCCCTTCGTCGACGACGACGCGGTGGTCGTCATGGCCAAGCACATCCGGGAGACGCCGCCGTCTCCGCGCATGGCGGTCCCGGAGCGCCCCATCCCGCGCAGCCTCGACAAGCTCGCGATGCGCGCGCTCGGCAAGGAGCCGGACGACCGCTTCGAGAACGCCGAGCAGATGGAGGCCCGGCTGATGGCCTGCCTGCCCGACGTGGAGCGGGAGGCGGCGGGCCGGGGCGGCGGCCTGCTCGGCGGGCTGCCGAAGCTCCCGCTGGCCATCGGCGGCGCGCTCATCCTGCTCGCGACGGCGTTCGCGGTCACGATCGTGATCTCGAGCGCGCCCGACGAGATCGCCGAGGCGGCCGACCGGGTGTCGCCGCCTCCGACCGAGGTCTCCGCGCCGCCGCCGACGCCGCCTCCCGCCGTCCGGTCGGTCCGCCTCGTCAGCGAGCCCGAAGGCGCGCGCGTGCTCCAGGGCGACCAGCCGATCGGCACCACGCCGCTCTCGCTCGACGTGATGGACGAGCCGCTCGCGGTGACCCTCGAGCTCGACGGGTACGAGCCGATGGACGTGGCGCTGACGGGCGAGACGACCGAGCAGCGGGTGGCGCTGACGGCCCGACCGGACGAGCGGACGACCCAGGCGCGGGTCGAGCCGATCGCGCAACCCTCCGAGGAGCCACGCCCGCGGCGCGGCCGCCCCTCCACGACCGAGTCGGAGAGTCCCCCCGAGCCCGCGGGTGAGACCCCGCCGAGCTCCGGCGACCCCTACGAGCGCTTCGAGTTCTGAGGCCGCCGCCGACGGGCGACACGGCTCAGCGAAGCTGCACGACCGTCATGCGCTCGCCGCCCTCTTCGAGGGTGCCGGGCCGCACGCTTCGGACGTACTGCCCGGCGTGCTGGCCGAGGTGCTCGCGGATCGCGTCGCGGAGCGCGCCGCTGCCGACGCCGTGGAGGATGTAGGCGAGCGCCTCCGAGGCGCCGAACATGCGGTCGAGGAAGCTCTCCGTCATCGAGATGGCGTCGTCGACCCGCATCCCGCGGACGTCGAGCGTGTTGTCCGACGCCGGCGCGCGCGACCTCGAGACGGCGGCCGAGGGCGCCGACGCGGTCGGCTTGGCGGCCTCGCGCGGCGCGTCCTTCTTGCGGATCTCGTCGACCTTCACCCAGAGCTTCACCGGGCCGGCCGCGACGCGAACGCGGCCCTTGCTGGGCGCCTCGACCACGTCGACCTCGGTCCGGAGCCGCGGCACGTAGACGCGCTGGCCCACCTCGACCTCGGACGCCTCCACCGGCGTGCCGACGTCCTTCGGGGGCGCGGCCGGAGGCGCGACGACGACGTCCTTCAGCTCGCCCTCGACCTGCGCGCCGACGCCGTCCAGCTGCTCCCGGATCTTGCGGAGCGCGGCCTCGTCGTGGCGCTCGCTCTTGCGGAGCGCCTTGCGCGCGTCCTTGAGCTGGGCGCGCGCCTGGCGCAGCTGCTCCATGAGCCGCGCGCCCTCCTCGCTCAGCTTCTTGTGATCGCGCTGCCGTCGACGCTCGAGCTCGAGGGCCGCCTCGTCGCGCAGCCGCTCGGCCTCGCGCCGCGCGGCCTCGGCCTGGGCCCGCTCGCTCTCGAGCTCCTCGAAGCGCGACTCGAGCTTCTGGACCAGGGCGTCGAAGGTGCGGCTCTCATCCGGCAGCAGCTCCTTCGCGCGCGTCAAGACGCCCTGCGGCATCCCGAAGCGCTGGGCCACGGCGAGCGCGCTGGAGCTCCCCGGCACGTCCCGCCGCACGACGAAGGTGGGGGCCATGCGCGCCACGTCGAAGCCGACGGACGCGTTGCGGAGGCGCGGGTCCTCGACCGCCATCGCCTTGAGGCGCTCGTAGTGGGTGGTGACCGCGAGCGCCGCGCCCTTCTGACAGAGCGCGTCGACCAGCGCGCAGGCGAGCGCGGCCCCCTCGTGGGGATCGGTGCCGGTCGCGATCTCGTCGAGCAGGACCATGGCGCTCGGCCCCGACGCGTGCAGCACGCTCACGAGGTTGGTCACGTGCGCGCTGAAGGTGGAGAGGTTCTTCTGGAGCGACTGCTCGTCGCCGACGTCGGTCAGGACCGGCGAGAAGAAGCCCGCCTCGCTCCCCTCGTTGGCGGGCACGGGCAGCCCCGCCCGCGCCATCAGGGCGGCGAGCCCGAGCACCTTGAGCGAGACCGTCTTGCCGCCCGCGTTCGGGCCGCTCATCACCAGCGCGCCGCCCGCTTCGAGCTCGAGATCGTTGGCGACGACCTCGACCCCCTCGAGCGCGAGCAGCGGGTGTCGCGCGTCGATCAGCCGCATCCGGGGCGCGCGGGACAGCTTCGGGATGGTCGCGCCGAGATCCTTGGACAGGCGCGCCGCGGCGTGCCGGAGATCGGCGCGGTCGAGCGCGTCCACCGCCGCGCTCACCTCGGCCCCGCGGTCGCGCACCCGCCCGCTGAGGATCCCGAGGATGCGCGCCTCTTCTCGCTCGAGCTCCCCTTGCGCCATCTTCAGGCGGTTACCCTGGTTGACGATCGCCTTGGGCTCGACGAAGACCGTGGCGCCGCTCCCGCTCGTCCCGTGCACGATGCCGGGGAGCTTCTCGTGCGCGTCGGTGCGCACGGGGATGACGTAGCGCCCCTCCCGGAGCGTGTGGAAGCGATCCTGGACGATGTCGGCGTGCTTGAGGAGCATGGCCTCGAGCCGCCCCACGATGCGCGCGCGCAGGTTCGCCACCTCGGTGCGCAGGCGGCCGAGCTCGGGGCTGGCCGTGTCGGCGAGCGTGCCGTCCGGCTCCACCGCGCGCTCGAGCTCGTCGACCAGCCGATCGAGGGTTGGATCCGTGCTGCAGGCCTGATGGAGCGCGGGGGCCCGGTCGCGGTGACGGGCCAGGAATTTCCGGAGCGCGCGGGCGGCGCCGAGGGTCGTGGCGATCGCGCGGAGCTCCGTCCCGTCGAGCGCGCCCTGCTTCTCGAGGCGGGCGAGCGGGCGCCGGACGTCGCGAATCCCGTCCAAAGGCAGCGGCTCGTCGAGGCGCAGCAGCTCCGCCGCCTCGGCCGCCTCCACGAGGGCGACCCGCGCCGCCTCGTAGGTCTCGTGGACCTCGAGCGCTTCGAGGGTCTCGCGGAGCGGACCGGTGCATCGCGCCGCCACCGCCTCCACGAGGCGGGACCACTCGAGGTCGTGCTGGGCCTTGGTGAGCCCGTCCAGCTCTTCGTCGCGCATGCTTCTGGCGAGGCGAGCCGCGGACCATAGCGGGCTACCCGAGGGGATCAAGCGGTCTCGTCGGGTCCCTCACCTCGCGAGACCGAGCTCACGTGGCCCTTGGTCTTGCCGTCCCCCCGCGCGCGGGCGACCGCGTAGAGCACCATGGTGGAGCCACCGATGAGCAGCACCAACAGCATGCAGCCCCCGATCGCGTAGATGTAACCGATCCAACCGCCGCCCATGGGCGGGACTCTGTCACGCGGAGGCCCTCGGCGCCGGTCTCCAAGATCCTGCGGGCTCGGTACTTCAATGGGCTGCCGCCGGTGATATGCTGGCCCGCAGTGGCTTCCCCTTCGCGTCTCCTCTTCACTCTCCTGGGCTGCTCGTTGCTCGCCGCGTGCGATCCGGGCTCCAGCGGCGTGCAGATCGAGCTCTACGCCCAGGCCGACGTGTCCGAGCTGTCGGTGACGGTGGTCTCCCTCGACTCCCCGAGCCTGCCGCCCGCGATGCCCGCGCCGCGCGTGTTCACGCCCGCCCGGTCCCAGCGAGACCTCGAGGACAACCCTCTGCGGGTCGGGATCGAGCTCGACCGCCCGAGCACCATCCTCGTGCACATGGTCGCGAAGACGCCCGACGACGGTGTCCTCGTCGCGACGCGCTGCTACGGCGTCACCGGGGTCGTCACGGACTCGGTGGTGCTGGTGGGGCCCGTCGGCGCGCTCGATCTGGACGGAGACACCTGGCTCTCGAGCGCCGCCACGTCGTGCCGCGAGCGCAGCGAAGGGGGCGGCGAGCGCGCCTGCGAGGACACCGACTACCTGTGCCCGGAGATGCGCGCGAGCGACTGCGACGACTCGAACGACATGATCTTCCCGGGGGCCGGCTTCCAGTGCCAGAACGGCGTGGACGAGGACTGCGACGGCGACGTCGAAGAGGCCTGCGGCGACAACGACATGGACGGCGTCGTGGCGTGCGCGCCGGGCGCGACCGTCGGCTGCGACTGCAACGACAACAACCCCGAGGTCAACCCGCGCGCCATCGACACCTGCCTCGACGGGATCGACCAGGACTGCAGCGGCGAGGACGCCTGCTGCGACGAGGACGGCGACGGGATCGAGCAGTGCAGCCTCGAGGATCGCTTCCCCGACTGCGTCGACCGCGCGTCGCAGTGCGACGGCTGCGACCCCGCGGCGATCAACCCAGGCGCGGCCGAGGTGTGCGACGGCGTCGACAACAACTGCAACGGGTTGACGGACGAGCTCGACGAGTGCCGAGAGGCGGACGACGACGGCGACGGCTACCCCGCCTGCGGGCTCGAGGATCCGGGCGAGCCGTGCGAGCCACGCGCCAACGACTGCGACCCGGCGGTCCACCCCGACGCACGCGAGCGCTGCGGCAACACGATCGACGAGGACCTCGACGGCATGCTCGACGAGAGCTGCCCGCCGGGCGACATGGACCAGGACGGGCAGGAGCCGCCCGTCGACTGCGACGACACCGACCCGCTGACCTATCGACGCGCCATGAACGAGGTGTTGATCGATCGCTGCGAGGACGGCGTGGCGCAGAGCTGTCTGCTCGACGACGACCGCAGCTGCGACGACGACATCGACGGGGACGGCTACGTCGAGCCGCCGATGTGCGAGATGGCCATGGGCGCGGTGCCCGGCGCCTCGATCAACCCCGATCAGCCCGACCACTGCGCGGGCGGGGTGATGGGCACCGATGGCTGCTGCGACGGAGTCGACAACAACTGCGACGGCGTGGTGGACGAGGTCCTCGACCCGACCAACAGCGTCGGCTGCGTGAGCGCGGGGCTGGTGAGCTACGCCGACTCCTTCACGAACTGCGGCGGCTGCCGGCTCGCTTGTGACATCACGAGCGCCGACCGCTGCAGCGGAGGGGTCTGCGACTGCACGGCGGAGCCGGGCGACGCGGCCTGCGAGGGCGCCACCCCGGACTGCTGTGGCGGCGGCATCGGCTGCGTGGACCTCGACTCGGATCCGGCGAACTGCGGGGCCTGCGGGCGCGGCTGTGGGGAAGGCGAGAGCTGCGTGAGCGGCGTCTGCACCTGCGGCGCGGCGATGGGCACGGCCACCGAGGTCCAGGCCTGCCCCGAAGCGGCGGCCGGCCCCGAGGCGAACCTCTGCTGCGGCAGCGCGTGTATCGTCGTGACGGACGACCCGAACAACTGCAACGGATGTGGCGTGGTCTGCGGCGCGAGCACCGTCTGCACGGACCGCATCTGCGAGTGCGACGCGCCCAACCTCGCCAGCTGCAACGGCGGCCTGCCCGACCGCGACGGCTGCGAGACGGACACGCTCACCAGCCTCTCCCACTGCGGGGGCTGCGGGCGCAGCTGCGCCCTGCCGAACGCGGGGGAGCGCTGCAACGCGGGGCGGTGCGAGATCACGACCTGCGAGCCCAATTTCGCCGACTGCAACGGGCTGCCGGGAGACGGCTGCGAGGTGGACCTGCGCACCCTCGCGAACTGCAACGCGTGCGGCGTGGGCTGCAGCCTGGCCAACGCGACCCAGACCTGCGCCTCTCGCCGCTGCGAGATCGTCAGCTGCTCGAGCGGCTGGGCGGACTGCGACATGAACGACGCCAACGGCTGCGAGCGGCGCCTCGGCACGGTCAGCGACTGCGCGAGCTGCGGCGACGCCTGCAGCCTCGCGAACGCGACCCCGATGTGCTCGGGGGGCACCTGTCGGATCGCGAGCTGCAACGACGGCTGGGCGAACTGCGACGGCAACCACGCCAACGGGTGCGAGACCAACATCGACACCAACGCGAACTGTGGCGCCTGCGGCAACAACTGCGGCGGCAACGCGAGCTGCGTGTCGCGGAGCTGCGTCTGCGCGGCGGGGAGGCTCGACTGCGCCGCGGGCGCGCCCTACTGCGAGGTGGCGTTCTCGACCTCGAACTGCGGCGCGTGCGGCACGACCTGCGGCATGAACGAGTCGTGCAACGCGGCCGGCGACTGCGCCTGCGGCGGCACCACGCGGCCCACGGGCCCGGCGTGCGTCAGCGGCCAGCGCTGCTGCGGCGCCAGCTGCGTGGCCTTGAACACGGTGACCAACTGCGGCGGCTGCGGCGTGACGTGCGACACGGGCGAGACCTGCAACGGCACCTCGTGTCGCTGCGCCGGGGGGCCCGCCTGCTCCGGCATGGACAGCTGCTGTCCGGGCGGCTGCGTCAACACGGCGACCGACGCGAGCAACTGCGGCGGCTGCGGCGTCACCTGCGACAGCGGCGAGACCTGCATGGGCTCCGCCTGCCGCTGTGAGGGCGGCGCGGCCTGCGGCGCGGGGGACACGTGCTGCGCCGGGGACGGCTGCGTGGACACGGCCACCGACGAGAACAACTGCGGCGGCTGCGGCGTGAGCTGCGGCGCAGGCGAGATGTGCATGGGCGGGCGGTGCGTGTGCAACGGAGACATGGGCAGCGTGGGCGGCGGCGCGGCGTGCGGCGGGCTGACGCCCACGTGCTGCGCGGACGGCTGCACCGACACGCTGACCGACGCCGACCACTGCAACATGTGCGGCAACAGCTGCATGGGCATGCGGGTCTGCGTCGCCGGCGCGTGTGTCATGACCGGCTCGCCGGACTCCGGGGTCGCCGATGGCGGCGTCTCGGACGGCGGCTGAGCTTGCGAAGAATCGGCGCACGTAGTAGCAGGGCCCCCACGTCATGGAGCACTTCGGTAGCTCGGTCCCGCTCTGGGCGGTGATCCCCTTCGCGGTGATGCTGCTCGGGATCGCGGTGCTCCCGCTGGTCGCCCACCATTGGTGGGAGAGCAACAAGAACCGCGGCATCTTCACGGCCGTCGTGGCCACGCCGATGGTGGGCTACCTGCTGTGGAAGTACCCGGAGGGGCTCCAGCACAGCGGGCACGAGTACGTCTCGTTCATCGCCCTGCTCGGCTCGCTCTACGTCATCGCGGGCGGCATCCACGTCTCGGGCGATCTTCGGGCGAGCCCCGGCACCAACACCGCCATCCTCGCGATCGGCGCCGTGCTGGCCAACCTGATCGGCACGACCGGCGCCAGCATGTTGCTGATCCGGACGATGCTCCGGACGAACGGCCAGCGTGAGCACGTCGCGCACCTGCCGTTCTTCTTCATCCTCGTGGTGTCGAACTGTGGCGGCCTGCTCACCCCGATGGGCGACCCGCCGCTCTTCCTCGGCTACCTGCGCGGCGTCCCGTTCGAGTGGACGCTGAAGCTCTGGCCCTTCTGGCTGATGGCGGTCGGGTACCTGCTCGTCGTCTTCTACGCCTTCGATCGACGCGCCTACGCCAAGGAGCAGGCGAAGAACATCGCGCGCGACGAGGTCGAGCGCGTTCCCCTGAGCCTCCAGGGCTGGCTGAACGTCCCGCTCCTCCTGGGCGTGATCGTCGCCATCTTCCTGCCGACCCCGTGGCGCGAGGGCGCGATGGTGGCGCTCACCCTCGTCAGCGTCTTCGCGGGCCCCCGCCCGGCGCGCAAGGCCAACGGCTTCACCTACGGCCCCATCCTCGAGGTGGCGATCCTCTTCGCCGGCATCTTCGTGACCATGGTGCCTGCCCTCGCCCTCCTCGAAGCGCGCGGCGGCGAGCTCGGCCTGGACGCGCCCTGGCAATTCTTCCTCGTCACGGGCGGCCTGAGCTCCATGCTCGACAACGCCCCGACCTACCTGACCTTCCTGGCCACGGCGATCGGCCTGCACATCCAGCAGGACGGCGCGGTGATGCTCCAGCTCACCGAGGGCACCGTCCCGGAGACTTTCCTCGTCGCCATCAGCACGGCGGCCGTCTTCATGGGCGCCAACACCTACATCGGCAACGGCCCGAACTTCATGGTGAAGGCCATCGCGGAGGAGGTCGGCTACAAGATGCCTTCCTTCTTCGGCTTCGCCCTGCGCGCCCTCTTGGTGCTGGTCCCGATCTACATCGCGATGGTGATCTACCTCTCCTTCGCGTGGCCCCCCGGCTGATCGCCCGCGCGCCGAGAGCCACTCGCGCAGTCCGGGTAGATGGGTAGGATCGTCCCCGAACCCGAGCTCGGGCGCAGACTCGGAAGCGGGCGCGGACTCGGAAGCGGGCGCGGACTCGGAAGCGGGCCCGGACTCGGAAGCGGGCGCGGACTCGGAAGCGGGCGCGGACTCGGAAGCGGGCGCGGACTCGGAAGCGGATGCGGACTCGGTCGCGGAGGCCGTCGCGGAAGCGGACTCGGAGGCTGCTGCGGAGCGGAAGGAACTACCGGCCGCGGCTGCCGCGCGCCCCGGAAGCCCGACGCAGCCGCCGACGATCACCCAGCGACGTCAGCGCGGGCTGCGGAAGATGTCCGGGATCTTGAGGTCTCCCGAGCCCCCTCCGCCTCGGCTCCCGCCGCCGCTGGTGTCGCCGCCGCCCTGCTTGCTTCCGCCGCCGCCTCGCCCCCCCGAGGGCCGGATGCGCTGCATCGCGAGCTGAATGGCCGTGTTCTCCGTGGGCGCGATCTCCATCTCGCCCTGGTGGCGACCCCGGCGGGCTCGGACCGTGATGTTCTCCCCGGCCAAGGTCTCGAAGCTGCACGGCGTCTCCGCGCACACCTCGCCGCGGTCCTCGACGTACACGCGCACGCTCGGCTCGTTGTTGACGCTGACGGTGACCATCGCGGGCCCCGCGTCCACCTCGGGGGCCGCCGCCACGCCCGCGTCGGGCGTCGCCGGCAACGCAGCGACCACGCCGGAGTCGACGGGCGCGTTCGCGATCGGCTCGCCGCCTGTCGGGTCCGTCTCGCCGTTCTGCCCGAGGTACCAGACCACGCCCCCTCCGACCGCGACGGCGACGAGCAGCGTGGCGACGCCGACGATGAGCCCCATCGGAGGGCCGGACTTCACGGCCGGGATGCCGCCGTGGGTCGTCTCGGGCGTCATCACGCGCGCCGCGCCGCCGCGCGCACCGGGCACGGGCGAGCCGTATCCGACGTAGGTGGTCGAGCCCTCGAAGCGACCCGCCATCGCCTCGGAGAGGCAGCCGCCCATCTCGTCGCAGCTCTGGTAGCGCTGGTCCGCGTCCTTCGCGAGGCCTCGGTAGATGAACCCCACCACCGCCTCGGGGACGTCGACGTGCGGGTTCACGTCGTGCATGGGGGGCGGGTCCTCGAACATGTGCTGGGTGAGGATCCCCATGAACGTGTCGCCCACGAAGGGGACGCGGCCCGTCAGCATCTCGAAGAGGATGACGGCGAGCGCGTAGACATCGACCCGGTGGTCGAGCTCTTTGCCCGCCGCCTGCTCGGGCGACATGTACTCGGGCGTGCCGAAGATCATGCCGGTCTTCGTGAGCTTCCGGCCCGGCGCGCCGTCGGTCTCGATGTCGCTCATCTTCGCGATGCCGAAGTCGACGATCTTCACGAAGTCGTGTCGGCCGTCCCGCTCGGTGAGGAAGATGTTCTCGGGCTTCATGTCGCGGTGCACGATGCCCTTGCTGTGCGCCGCGCCGAGCGCCTTGCAGCATTGCAAGATGATGTCCGCCGCGCGCGCGAGCGGCAGCTGCCCCTCCCGCTGGAGCACCTCCGCGAGGTCCTCGCCCTCGAGCAGCTCCATCACGAAGTAGCTCGCGCCGCTCGGCGTCGTGCCGAAGTCGGAGATGTCGACGATGTGATCGTTGCCGATCCGGCTCGCGCTCCGCGCCTCCTGCTTGAACCGCTCGACGACCTCGGGCCGGCCCGAGAAGTCGTCGCGGAGCACCTTGAGGGCGACCCGCTTGCCGATGGCGACGTGCTCGGCTTCGTACACGAGGCCCATCCCGCCCTCGCCGATCTGCTTCAAGATCTTGTAGCGCTCGGAGAGGATGGTCCCGATCATCGGGTCCTCCCCGTCGCCGATCTTGGTCGGCCCGTCCCACTGGGAAGCGGTGACGAGGCGCGCGCCGTCGTTCGGACAGAAGACCTCGCCCCCCGCGAACTCGGTCTTGCAGGACGGACAGATCTTCATGGCTCGGATCGCGAGGACGGGCGCGGCATGGGTGGGAAGGAAGTGGGAATCACAGGCTCTTCCGCCTCAGTGGAGACGGACCGCGCCGCCGAGGCGGGCTTGGGTGGGATCCTAACGGGCCGCCGCCACGAGCGGCAAGCATGCTGAGCCCGTGAGGAGGCTCGACGCCGATCGGGCCCGATGATAACCGTCCCTCGATGGGCGGCCGCATCCGAGTCCTCGACGACGCCCTGGCCGACCAGATCGCGGCCGGTGAGGTCGTGGAGCGACCGGCCTCGGTCGTGAAGGAGTTGCTCGAGAACGCGATCGACGCCGAGGCCACCACGATCCGCATCGAGATCGCGGCGGGTGGGACCCGCGAGATCCGCATCACGGACGACGGCACGGGCATGGATCCCGAGGACGCGGCGCTCGCCGTGCGCCGGCACGCCACGAGCAAGATCGCCCGGCTGGAGGACCTGAACGCGATCGGCACGCTCGGGTTTCGCGGCGAGGCGCTGCCGTCGATCGCGTCGGTGAGCCGCTTCGAGCTGTTGACCCGGCCGCGCGACGCGGTGGCGGGCACGCGGGTGCGCGTCGACGGCGGGGCGGACGCGGAGATCCGCGAGGTCGGCTGCGCGCCCGGCACGACCGTCTCGGTGCGCGAGCTCTTCTACAACGTGCCCGCGCGACGAAAATTCCTGAAGTCGATCGGCACCGAGTCGGCGCGGATCACCGAGGTCTGCAAGCGCGCCGCCCTGGCCCACCCCGACGTGCGGCTGCTGCTCTTCCGGGACGGGCGCCGCAACCTCGAGCTGCTCCCGAGCGAGAGCGCGGCCCAGCGCGCGACGATGGTGTTCGGCAACGAGCGGCTGAACACCGTCGAGGGCTCCCGCGATGGCGTGTCGGTGCTCGCGCTGCTCGGCGCCCCCGAGCGAGCCCGGGCCGGCGCGGGGGGCCTGCACCTCTTCGTCAACCGCCGCCCGGTCAAGGATCGGGCGCTCTCGCGCGCGGTCTCGTTCGCCTACGGCTCCGTGCTCCCGCCGGGTCGCTACCCGGTCGGCGTCGTCTACGTGGAGCTCGACCCGAACGAGGTCGACGTGAACGTGCATCCGCAGAAGGCCGAGGTGCGCTTCGCGCGCGGCCGCGAGGTGCTCGACGCGATCACCCGGACGCTCGCCTCCGGGCTCGGCACCAGCGCGTGGGCGGGCCCCGGCGCGCGCGGCGGCGGGTTCTGGAACCAGCGCCTGGGCGGCGCGCCGCCCTCCCCGCCCCCGTCTCCGAGCACAACCAGCGAGCCCGATCCGTGGGGCCTCTCGGGCGCGGCGGATGGCCCGGCCGCGTTCGAGAACGCGAGCCACGAGCCGAGGCCGTACGCGCCGGACCTCTTCGAGGGCGCCGTCCCCTTCGAGCCCCCCACGCTTCCGCCGGACCTCCTGGGCGAGACCGGCTTCTTCGCTTCGCTGCGGGTGCTCGGGCAGATGCGCAAGATGCTGATCGTCTGCGAAGGGCAGGACGGGCTGCACATCATCGACCAGCACGCCGCCGACGAGCGCGTCCGCTACGACCAGCTGCGGCGCACCCACCGAGACCGCGCGGTGGCGACCCAACGGCTGCTGATGCCGGAGCGCGTCGAGCTGAGCGAAGAGGAGGTCGTGATCTGCGAGGAGCAGCGCGAGGCCCTGCTGGCGGTCGGGCTCGACGTGGTCCCGCTCGGCGAGCGTAGCGTCGCGGTGCACGCGGTGCCCGCGCTGGTGAAGCGCGCCTCGCCGGAGACGCTCATGCGGGACGTCCTGGCGGAGCTCTCGAGGAGCGGAGAGCGCGCGTTCGGCGACCGGGTGGACATGGCGCTCGCGACCATGGCCTGTCACGGCTCGATCCGCGCCGGCGACCCGCTCTCGGTCGAGGAGTGCCGCGCCCTGCTCGCGAAGATGGATCGGGTGGAGGACTTCGGCGGTCACTGCCCCCACGGCCGCCCGGTCGTCTTCTCGGTGAGCTTCGGCGACCTCGAGCGGAGGCTGGGCCGTTGAAGCCGAAGATCCTCGTCGTCGGCGGGGTGACCGCGGCGGGCAAGACGGCGGCGGCGATCGCGCTCGCGAGGCGCTTCGGAGGCGAGCTCGTCGGGGCCGACAGCGTGCAGATCCACACCGAGCTCGACGTCGGATCCGCCAAGCCGCGCCCGGACGAGCTGGGCGGCGTGCGCCACCACCTCATCGATCTCCTGGCGCCGACGGAGACGATCGACGCGGCCCGGTACGCGGCGCTCGCGGACGCGGCCATCGAGGACATCGCCGCGCGCGGCAAGCTGCCGATCGTCGTCGGCGGCACGGGGCTCTGGCTGCGCGCGCTGACCCGCGGCCTCGCGCCGCTCCCCGCGCCGGATCCCGCCATCCGCGCGGCCCTCGAGGCGGAGGCGGCCGCGGATCTGCCCGCGCTCCACGCGCGGCTCGGGCAGATCGATCCCGAAGCCGCGAGCCGCATCCACCCCAACGACGCGCTCCGCATCGTGCGCGCGCTCGAGGTCTACACCCAGACCGGAGAGCCGCTGAGCGCGCACCACGCGCGCCACGCGCAGGGCGGGCCGCGCTACCCGCTGCGCTTCTACGTGCTCGACCTGCCGCGCGAGCGCCTCTACCCGAAGCTGAAGGCGCGCATCCGAGCGATGCTCGACGCCGGCTGGGTCGACGAGGTCCGCGGCGTCCTCGCGCGGCACGGGCACGTCCCGCCGCTCAAGAGCGTCGGCTACGCCCAGATCGTCGAGCACCTGCAGCAGGCCGTCCCGGTCGAGGAGACCGAGCGGCTCGCGTACAAGGCCACCCGCGTCTACACGCGGCGGCAGCGCACCTGGTTTCGGGGCGAAGGGCGCCTCGGCGAAGGCGAGTCGCTCACATGGACGAACGCCGACGCCCTCACGGATGCGTCGGCGCTCTCGCAGGAGATCGAGGGCTGGCTCAGACGAGCCGGCTGAGCGTCTCGACCACGACCCGCGCCTCTTCCTCGTGGCCGCCCATGAGGAAGCCGACCACGGTGTGCCAGAAGAGCCAGGCGAGGAACGCGAAGTCGACGAGCATGAACGGCGCGTTGAGCCCGAAGAGCATGCCGGCGCTCTTGTCCTCGGCCCACTTCTGCAGGCCGAGACCCACGAAGATCCAGCCGACGAAGGTCAGGCAGAGCACGATGGCCGCGACGCCCAGCGCCCAGCCCCACTCCATCCCGGCCAGGTCCGCGAGCAGCCACAGGACCAGCGCCGCGAGACCCAACACCAGGTTCACCCCGGGGATGACGGACAGCGTGATCGCGAAAAAGCGGCGGTACACCTGCGTGTGGGCGTTCTCCATGGCGCGAACTATGGCCGAGGACGCGGCTGGAGTGCAAGAGGGTCGAGCGCGCGATAGGTTTCGCGCGTGAACTTCTTCGGGCATGCGGTGGCGGCGCTCTGGGAGGACGACGATCCCCGCTGGGTGCTCGGCGCGATGATGCCCGACTTCGCCTCCATGTGCGGCACGCGCTTCCGCGAGGCCGCGGACGACGTCGTGTCGGCGGGCGTGGACCATCACCACGCCGCGGACCTCGTGTTCCACGGCCTCCCCACCTTCCTCTACTGGTGCAACGGCGGCGCCGAGGTGCTCGAGGCGAGAGGTGTCGGCCGGGGGGCCTCCCGCGCGGTGGCCCACGTGGGGACCGAGCTGCTGCTCGACGGGGTCCTGCTCGAGCGCCACCCCGAGGCGCGGGCGCTGTACCTCGAAGCGATCCAGCTGCCGGCCGCGCCCCTGGGTCTCGCGTTCCACGGCGGGCCCGAGCCGTTCGAGCAGCTCCAGTCCCGACTGCAGGACCACGGCCTGCCGGACGGCTATCGCGACCCCAAGGAGGTCGCGCGCCGGCTGGAGCGCATCCTCTCGCGCCGCCCTCGCCTCGCCATCCGCGACGAGGAGCTGCCCACCATCACCGCGTGGCTCACCCAGACCCGAGACGAGCTCGAGGAGCGCGCCGAGGCGCTCTGTGACGAGCTACGGCACGGGCTGGACGCGGTTGACACGGTGCGGCATCGGCGTGCCATACTCGGGGGGCCCAACGTGTCCTCCGTGACCGCGTCTCCCTCTCCCGAGGACCCCGAGAGTGTCTGAAGCACCCGCGCAGGCGCCGCCCCCTCCGCCCGGCAGCGCGCCCCAAGGGCCCACGCCCGAGAGCGAAGGCCCGGCCATGCCGATGCGATTCGGCAAGTACACGCTCATGCGCAAGCTCGCGGTGGGCGGCATGGCGGAGCTGTTCCTGGCTCTGCAGAAGTCGGTCGCGGGGTTCGAGAAGCTCATCGTCGTCAAGCGCGTCCTGCCCCACCTGGTGAAGGACGAGAGCTTCATCGAGATGCTGCTCGCGGAGGCGCGGATCGCCGCGACCCTGAACCACCCGAACGTCGCGCACATCTACGACGTCGGCCGGGTCGACGGGCAGTTCTACATCGCCATGGAGCACGTCCACGGCGAGGATCTGCGCTCGCTCGTCCGCCAGATGAAGAAGAAGGGCGTCACGTCCTTCCCGCTCGAGCACGCGCTCGCGATCGTGATGGGCTGCTGCGCCGGCCTCGCCTACGCGCACGAGAAGCGCGACCTCGACGGCGAGGCGATGGGCATCGTGCACCGCGACGTCAGCCCGCAGAACATCCTCGTGACCTTCACGGGCGACGTGAAGCTCGTCGACTTCGGCATCGCGAAGGCGGGCCGGGGCGGCATGGAGGACACGGGCAGCGGCCAGCTCAAGGGCAAGGTCCCGTACATGAGCCCCGAGCAGGCTCAGGGCCTCGACCTCGACAAGCGCAGCGACATCTTCTCCCTCGGCATCATGCTCTTCGAGCTGTGCACGGGGCGGCGCCTCTTCCGCGGCAAGAACGAGATGGAGACCCTCCGCAAGATCGTGGAGGACGAGTACCCGCAGCCGCGCCAGCTCAACCCGAACCTGAGCCCGCGCCTCGAGGAGATCATCCTCCGCAGCCTCGAGAAGGACACCTCGCGCCGCTACCAGACGGCGAGCGAGATGCAGGCGGATCTCGAGGACTACATCCGCTCCGAGCAGCTGAAGGTCAGCGCGATCTCGCTCGGCGCGTGGATGCAGGACCTCTTCCAGGACAAGCTCGACGCGCAGAAGCAGATGATGGCCGAGGGCCGGCAGCTCGCCGAGGTCCTCGCCGCCCAGGCGGCCGAAGAGGCCGACTCGATGGAGCACTCGCTCCCGGGCGGCAGCTACGGCTCGTTCGTCCGCAGCAAGCCGCCGAGCAAGGCGCCGTGGATCATGCTCGCGGTGGTCGTCCTCGCGGCGATCGGCGGCGTCGGCTGGTTCCTGACGCGCCCGCCGCCCGAGCCCAGCGTGCCGACGGGACCGGGCGTGCTGGCCATCGAGAGCACACCCGCGGGCGCGGCGATCTGGATCGACGGGGACCGGCGCAGCGAGCGCACCCCGGCCGTGCTCGAGCAGCTGCCGGTGGGCGCGGCCTACAGCGTCAAGCTCACGCACGAGGGCTTCGCGCCGCACACCGAGCGCGTGTCCCTCACCGAAGGCGATCCGCGGGCCGACCTGAGCATCACGCTCGAGCGCCCGAGCGCGAGCGACTTCGGCGTGGTGCGGGTGAGGACCATCCCCGCGGGCGCGCGGGTCCTGCTCGACGGCCGCGACACGGAGCTGGTCTCCCCCGCCACCGTGCCCGAGATCACGCCCGGGGAGACGCACACGCTGGCCCTCGCGCTGGACGGCTACGTCACCCGCAACGAAACCCTCAGTCTGCAGGCGGGGCAAGTCGCGGAGCTGAGCTTCGAGCTCGAACGCACGCCCCTCTCCGAAGGCGAGAGCATCCTGCGGATCACGACCGAGCCAACGGACGCGCGCGTGCGCTTCGACGGGGAGTGGCACGACGGCGGCTCGCCCTACGAGTTCCGCGTCCCCACGCGCAACTACCCCATCACCGTCTCGCGCAGCGGGCACCGGAGCGACGAGCGCACGGTGGAGCTGACGAGCGGAGAGGCGACCGAGATCACCGTGGAGCTCCGGGAGCGCCGCGGTGGCGGGGGCCGCTCGCGTGGCTCGCAGGAGGTCGCCGCGCCGACGTCGAACGAGCCGGGCCGACTCACGTTCAACAGCAACCCGTGGTGCAACGTCACGATCGACGGGCGGAACGCTGGGCAGACGCCGGTGGTGAACTTCCAGCTGCCGCCGGGGCGGCACACGGTCGTCTGCACGAACCCCGAGGCGGGCAGCCGCCGCGTCAGCATCGACATCCCGCCCGGGCAGACGGTGCGCCGGGCGATCACGCTCCAGTGATCGCGTCGCGCTCCCCCACGCCGAGCCGATGAGCGCCACCTCTCCTTCTTCGACGGGCACGCCCGCTCCGCCGTCGGGGGACCCGCGACCGGACGGCCAGTGGAAGAAGTGGCTCTGGCGCGGGCTGCGCTTCGGCGGCACGGCGGCGGCCTTCGCGTACATCCTCAGCATCGTCGACCCGGACGAGCTGGGCGGCGCGTTCGCGCGCGTGAGCGGCTGGGCGTTCCTCGCGGCGTGCGCCACGACCTTCGCCAACCTTTGGGTGGGCGCGATCCGCTGGCGCATGCTGCTCGCCGCCTACGGAGCGCCGCGACGCCCCTCCCTCGCGCGCCTGACCCACGTGTACTGGGTCGGCTTCTTCTACAACAACTACGTCCCGGGCGGCGTCGGCGGCGACGTGGTGCGCGGCGTGGTCACGCGCCAGAGCTTCGGCGAGCGCGGCACGACGGCGTCGATGACGGTGGTGCTCGTGGAGCGCGCGCTCGGCCTGAGCGGCCTGTTGCTCCTGGTGAGCGGCGCGAACCTCCTGCGCCCCCTGCCAGGCACCGAAGACGTGCTCTTCCTCTCCGCGCTGGGCCTGATGGCCGCCGCGGCCGGCATCGGGTTCGTCGCGCTCAGCCGCCGCATCGCGCCGCGTCTGCCCGGCAAGCTCGGCGCGCTCGCGGCGTCCATCCCCGTGATCGAGCGCCCCCTGCCCTTCGCCGGCGCGCTCGGCGTCTCGCTCGGGACGCAGGGGCTGGTGGCGCTGACCGGCTGGTTCCTCCTCGCGTCGGTCACGGGCGGCGCCGTCACGCTGGGCGACGCGTTCGTCGTCGTGCCGCTCGCGATGGCCGCCACGTACATCCCTTTCTCCATCGGCGGGGCGGGCTTCCGGGAGGGCGCGTTCGTCTACTTCTGCGCGACCTACCTCGGCGTGGCGGAGGCGGACGCGGTCGCGGCCTCGCTGCTCATCTGGGGCACGCAGCTCGCGGTCTCCGGCCTCGGCGGCCTCAGCCAGCTGGTCGTCCCGCTCTCGCCCGAAGAGGAGACGGCTTGAGACTCTGGGGCCTGCCCGCCTCGCGCCCGCTCGAGGCGGCGCTGACCGCGGCGAGCGTGTTCGTGGTCTACGCGCTGACGATGGCGCCGGGCATGACCTTCTACGACAGCCCCGAGCTGGCGCTCGTCGCGGCGGAGCTGGGCGTGGGCCACCCGATCGGGCAGCCCATCCACACCCTGGTCGGCTGGCTCTTCGCGCACCTGCCCGGTGTCTCGGCGCACTTCGGCTTGACGCTCCTCAGCGCGCTGGCGGGCTCCCTCTGCGTCCTGCCCGCCTGGTCGCTCGTCGACGCCCTGGCCGGCCCGGCCGAGACGCGCCTCCACGCGGCGGCCCGCGCGCTGGCCCTCTTCGGCGCCGGCCTGTCGATGATCGCCTGGGAGCCGTCCACTCGCGTGGAGGTCTATACCCTCGCGTCGCTCTTCGTCCTCTGGGCGCTCGCGCGCCTCGCCCACGATCGGTCGGGCCTCGCGCCCGCCGTGGCCCTCGGCCTCGCCGCCGCCACCCACGCCATCATCGCCTTCGCCGGCGTCATCGCCGCGGCCGTCTTGCTCGCCAGTCGCGCGCTCGGTCGCCGCGCGCCAGCCACGCCGGGTCCGCTCGAGAGAGACGCCGCCCCCAAGGCGAAGGCGGCCTTGCGCGCACGGGCGAACCGTAGGTCGGGAGCGGACTCGGGAACGGGAACGGGAACGGGAGCGGGAGCGGGAGCGGGAGCGGGAGCGGGAGCGGAAGCGGAAGCGGAAGCGGAAGC
>SHBB01000370.1 GCA_004213565.1 Sandaracinaceae bacterium
GCGTGTGGTGGTGCTTCTTGGTGTTTGGCGACTTCGAGATCGCCACTGCGCCCCGGGCCGTCAACTCCCGCGCGGCCAAGTGATCGGAATCACTTAACTAATAATTTCGCCGCGCGCTGCTAGAGTCCTCCGGCCATGGAACACGAGCGAGAGACGAAGCGCGACGGCGCGGTCTTCGTGATGCACGACACGGTCGCGCGCTACGACTCGCACGCGGAGGCGTCGCACACCGAGCACGGGCTGACCTACCTGATGGACGGCTGGCTCCGCATGGAGCACGGCGGCCCCGTCGAGGCGGTGGCCGGGACGTTCACGGTCGTGCCGGCCGGGGTTCCGCACCGCCCGCTGGAGGGGCGAGACATGGACTACTGGCTCGTCGGCTTCTGCGCGACGTGTCTGGGGCTCGACGAGAGCCAGCCGCTGATGAGCCCGTTTCGCCGCGTGCGGCGAGGCGCCCTCCCGGTCCTCACGGTGGCGAAGTCCCGACGTCGCAGGGTCGTGCGGCTGTACCGCGAGCTGCGCGAGGAGCAGGCGCGTGGGGCGCCAGAGAGCCCGGAGCTCGTGCGCAGCCTCGTGCTCTTGCTGCTCGGCGAGGCGCGCCGCGCCATGCCCGCCATGCCGGGCGACGCGCCGCGCGCCGCCGCGGGATCGCTCGTCGCCGACGCGCTCGAGGCGATCCAGCGACGCTGCCTCGAGCCGATCTCGCTGCGGGACGTCGCCGCCGAGGTGCACCGCTCGGCCGCGCACGTCGCCTCCACGGTGAAGAACGAGACCGGCTACTCGGTCGGGGAGTGGATCGCGGCCGGGCGGGTCGCGGAGGCGGCGGCGCGCCTCGCGCACACCGACGATCCGCTCGACGCCATCGCGGAGCACGTCGGCTGGCGCGACAAGACCCACTTCATCCGGCAGTTCAAGAAGGCCTACGGCGTGACGCCCGCGGCGTGGCGGCGCGCGCAGCGCGCGGCGCACGAGCGCTGAGGCGAGCGCAGAGCGCTCGCTAGGGTCGCGGCTCGCTCACGGCGGTGAGCGACCAGCGCTGGGTCTCGACGCCGTCGCGGGCGACGCGGCGCTCGACCATGCCGTGGTCGGCGCAGATGAGCATCGTGGTGACGAGGCTCCCGTCCTCTCGCTGGAGGCGCACGCAGCGATCGGCGTGCAGGGGGGCGTCGACCGCGCCCACGCGCTCGAGCAGCGTCCAGCCCACCGCCGCCTCGCGGCCGGAGGCCAGGCGGTCCGCGCGCAGCCACTCGGACTCGACGCGCCACACCTCGCTGCTGGCGGCCTCGGTGACGACGCGGCCCTCGTGGTCGATGGGGACGAAGCCGGGCGTGGTGAAGGCGGCGTGCTCCTCGAGTGCGCGCAGGCCATCGGGGGAGCCGATGAGCCACTGGGGATAGACGGGGGTGTCCGGGGTCGGGGTACCGACCGGCGCGAGGCGGATGGCGACGCTCTGGCCGCGCACCACGCGCTGCTGAACGACCATCTGTACGGCCATCTCCATCCCCTCGGGCATCCCCTCGGGCATTCCCTCGGGCGACGCGACCGTCTCGTCATCGGACGGTGTGACGGGAGACTGGACGGTGTAGGAGAGCACGCCGGCTTCCGGCAGAGCGGCGAGCCAGGTGCGCGCGGCCGGCGCCGGTCCGGGGGGCTCGTCTTCCTCTTCGTCCACCTCCGCGCCGTCGGAGACCAGAGGGGGAGCGCTGGCGGGCGTCTGCTCGGTGCTCGCGCCGCAGCCGACGAGGGCGGCTCCGCCTCCACAGAGGAGCGCGAGCAGGAGCGTGCGGCGCATGACGCGAAGATATCAGGCCCAGCCGAGGAGCGGGCAGAGGATCCGGAGCAGACCGAAGACGAGGACGGCGGAGAGGAGGTTGAGGATCAGGCCCGTGCGGATCATCTCGGGCTGCGCCACCCGGCCGGTGCTGTAGATGATCGCGTTCGGGCCCGTCGCGATGGGGAGCATGAACGCGCAGCTCGCCGCGAGCCCCACCGCGAGCGCCGGAGGGATCGGCGAGACCTCCAGCTCGACCGCGATCGCGATCACGAGCGGGACGAGCATGTTGGCCGACGCGGTGTTGGAGCAGACCTCCGTGAAGAAGATGGTGAAGACGCAGCACGCGGCCGTCAGCGTCCAGAGCGACTCGATGCCGGTCAGCTCGACGAAGCCGTGGCTCATCGCGGCCGCCAGCCCGGTCTCGACGAGCTGCGTGCCGAGCGCGATGCCCCCGCCGAACAGGAGGATGATGCCCCAGTCGATCTTCACCGCCTGCGACCACGGGAGAGTGCGCCCGTGCTCGGGGTCGGGCACGAGGAAGAGGACCGACGAGGCGAGCAGCGCGACGACGCCCGGGTGGAGCGCCGCCTTGACCGCGTCCGCGTGGGGCATGCCCACCGCGCTGCCGACGCCCGGGATGATCCAGCCCGCGACCGCGAGCCCGAACGCCAGCGCCGTCACCCGCTCGCCCCGACTCCACGCCTCGGGCACGTCCTCGAAGGGCTCGTGGTGCGTTCCGTCGGGATCGTCGTGCGCCTCGAAGCGCCCGCCGGTCGGGTACAGCCAGCGCGTGACGTAGAAGATGGCCGCGCCGATCACGATCACGGCCGGCAGCCCCACGAGAGACCAATCGACGAAGCTCAGCGAGACGTCGGCCTCGCGCAGGAGCCGCACCGTGATGACGTTGGGCGGGCTGCCGATGAGCGTGCCCAGGCCGCCGATGGAGCAGCCGTAGGCGAGGGCGAGGAGCGCGCCCGTGTCCGACTTCGGGTCCGCCTTTCGCCCCCCGAGCATGCCCAGCAGGATCGGCACGAGGATCGCGGTCGACGCGGTGTTCGAGATCCACATCGAGAGGAGCCCGCCCGCGATCATGAGCGCGACGCGGACGCGCCCGGGCAAGCCGCGCACGCCCCGCGAGGTGACGATGGCCTTGGCGATGCGGCGGTCCAGGCCATGGAGGCGCATCGCCTCGGCGATGAAGAAGCCGCCCACGAAGAGATAGAGGAGCGGGTCCGCGTAGTGGCGGAAGGACTCCTTCGCCTCCGCGACGCCGGTCACCACGAGGAGCGGCGCGATGAGCAAGGCGGTGACCGCGATGGGCACGACCTCGGTCACCCAGGCGACGAGCACCGCGCCGAAGATGGCGGCGAGGCGATGCGCGGGCTCCTCGAGCGGCAGCGGCGCGATCCACAGCACCACGAACGTGAGGGGCGCGCCGATGGCGCCCGCGAGGACGCGCGTCCGGCTGGGCGCGATGGACGACGAGGGTGACGTCACGGGGCCGAGCCTCGCTCATGCCCTGGCCGCCCCGCAATCCTGGGCGCATCCTTTGATCGTGACCTACTGCCCGCGCTGCGACGAGGACGTGCGCTTGTAGGCTCGCTCGAGCTCAGCCGGCGGTAGCCGCGCCCTCGAGGCGCTCGAGGCCGCGCTCGAAGTCGGCGCCGATCATCTCGTCCATGTCCATGAAGAGGCTGAAGAGCTTCCCCATGAAGTCGTTGTCGCCGGTCATGATCCAGACCACCCGGGTCCGCTCCCCCTGCGGCTCGAGCTGGATCTCGACCTCGGACTCCGAGGCGAAGGGCTCGATGAACTCGAGGTGATAGCGGACGGCGCCGTCGGTGACCGACGCGATCTCCATCTTGCCCTTGCCGACGTCGTCGTTGCCCTCCCAGCGATACCAGGCCCCCTCGCCCGAGGCGGGGTCGGAGAAGGTGGTCTGCTGGTTCGGATCGAGATCGGCCCAGGGGTTCCACTCGGCCCAGCGCTCGAGGTCCGTCAGCTGCGGGCGGATCTGCTCCGGGGATGCGGCGAGCTCACGGCTGCGCTCCACGCGGAACGAGTCGGGCTGCATGGCCGCGGCCACGAGCAGGCCCGCGACCGCGAGGCCGAGCGCGGCCAGGATCCCGAGGGCGATCTTCTTCTTCATGACGGGGCACGCTAGCAGCTTCCGCCGACGACGCGCGTGAGGGAACGGCTCAGGGGCCTCGCCGGTGGGCGTCGAACATGCGCGCCGCGAACTGCCCGGCCGGGTGCGCGCGGTAGCGCTCGACGGTCGCGCGGCCCTCGTCAGAGAAGAGCTCGAGCGGGGGCAGCGTGGCTCCGTAGCGGTCGGGGCCGGGCAAGATCACGGGAGAGAAGAGGGCCGCGAACGTGAGGTCGGCCGCGGTGAAGGTGTCCCCCGTCAGGTACGGCCGGCCATCCGCGAGCTGCGCCGCGACCTCGTCGGCGATCGCGTCCACGCGGACGACGGAGCGCTCGAACCCGGGGCGGTCGACCTTCAGGCGCGCGCGGAGCCGCGAGCCGAGCAGCGGGAGCGCCAGCCGCAGCGCCCACGCCTGCGCTCGCGGGGCGTTGTCGTCCGCCAGCCGCTGGAACAGCCCGCGCTGCCCGAGGATGAACCAGTAGGCGATGCGCCGGGTGTGCGGCCCGAGCGCGTCGTCGTAGCGCTCGACCAGGGCTTCCACCTCCGGGCTCGAGAAGAGCGCGGGCTCGGCGTGCCGCACGATGGCCGAGGAGCCGCAGATCGAGTCCGCGCCCATCACCAGGATGGGGGTGGAGGCGGCGCTCGAGTGCGCGTCGGCCCGCCCTCGACCGCGGGCCGCGCGTCTCGCCGGTCGCACGTGGAAGCCTGGCAGGTAGCGCCGCTCTTCATACTCGACGCCGGCCCGGTCCAGGGCCCAGCGCGCTTTCTCACAGTAGTGCGAGAAGGGGATCGTGATGAGCTCGGACATCGAGCGAATTGTAGCTCCGCCGCTGCCTGTCGGACCCGACGTCGTGTCCGCGGAAACACGGCGCGGGGGCGAACCGGCGGCCTTCGGGGCGCATCGAGCCTGGCTCGATTCTCGCTTCGTGTCCCGGCATGCTGTTTGGACGCGCGTGCACGCCCGCGAAACTTGCGCTCCCCGATCGGGTGCTCCACGGTCGGGCCAGGGCCCTGATGAACATCCGTCACCTACTTCTGTCGTCCGTGCTCGCCTTCGCCGGCGGGGGGCTCGTGGGCTGCGACGGGCTCGAGCTCGAGGAGCCCACCCAGGCGCCCGACGACGCCCCGGCCGCGGACGCGGTCGAAGATGTCCCGAGCGAGCCGGCCCCGCGGCGGCGCGTGGACAGCCGCCCGCCGCCGATGGCGCAGCCCGTGCCCCTGTACGAGGCGGGCGTGACCGACCGTCAGATCGACGCCGCCACCGCGGACGTCGACGGGTACTTCGTGCTCGACCTCGGCGACTCCTGGACGCCTTACCTCTTCACCGAGGCCACGGGCGAGGCCGAGGAGCGCGTGCCGCACGCGTACCGCGAGACCTACCTCGCGCTGGCCCGGGGCGAGCTCCCGGACGATCACCACGGAGCGCGCGCCAGCCGCGACAAGTACCTCGAGCTCTACGGCATCATGCCGACGCTGGGCCTCCTCCGGGAGCGCTTCCGCCGCGTGCGTGACCTCGAGTGCCGGAGCGAGCTCGATCTGAGCGCCCTCGAGTCCTACGACGGCTTCGTCGCCTACCACAACAACCGCGCCGCGCGCCGCCGGGCCAACCACTTCGACTACCTCGAGCGCCTCGTGCGCGGCTGGGTGGAGGAGCAGGGCGTGGAGGGCGAGGCGGAGCTCGACGCCGACCGCCTCGACGACCGCGGCCAGCGGGGGCTCCGCGAGTACCGCGAGCTGCGGGCCCAGGTGGAGGCCATCCGCGCCGCCCAGGATCGCCTCGAGTGCGAGGGCTACTTCGAGGGCAAGGGCGAGTACGTTCGAGGCGGGCTCGACTGGGCCACCCACGAGGCGCTCGCCGAGTTCGAGCGACGTCACCGGGTCTACGGCTGGGGCTACATCGGGCGGGAGACGCTCGAGCGCCTGCGCGAGTCGCCGATGGAGCTCGAGCGGCGCGCCGTGGTGCGCGTGCTCACCGAGCGGGCGATGCACGCCCTCGGCGTGCTCGAGGACGGCAGCGCGCCGCCCCAGCGCGACCAGGAGGTGCGCACCTTCCGCGGACGCGACGGTCGCACGCACGAGATCCCGAACCTCGAGGCGCAGGTCCGCGAGCGCATCGTGGCCGCGCTCGGGCTCGACAGCCCCGAGTCCGCGCTCGACTTCCTCGAGGGCCTCGGCGAGCTGTCGCCCAACGCCGAGCGCCTGGTCGCGGTCGAGGCGCCTCCGCTGCCCGAGTACTACGACGGCGACATGGACATCCAGATCGAGATCGATCGCGGCGATGTCTGGTACGAGTTCCCCTACGACGCCGAGGGCAACGAGCGCAGCCAGCCCACCCAGCGCCGCCCCCGCATCTCGGTCATCGTCGAGTACAACGAGCAGCGCATCCCCATCGCGCGCTTCGGCACCACCATCGGTGGCTGGCGCAGCGAGCAGATCGAGGGGCGCAACTGGTGGCGCTACAAGAACAGCCCCGTGGGGCCCCGCGTGTGGCACCAGATCGTCAGCGCGCCCGTGTGGATGCCGCCCGAGTCGACGCCCCCGCGCTCGCTCCTCGTGCGCTCCAGCAACGGCTACCGCGTCAACTACCACGAGACCGGGCCGAGCTACGCCAGCGCCTACGGCCTCGTCGCCGCCTATCACCGCCTCTACTCGACGAACGAGGACGGCTCGATCGACATCCGCGGCGACGAGGGCATCCGGACGCACGGCTCGGTCGACTACATGAGCATCATGCGGCGCCACAGCCACGGCTGTCACCGCCTGCACAATCACATCGCGGTGCGCCTGATGAGCTGGGTGCTGGCCCACCGGCCGCATCGCCGGGTCGGCCACCAGTCGGCGGCGTTCCACCGCGACCTCGAGCACGACGGCGAGGTCTACCCGCTGGACATCGAGCGTGGCGGCTACGTCTTCGACCTCGAGCGCCCGATCCCCGTGCGCGTCCTCGAGGGGCGCATCCGCGGCGACCGGAGCACCCCGATCGAGGGCCCGCTCCCCAAGTACGACGGTGAGGTCGGCGCCTACATGCTCCCCGACGGCGGCGCGGTGACCATCAGCCGCCACGGCGCGATGAGCCCCACGGCCCTGCCCGACGCGGGCGTGGACGGCGGGCCGATGGACGCTGGCCTCCTGAACCCCTTCGAGTGACCACCAAATGGCGCTGACCTCTCTCCACCCCGAATACGGCGCGCGGCTGGTGCTCGAGCGCGACCCCGCCGAGGCGGGCGTCGCCTACCAGCTCCGCGTCTACGAGCCCGAGGACGTGCTGCACGAGGGCCGCGCCCTCCTCGACGGCGCCTTCGCGCTCACCTGGGAGTCGACTCCGCCCGAGTGGGCCGTGACCTTCCTGGAGCGGCTGCTCGCCGGTCTCGCCAAGAAGCACGCCGAAGACGGCAGCTTCCCGCGCAAGCTCACCCGCTGGCGCGAGCCGAGGTAGGCCTTCCCCGAGGCCGGAAGTGCTCTATCCTCGGCCGCGATGGCCACGCAGCCGAGCCGAGGCCTGGATCCGCACGCGTCGGAGGAGAGCCGTCATCTGCTCCAGCAGCGGCTCGCGTTGCTCGGCCTGGTGACGCTCTGCCTCAGCGGGAGCTTCCTGGCCGTGGCGCTGGTGGCGGAGTGGGCGCTCCTCGGCGTCGACGCGCTGGCCGCGCACGTGCAGTCGCCGCGGCGGCTTTTGAACCTGGCCGGCGCCGCGGTCAGCGCGCTCGTGTGGCTCGTGGCGCGGGCCGGACACCGGACCCCCACCCAGCTGCTCGTCATCGACGTCGCCGGCACCGTGGCCGCGGTCGTGCCCTACACGCTGATGTCGCTCCTCGGTCAGGAGGGCATGGCCGGCGTGCTGCTCATCGCGCTCACCGTGATGCTGGTGCTGCAGACCCGCGCGCTCCTCGTGCCCAGCGACGCGCGGCGGACCTTCTTCATCAGCGCCGCCGCGGCCGCGCTGTCGATGGCCCTCGCGCTGGGCGCGTACGCCGGAGGAGAGGCGGAGCTGGGCGGCCTCTCCGTCGCGGACCTCGCGCTCAACCTCGCGATGTGGCTCGCGATCATCGTCGCGGTCTCCACCGTGGCGTCGTGGGTGCTGTTCGGGTTGCGCGCGCAGGTGCGGGAGGCGCGGAGGCTCGGCCAGTACACCCTGCTCGACAAGATCGGCGAGGGCGGCATGGGGGTCGTCTACCGGGCGCGCCACGCGCTCCTGCGCCGGCCCACCGCGGTCAAGCTCTTGCCGCCCGAGCGGGCCGCCGGGCTCGCGCTCCGCCGCTTCGAGAAGGAGGTGCAGCTGACCGCCTCCCTCGTGCACCCCAACACCGTGACCATCTTCGACTTCGGTCACACCCCGGACGGGGTCTTCTACTACGCGATGGAGTACCTCGACGGCGGGGACCTCGAGGACATCGTCGAGGTCGCGGGGCCCATGTGCCCGGCGCGCGCGGTCCACGTGCTCGTCCAGATCGCCTCCGGGCTGGCCGAGGCGCACGAGATCGGGCTCATCCACCGGGACATCAAGCCGGCCAACGTGCTGCTGGCGAGCGAAGGCGCGGTCGCGGATCTCGCCAAGCTCGTCGACTTCGGGCTCGTCCGCGAGACCTACGCCGACACCGCGCAGGGGCTGACGCAGACCGACTCCGTGATGGGCACGCCGCTCTACCTCGCCCCGGAGGCCATCACGGACCCGAAGGACGTGGACGCGCGGGTGGACATCTACGCCCTCGGCGGCGTGGGCTACTACCTCCTGACGGGCGAGCACGTGTTCGAGGGACGCACGGTGGTCGAGATCTGCGGCCACCACCTGCACAGCGCGCCCGTCCCGCCCTCCGAGCGGCTCGGCCAGGCGCTGCCGGAGATGCTCGAGGAGATCCTGATGCGCTGCCTCGCGAAGGCGCCCGACGAGCGTCCCGCGAGCGCGGAGGAGCTCCGAGACCTGCTCCTGGGATGCGAAGGGGTGGGGGCGTGGAGGAGCGCCGACGCGCGCGCGTGGTGGGCCGAGCACGGAGACGCCGTCCGCTCCCGCAAGGCATCGGGGGGGGTGGTCAGCAGCTCGGCCGACACCATCGCCGTCGACCTCCAGAGCCGAGACCAGCCCCGCCGTTCGGGCTGATCTTCGCCTTGCGCCCCCTTCCGGACCGTGTATCATCGCGATGGACCACGTCCATTCAGTCGAGTCGGTGTGGCGCGACCCCCACATGTTGGGCGAGCGCTCGCAGCGACCAAGTTTCGGGGGTGAGTGACCGGCAGCGCTGGCGCCACCCATGGGCCTGATCCGCGTCACCTCGACGCGGGCGGGTGCGCCTCCTCGATGGGTCGATCTCGCGTGCTCTGCGCCGCGGACGCCCCATCCACCCTGACGGTCAGCCGGACGGGGGGGAGCGCGGTAGAGAGACCCGGCGGGGGCTGCGCCGGGCCCCGGTCTTCATCGACCGGGTCAGTCACGCGGGGCTTCCCCGCTAGCCAGTCCCCTCGGGTCATCGGGCTCGAGGAGCGCGATCGAGTCGGGGCCAGCTGCCCCGCGGGAGCTTGACCGAGATGGCCGAGAGCTCGCTTTCCGAATCCAGCGAATCCACCGAAGACGCGTCGAGCGGAACGACCCGCCGACGCACTCGCCGCAGCACCAGCAAGTCGGGAACGACGGGCAAGTCGGGAACGACGAGCAAGTCGGGAGCGGCTGGCAAGTCGAGCGCTGCGTCCGCGTCCAAGTCCGAGACGTCGAAGAGCACGTCGAAGACCGCGCCCAAGAAGAAGAGCGCGGGGCGCGGGCGATCGCGACGCAAGTCGGACGACGAGGTGACCGACGGGCGCGGCTCCGACGACGCCGAGGCGTCGGGTGACGGGGGCGGATCGGGGGACGAGCAGAGCGGCTCCGACGAGAGCCCGCGCCCGCGCCGACGCCGCAGCCGAAGCAAGCGCGACGAGGCGGCTGACAAGGGCGACGACGGAGCCGAGGCGGGCGCGAGCGATGACGACGCGAGCGACGACGACGCGGGAGCCGATGGAGCGCGGGAGCGCTCGAAGCGTCGCAGCTCCAAGCGCACGCGCGGCTCCGACGGCGACGCGCGCAAGACGCGCGGCTCCGACGGCG
>SHBB01000371.1 GCA_004213565.1 Sandaracinaceae bacterium
CGGCTCGTAGGCATCGGCCTCGCGTGCCTGAACGGCGTCGAGCGTGTCCGCGCCCTCATAATTCACGCGCCCGCCCCAACCAAGCGCGACGAACCCCTCCCGGATGCACTCCTCGTAGACGTCGCCTTCCGTCCGGGCGTCGCCGAGGCTCATCTTCCAGATGTTCACGCCCTCGAAGCTCACCGCGTCGGTCTCCCGGGTGACGCGACGTGGCCGCTCGACCGCGCGACGGCAGATGGTCTTGAAGACCCCGTCGCGGCACTCGTAGCGAAGCTGTCCGTCCGGTTCTTCTTCGGCCTCGTCCAGGAGGCGGGGTCGAAGCCCCTCGACGAACTCCTCGTAGGAGAAGGCCTGGTGGAAGGTCACGAAGGCGAGTCGCTTCTGATCACGGAGCTCGCGATAGCGCTCGACCAATTCCTCGCGGTCGTCGGGCGCTGCCCCATCGATGATCTCCACCGCGCGGCGGGTGGTCTCGTACGTCTTCCCCGTTCCCGGCGGGCCGTAGAGGATGACGTTGAGGTCGTCCCGAACCGCGGCGGGAGGCGACTGCGGAAACAGCGAGCCCTCACCGTTGTGGTCACCGGCGATGCTCACGACGCCCATGTCGACGAGGTAGAGGAACCAGTCGAGCTCGATGAAGTCCACCGCGTCGAGCTCGTCCCGGAGCTCGATCATGCGCTCGACGGCGTCGTCGATGGACCGAGGCGGGGCGTAGCCGAGCTTCCCCAGCGCCGAGACCATGCGGCTGTTGTAGAGGGGGAACTCCTTGGGGAAGAACAGCATCGTCAGGCCTGACGCGATGTTCCGGCCAAATCCGGTGACACCCATCAGCCCGTCGTAGACCTCGCGCGCAGTCGCCTCGCGTGCGTTCACGATCCGCACGGCCTCCCGAATCGACTCGAGCCTCGCCTCGTCGTCCGCGTGCCGTGTGCCGAAGACACGAGTCGCCGAGCCCCAGACGGCGTTGCCGTGGAACTCCAACTCGCCTGCCTCCAGCGCCGCGAGGCGGTCGTTCGCGACCCCGTCATCCATCTCGAGGTCGAAGATCTGCTTCGTTCGGTCCTCGCCTCGCACGAGGACGCGGCTCGCGACGCGCCAAACCTCGCGATTGAAGGTGGCTACGTCCCCGAAGCCCTCTTCTCGGAAGAGACGGCGAATCTCGGCGGCGTGCTTTCGGCGCAAGTCGATGACGAACCGGTCACGCGGGCTTCGACGCATCGCGAGGAATGCGCTTCGGATCTCTTGCGCTACCACGACTCCCCCTGACGAAGCGCCATACTACGCGGCATCGACCAGCGATGTGGGCGAATCGCCAACGTCTTCATCGATCCGTGACCAATGAAGGCGGCTCTGATCTGACGTCGCTCATGCCTTGATGCCCACCCCGGAGAGGTGCGGTGACAACTCGCGCGGGCGTCACCCCGCGTCGGCCGTCCCCTCACTCTCGATCGCTGGCCGGTAGCGTGTTGCAAGCGCCAGGGCCCGCTCGCCCAGCTCGGTGCGCAGCCACTCGGGTTCGACTACCTCCGCGTCCGGCCCGAAGCCCTGAATCCACATCTTGAGCTCGTCGCACACCCGCACGTGGAACGAGACCTCTACGCCGTCGTCGAGCTGATTCAGGCTCTGAGACTCGTGCCACCGATGGCAGGTCGCGTAGTGCTTCCACTGAGCACTCAAGCGCACGACGACGTCCACGGGCCCTTCGCCCTCGCGCCCGAGAAACACGCCGAAGCTGTCGCGGAAGAGCGACCGCGGGTTGAACTCGTTCAGGTCCGGATACTCGAAACGGTCGCCCGCTCGGCGAACGTCCCTGAAGCGAGAGAACCGGTAGGTCCGCACGGAGTCATCACCGCGCCGTTTCGCGATCACGTAGACCTGGTGGTCGTGAATGGCGATCGACCACGGCTCGATGGTCTCCTTGCGCAGGGGCGTTCCCTCGAACCGCGCGTAAGTCACGCGCAAGGGTCGCTGGTCGACGACGGCCTTCGCGATTCGCTCGAGCAAGCCGCCCTTCGACGGTAGAGCCTGCTCGCCGCCCCTTCGGACGAAGATGAACTTCCGGTCGAGGTCACCGAACTTGGCGGGGTTCGCGCTCGCGCCTGTGACGTAGCTCAGCGCCCTGCGCATTCCGGTCTGCAGGCTGGTGCCATCGAACAGGTCTGCCAGCGCGGCGCCGAAGCAGGCCGCGATGGTGACTTCAGGGCTCGGGTCGGCACGTCGAACTCCGGCGAGCCGGATCGAGAGCTTCGACGACGAGCCTCGCGTTGCCGGCACGAACTCCTCGAGCACGGTCTCGACCACGGGCCGGGCCCTACCCACCTGGACACCCATGATGTCGGCGGCCTCCGCGACCGACAGCGTCCCTCCAGTCTCCAGCAGCTCGTTGAGCAGCCGCATGGCCCGAGCCACTGGCCGGCGGGCCTTCTTCTCCGCGTCCTTGGTCATGATCCTTGAGGGATCCATAGGATCCTTGAAGGATCAACTCGAGTCGTTTCGAGTGAGCGGTGCCACGGGCCTGCTTATGTGTTGGGGCAGGAGGCCTGCCATGGCGTTCACAAACGAAGAGATCGACATCGTCTGGGAGAAGACGAACCGACGCTGCCACATCTGCCGCAAGACCGTCGCGCGGAGGAACCACGGGACGATTGGTCGCCGCGGCTCGTGGGAGATCGACCACAGCAATCCGAAGGCGAAGGGCGGCTCGGACCGGCTCTCGAACCTCCTTCCCGCCTGCGTCCCCTGCAACCGCAGCAAGCGGGAGGGCAGCACGCGCGCTGCCCGGGCGCAGCACGGCCATAGCCGGCGCCCGCTCTCCGCCGCGGAGATCGAGAAGGCGCAGCTCAGGAATGCCGGGATCGGCGGTGCTGGCGGCCTGGTATTCGGGGCAGCGCTGGGAGGACCGGTGGGCGCGGCGGTCGGCGGCATTGCCGGGCTGGCGCTTGGAAGCCTCAAGAAGGTCGACGAATGAAGGCGCACGCCACTGCTTCGGCCGGACCTGTTGCTCCGAAGAAGCCTTCGCGTTGGATCCCCCCGAGGATCGAGAAGCTCCTGTGGGCAAGAGCAGCAGGTCGATGCCAGTGCGCTGGTTGCAACGCCCCTCTCTGGAAGTCCGAGTTGAACCAGGAGTCGGTGGCGGTCGGCCAGAACGCCCACATCTGGGCGTTCAGTGAGGACGGACCGAGGAGCAACGACGGCATTCGGGCCGACGAGATCCACCACCCGTCGAACCTCATTCTCGTTTGCTACCCGTGTCACCGCCTGATCGACGCGGACAAGCGCGGGGAGGAGTTCAGTGTCGACATCCTCCGGCTCTGGAAGCTCGAGCACGAAGCCCGCGTGGAGCGCGTCACGGGCATCGCGAGCGCGCTCAAGAGCCACGTTCTCTTCTACGGCGCCAACACCGGCGCGCACTCGGTCCGGTGGAGCTTCCGCGAAGTCGCGAACGCCCTCTTCCCCGACCGCTACCCCGCCGAGGACCGGGCGATCGAGCTCGGGCTGGACAACAGCGCGACCCGCGACGATGGGCCCAGGTTCTGGGAGCTCGAGCTCACCAACCTCCGGTCGCACTTCGATCACCAGGTTCGAGCGCGCGCCGGCCGTCGTGGTCCCGAGGGTATCCAGCACGTATCCGTTTTCGCGCTTGCTCCCCAGCCGCTGCTGGTTGCCCTTGGGGGCCTCCTCGGAGACATCGGGCCCGGCGACGTCTACCAGCTCCGGCGCGAGCCCCCTGGGTGGGATTTCGCCACCGACGACGACTCCGGATGGCCAGAGCTCGCGTTCGAGGAGACGAGCGATCCCGAGGGCACTCCCGCGCTCGTTGTCGGCCTCAGCGCGTCGGTGACCCGGGACCGCATCGATTCCGTGCTCGGGAGCGATTGCGCCGTCTGGCGGCTCACCGTGCCGCACCCCCACAACGACGTAGTCGTGCGCCGCTCCCAGCTCCGCGCCTTCCGCCAGACGGTACGGCGAGCGCTCGACCGAGTGAAGGAGGTGCACGGGCAGAAGACCCAGCTGCACATCTTCCCCGCGATGCCGGTGTCGGCCGCCGTCGAGCTCGGGCGGGTAAGGATGCCAAAGGCAGAGATGCCATGGCGTATCTACGACCAGTTGCCCAAACACGGTTTCGTCCCCGTCATCGACATGCTCGGCGACGAGACCGTCGCGGTGCGAGGTGAGTCGTGATCGTGTCGGACCGCAAGGCGCAGCTCAGCGTCTTCCTCGACCTCCTCGGCGCCGAGCTCGACGTGCCGGAGCATGTCGACCGCGAGCTGAGGGCGGCCTACGACGATCTGGCCGAGTTCCTCCGCGAAGATCCGCTACGCGCAGGAGCGGAGGTCTACCCCCAGGGCTCGAGACGCATCGGCACGATGATTCGACCGGTGAAGGAGGACGATGACTACGACGTCGACCTCGTCTTCCGGCGCAACATCCTCAAGACCAGCACGACGCAGCAGCGGCTCAAGGAGTGGGTGGGCGAACAGCTCCGCGCCTTCGTCGAGTTGAAGCGCAAGAGGCGGCCGGCCACGGCCCCGACCCTCAGCGAAGGTTCCCGATGCTGGACGCTCACCTACCCGAGCGGCTTCCACCTCGATGTGCTGCCCGCGATCCCGAACGACGGGCCCTCCCCCACCGACAGCATCCTGATCACCGATCGGGAGGTGCGCCTCTGGCAGGTCAGCAACCCGCGCGGCTACGCCAACTGGTTCCGTGCGAGGAGCGAGCGCTCCTTCCTCGCCGAGCGAGCGCGGCTCGCGAAGTCGCGCGGAGTCGAGATCGAGGCGATCCCCGAGGACGATGTGAAGACGCCGCTGCACCGCGCCGTGCAGCTCCTGAAGAGGCATCGAGACATTCGCTTTGACGGCCCCAGCGACGACAAGCCGGCGTCGATTCTCATCACCACCCTCGCCGGGCTCGCCTACGCACACGGCGACTCCTTGTACGCAGCAATCGGCCATGTCTTTGGTCACCTACTCGAAGGCATCGAGGAGCACGACGGGGTCATTTGGGTCGGGAACCCCGTGGACCCCGAGGAGAACTTCGCGGACCGGTGGCGCGCCCACCCCGAGCGTGCCCAGTCCTTCCTCCGCTGGGCTCGTGACGCCAAGGCGGACTTCGAGAGAGCCGGCCTGGCTCCCGGACTCGACGAGGTCGCGAAGTCCCTCGGTGCGGCATTCGGAGTGGGCGCGGCGAAGCGCGCAGCGGTCCGTCTGGGTGAGGCAGCGCGCACCCAGCGGGAGCGCGGGAGCCTGCGGATCTCGAGCTCCGGCACGCTGGGTCGCTCCGGCTCGCGCCCCGTGAAGGACCACACGTTCTATGGGTCGTAGGACGTTGCCCCTCTTCATGCAGCGGCTTCAGCTGCGCCGCGCTTTCCCCAACGCGCGCTGCGACGTGAAGCGGCGTCGCGTCCTCCAATGGACCGGGCAACTCCGACCCACCCCCCTCAGCCGCGGCTACACCGTTCGCATGAGCTACGAGCTCGGTGAGTCGCCGAATGTGTGGGTGGTGGATCCTCCCCTCGAGCGGCGAGACGGCGAGCTCCCCCCACACCTGTACCCGAAGCAACGGCTCTGTCTGTTCCTCCCAGGGAAACGTGAGTGGGACAAGACGATGTCGCTCGCAGCCACGATCGTGCCCTGGGCCTCCGAGTGGCTGATGCACTACGAGCTCTGGTTGGCCACCGGTGTGTGGTCGGGAGGCGGCGAGCATCCCGGCGGCGACGACGTGGTCGACATCCCGCAAAGGGCTCGCTCAGCGCCGTCATCCTCAGGCACGAATGCGATAGCATCGAGAGGCTCGAGTGCCCGGACGGCAGGAGCCGCACTGGCCGAGAGCGGGGGCAGCGACTGACGTGGACTACGTCGGCATCATTCGGCACTTTCGCGATTCCGACGCGAACCCAACCACGCCGGTTGGGCGGCGGATGCTTCGCGGTGTTCGTGATCCACTCACGTGGGCGGCGCTCCTGCCGCCGGACCCGGAGAAGCACATCGTCCTCATCGCGCCTTCGGGGCTGGGCAAGACCACTGAGCTTGAACAGCAGGCGAAGCGACTAAGACGAGAGGGGCGCCACGCGGTCCTCTTCTCCGCTCGCGAGCTCGTAGCCGAGAGCAACCCACCTGACGCCCTGGAGCCCGATGAGCTCGTCGCTCTAGAGACTTGGCAGGGCACCGATGAGCGAGCTGTTGTCTTTGTCGACGGAGTGGACGAGCTGGTCCTCGTCGGCAGGGAGTTCAATGCGCTGGTTCGACGCATCGCGAGACTCCTCGGCGAACACCGAAAGCTCTGTCAACTCGTGCTGTCCGCTCGCGGCGGATGGACTGAGAAGCACGCCGCCGCACTAAGCCACGGCGTCCTCGAGAAGGCGCCTGATTGCCTGCGCGAGGTGACGTTCGAGGCGCTCGACCGAGAGGCTGTCCGAAAGCTAGCCACGGCGGCGGGCTGTGACCGCGTAGACGGATTCATGGACGCGTACCGGGAGCGCGAGATCGAGACCACCGTCGAAGTCCGTCCGATGGACATCCCGGTCTTGGTTCAGCGGTGGAATCGTGACCACGCGCTCAGCACCTGGTCCGAGATCCTGGACGGCTACCTCAACGCGGCGCTGAGCCAACGAGCGGGCACCCGAGACCACGTCCGCGAGCTGACCACCGAGGGTGGGCGACAGGGAGCGGAGCGGGTCGGGGCGGCCACGATCTTCATGAAAACCGCCTTCGCAACGGTTCCGGCCGCTGCACCGGTAGCCAAAACGATCGCAATGCGCGACCTCTTCGCGGACTGGGCCTGGCGTCCACTCGGCGAGCTCGTGGAGACGGTGCTCTTCCTTCAGAAGGGGCCACGGGCGGTACAGCTCCAACAGGGCGCGCTCCCGGCGTTCCTCGCCGCTCGCTGGCTCACGGAACGGTGGAGGCGGGGCAAGAACCCCGAGTGGCTCCGCGACCAATTGATGGTGCGGGTCTACGGTGAGGAGCAACACGTGATCCCCGCGTCGCGTCGAGCCACGGTGGGTTGGGTAGGCTCCTTCGTTCCCGAGTTCCGCGAGTACCTGCGCGACTACCCCGAGGTCGTCCTGTACGAAGGCGATCCGGACAATCTCCATGACGATGAGATCGCCGCTTGGGTGAAGGTCCTCGCTTCCCGCGCGCGTAGCGGTCGTCCGAGTCTCTGGCCGACTCGCGGCACCCTGCTGAAGCTCGCTCGCCCCGCCATCGAAGGCGCCGTCGTGGCGCTGCTGGACACAGCCGAGTCCGCCACGGAACGGGAGCTCCTGCTCCACTGGGCCGCGGCGGGGCGCTACCACGCTGCTCTGTCCAGCGCGGTTCGCCTCGCTCTCGACAGGACGCAGCCGTCCGGTGTTCGCCACGCTGCGATTCGAGTCGTCGGGGCCTCCGAGCACCAGGCCTCACGTGAGGCCCTCGAGCCCATCGCTGACGACCCAGACCTCGACATCCGTGCAGAGCTCCTCCCCGTGCTCGTGCCGCACGTTCTGCATGGCGACGATCTTGTCGACTTCATCATGAACGCTGGTCACGACTCGTTCAGTTTCCTCCTGAACAGCGTTTCTTCCGCAATTCCCCTGGAAGAGCTCGAGAAGCTACTCGAACTGCTCCTCCCGTCGGTCTCGTCGACCACGATCACTGCCGAAACCAACAAGCACTTCGGCGTCGCCCTCCCCCTCCTCGCGGAGCGACTGCGGCGGCCTGGCCCGTACCCGGACACCGTTGATGGCTTGGTCCTGGCGATCGAGACCAGCAGCGACATGCCGGACCGGTTCATCCCCATGCAGGTCGGCGAAGAGCTCGATCGGCTCTTGGGCCAGCAGCGTGACCTCCGACGTCGGGTGTGGCTCGCGCGGCTGGAGGGTGATGACTCCCTTGCGACGTACCACGCCAGGCTCGGGCACCAGCATCCGGACGATGTCGCGTGGCTCATTGAGGAGGGCGAGATGCGCCCCGAGCTCGAGCGCGAAGCCAACACTGCGGCGGCAAGGCTCTTCTCGTCTCTTGGCACCGAGATGCGTGAAGATGTCGCCGCGAGCGCAAGGGACGTCGATGCCGTCCGCGACTTTCTCGAAGCGCAGCAGGCTCAGCTCGCGGAGCTGGAAGTGCGCCGCCAAGCGCAGGCGGCGGCTCGCCAGGCGAGGGTGCAGGACGACCGGGCGCGCGCGATCGAAGCGTTGGAGGAACACCGAGAGGCAATCGCCACGGCGACCAACGTCGGTCTGCTCATCCAGGGCTGGCAGCGGATCGAGCAGAGCGGCGCCCATCGAACGCTGAGCACGGAGAAGCTCGAGGAAGCTGTTGGGCACGAGCTCCTCGGGGACTTCCTTCGAGGGTTCAAGGCCCTCTGGCGCAAGCAACCCGTGGAGCTGCCGAATCCCGATACGAACCAGGTCTTCGTTCGAAACCTCGCCGCCCTCGGCGGGATCGGGATGGAGGTCGCGGATGGGCTCGATTTCGCTTCGCTCCCTCCCGCGCTAGCCGAGCGTGCCGCCCGGTATGCGCTCTACGAGCTCAATGGGCTTCCCGAGTGGTTTCCGGAGCTCATCGAGGCCCACGCAGCTATCTGCCTCAACGTCCTGCGCGAAGCCACCAAGCTCGAATGGTCCGCTGCAACTTCGGCCCTGAGCGTCCTTCGGTACGCTCCGTACTCCGACCACCGAGTGGCGAGGGCACTCAGAACCGTGTCCCTCGAGCTCCTGACCGGGGCGATGCCTACGAACCCGCAGGCGCTTCACTCGGCGGTCGACGCCGCCCTGCTGTCCTCCGCCCAGTTGAAGGAGGTTCTCGTCGCGGCGCGGAAGGCCATCGACGCCCTCGACGCAGATGACCCCCGGTTCGGCGAGTGGTTGCGGGCGTGGGCACACCTCGCGCCGGACGAGGCCGCAGATTGGTTCGTGACGCATATCGAAGACGTCGGGGACGAGGGTCGCGCCCTCCTCGTCAAAGTCGCGGCCCTCCTTGAGCGGGACTTCGACCAGGTCGGCGTCGAGATCGCCGCCACTCGCCTGATGAGTCCCCACGCGCTCGAGCGGTGGGTATCTCTGCTCGTAACCCACCTGCGCCCCGAGGAGGACGAGCAGCCAGACGGCTTCCTCGGCGCGCAACATCACGCCCAGGAGTTCCGACAGCGGTGCCTCACTCAGCTGGCCAGCGACACGTCGCCCCTGGCCCGGCAGGTACTGGAGCGCCTCGCGGAACAGGAACCGCTCAGCTCCTACCCAGATTGGGCTGAGCGCCTTCTGGCGAACCAGCACGAGCGCGCTGCTGAGCACGCGGCCACTCCATGGACGGAGCCGGATGTGCTTGCTGTGGAGCGCGACGACGAGCGTCCACCGCGGTCGCTGGAGGACCTCTTCGCCATGGTCCGTCGACACCTGAGGGACGTCGGCCGTGTCCTCATCGACGACGAGTTCAGCTACCGCGATCTGTTCCCCGGCACGACAAAGGAGCGGGAGCTTCAGCTCTGGATAGCGTCGACTCTCAGGCAGCGGGCGCGCGGACTCTACGCGGTCGTGCGCGAGAACGTCGTGGACAACGACAAGGAGGTCGACATCACAGCGGCGGCCCCGGGCGTCGGCCAGATCCCCATCGAAATCAAGCCCGCCACGAGCTACTCAGCCCGGCAGCTCGAGGAGACGATTCAGGACCAGCTGATCGGTCGCTATATGACCCAGCACGACCGAAGCAAAGGTGTGTTGCTCCTCGTCGCGCACAAACCGAAACAGTGGACGCTGGGCGGCAAGCGACGAGGTTTCCCGGCACTGCTCGAGCATCTTCGAAATGAGGCTCGATCGCTGGGTGCCGCCCGCAACAAGCTCGTGACGGTCGAGGCGATCGACATCGAGTCGAGCCGCCCGACCAAGTCGAAGAAGAAGACCGCCAAGAAGAAGACCGCCAAGAAGAAGACCGCCAAGAAGAAGACCGCCAAAAAGAAGACCGCCAAAAAGAAGACCGCCAAAAAGAAGACCGCCAAAAAGAAG
>SHBB01000372.1 GCA_004213565.1 Sandaracinaceae bacterium
GGCTCCTTCGCGGCTCGACGCGCCGGTCCGCGCGCCCGCGCTCGCGCCCATGCTGTCCCACTGGCTCGGCGTGGCGCGTCCGCGGTCCGCCACCGAAGCGCCGCCCGTCGCGCTCGTGGGCGGCGCCGGGGAGGACGAGTGGTATCGGCGGGCTACCGCGCTCGTCGTCACGCACCGGGCGCTCGAGCGCGCCCGCCTCTCGCGCATGCACCGCTGGATCCTGCCGCCGCTCGCCTTCGCGCTCTTCGCGTTGATCGGGCCCATCAAGCGAGGCTTCGGCCTGGACCGCGCAGTACCCGTTGCGATGGTTCTGTGGCCGGCGCTGCTCCTCGGGCTGCACGTCGCGATGGGGCGCCCGCTCTCGCTCTCGGCGATCGACGCGCGTCCGGATCACGTGGCGCGCGTGCTCTTCCTCGGCGCGAGCGCCGCCGCGCTCGCCATCGCCATCGCGCTCCCGCTCGCGCGTGGGGCGCTGCGGCTTCGTCTCGCGCGCGTGGCCGCGACGGTGGGCTGGAGCCAGCTCGCCGTGACGCTGCTGGCGCTGGCCTGGGTCGGGTTCGCGTTCGGGCCTTGGCCGCTCAGCCCGCTCGAGCGCTACCTGCCCCTGCTCCTCGCGGGCGCGAGCGCCGCCGGGCTGCCCGTCGTCGCGGTTTCGCTCTACGCGTCGGCGTGGGGGAGCCGCGCGCGGTAGTCCTCGGATGTGATCGGACGCTAGGAATTCGCGGGCAGGGGCAGGGGCAGGGGCAAGGGCACGGGCAAGGGCCGGGCGCCTGGCGGCGCCCGGTCAGCGAACGATGACGGGCATGCCGTCGGAGGGGGCGAAGGTGACGCTCCGGCGGACGAGGCGGATGTCGACGCCGGGCGCGGCCTCGGGGGTGAGGTGTCGGAGCACGGTCGCGAGCACGACCTGCATCTCGTAGAGGGCGAAGGCCATGCCGATGCAGCGTCGGACGCCGCCGCCGAACGGGAAGAAGGTGTAGGGGCTCGGCTTCGCGTCCAGGAAGCGGCTCGGGTCGAAGCGATCCGGCTCGGGCCAGATGTCGGGGCTGCGGTGGGTGAGGTAGATGTTCGGCACCGCGACGACGCCGGCGGGGAGCGCGACGCCGCCGAACTCCATCGGGCGCTGCAGGCCGCGTCCCACCAAGGGCACGACGGGGTTGAGGCGCAGCGTCTCCTTGATGACCGCGTCGAGCCACTTCAGCTCGCGCACCGCGTCCGGGTCGATCTCGCCGTCCGGGAACGCCTCGTCCAGCTCCGCCTGCAGCCGCGCGAGTGCCTCGGGGTGCCGGATGAGGCGGTGAAGGGTCCAGGCGAGCGAGGTCGCGGTGGTCTCGTGCCCCGCGAGCAGCAGCGTCATCAGCTCGTCCCGCAGCTCCTGCTCGAGCATGCGCTCGCCGTTCTCGTCGGTGGCCTCGACGAGCATCGACAGGACGTCTTCCCGGTCGGAGCGCCCTTCCGCGCGGCGCTCGCGGATCTGGGCGAAGAGGATGCGGTCGACCTCCTCGAGGCAGCGGCGAAGGCGGCCGCCGGGGGTGCGCGGGCCGAGGTCGACGCGAAAGGCGGGCACGAGCAAGAGCGGGTTCGAGACGCCCTCGAGCAGCTCCGAGAGCCGGGCGCGCAGCTCAGCCAGCGCGGCGCCGTCCTCCATGCCGAAGACCGTGCGCAGGATGACGTCGAGGGTGATCGCCTGCGTGTGCGCGTGAACCGAGAAGACCTCTCCCCGGGGCCAGGTGGCCATCGAGGCGAGGGTCAGATCGCGCATCGTCTCGCCGTACTGGCGCATGCGCTGGCCGTGGAAGGGCGGCAGCAGCAGCCGCCGCTGGCGCATGTGGCGCGGCCCGTCGAGCAGGAGCACGGAGTGCTCGCCGAGGATCGGCTCGAGCACGGCGTTGGCTTCGCCCGCGTGGAGATCGTCGCTCGGCCCGGTGAAGACCGCCTTGATCGCGTCGGGCGTCGACAGCGACACGAAGGGCGGCATGCCGACGAGCCGCATCGTGAACGTCTCGCCGTAGCGCGCGCGGGCGCGGCGGATGAACGAGATGGGGGTGCGGATCCAGAGGGCGGTCTGCACGGCGGCCGGCGCGGGCGGGCCCGGCGGAAGTCGCCCGTGAGCGCCGCGAGACCGCACCGTCTCGACCGCGGCGGCGAGGGAGGTGAGCACGTGCCCAGTATAGGTCAGAGATCGGCGAGGCCGAGGAGCACGAGGCAGAGATCCGCGACGTCGGTCGCGTCCGCCTCCGAGGTGCAGCCCACGGCGCGCTCGGCCTCACAGACCAGGCGCTGATAGCTCGGGGTGTCGAGGGTGCGCGGGCCCCAGACGACGACCTGGTGGTCGGCGAGGTCACCGCTCGAGAGCAGCCGGAGCTCCTCGTCGGTGCCGGCGCGTCGGTCCATCAGGACGAGGGAGATGTCGTCGCCACAGAGGCGCAGGCGGCTCAGGGTCGCCTCGACGCTGCGGGCCACGCGGAGCTCGGCGCGGGCGCCGACGAAGTGCTGGAGGGCCGTCACGGCGGCCTCGTCCTCGCACCAGAGGAGGATGGTGCAGCCGCTGGGCCGCGGGATCAGGGTGGGGATGGGCCCGGTCCGGCGACGGCGCACCGCGCGCACGCCCGACGCGGCCGCGGTCTGGGGGGCTGCCTCGGGCTCGGCCTCCAGCTCGGCGTCCAGATCGAGCTCGATGTCGACCTCCACCTCTTCGAAGCGCCGCGGGGGCGGCTCGGTGGCGGGGAGCAGGAGGGCTCGGACCTGACGGCGGGCTTCGTCCGCGCCCGCGAGCCCGAGCCGGTTGCCGAGCAGCGGGTAGAGGTGCTGGTCGATCCACGCGCCGATCTCGAGCTGCTCGTCCTCGGGACGCGCCCGCTGGATGTCCCACTTGGCCCGCCGGAGCATCTCCTCCCGGTTCATCGGGTCCATCAGGGCGTCGAGCGCCTCGTTCAGGAGGAAGGCGCGCATCTCGCGCGGGACACGCGCGGCGCGCTGGACCGGGAGGTCCGGGACGGTCAGTGCTTTCTTCCGGGCGGCGCTCATCGGTGTCCTTCGTTGCCCCTCGCCCGAGGGAACGGCCGCGCCCGCCCGATCTTGAGAGCTACTCCACGCGGTGCGCGATCTCGGGCGGCTGCTTGTGGAAGGCGTTCCGCGCCGGGTCGTTGAAGCTCTCCCAGTCCAGCGCGAAGGGCGTGATCGTGGTCTCGCCGTCCCGGGCGCGGTGCAGTGTCATGCCCATCGGGGTCACGCCGCGATAGCTGCTGCGCGGGGGTAGATCGCGGTTGTCGCGGCCGCCCGCGCTGAAGAGGGTGATGAGCAGGCCGGCGTCGTCGTCGTAGATGCGGCGGAACCCCTCCTCGACCTTCTCGTGGCCGCGCACCAGCGTCGTGCAGCCGATGCGGCGCATGAAGGACGCGAACTGCAGCTTGCCGAAGGGGAAGCGCGCCGTCTGCTCCTGGAGGGCGGCCGGGATCACGTCGGCCGCGCTCGGGTCGCTCCACATCATCTGGAAGCGGACGTCGGGGTCGTTGAGGGTGGACAGATCCTGCCAGCGCTCCTTGATGACCCGGTCGCGCGGGATGCCGGCGTGCACGAAGAGGGTCTGGTCGAAGAGCAGCACGTTCGGCAGCACGTCGAAGAGCGCCATGTAGCGTCGGAACACGTCGACGGGGAGGTGCGGCTTCAGCGAGTTGATCGCCTCGGCCGGCTTCACCCCGCCGTACACCTGCCCCTGGTACTCGATGTAGTACTCGTGGTTGCCGCGGAGCACGTAGACGTGGTCGGGGGCGCGGGTGGCCATCTCCATCACGGTCCGCAGCACGCCGTTCAGGCTGAAGATGCCGCGGTCGATGTAGTCGCCGAGCAGGACCAGCTTCGGGTTGGGGTGGTTGTCGGGGTCCTTCTTCCAGGCCTCCAGCTTCTCGAAGAAGCGCGCCTGCATGACCCCGGCCTTCAGGCAGCTGTAGCAGCCGTGCAGGTCGCCGAGCACCGTCAGCTCGTGCGCCTCGCCGTCCTTCGGCATGAGCACGTGCGTGTGTCCGTCGAGGAACGAGGCGCCCCGCTCCAGCTCGCCGACCGTCTTGGCGCCGCCCAGCCGCCCCGCCCCCGCCTTCGCCCGCCGCTCGAGGGTGTCGATCATGCGGTCGACCAGCGCGAGATCCGCCGCCACCTGTTTTTCGATCTTGGCCGGGTCGGCGCTGTAGTGGAACTCGAACTGCTGGAAGAACGGGTGGTCCGCCTCCGCCCGCACGGTGACGGGCGCGGAGACCGACGCGCGCGGCCCCTCCGAGATGTCCTCGAGCAGCTCCATCTCCACCGGGGTCTCGAGCAACGCGGCGAGCTCCGCGCGGAACTTCAGCTCCGCCGGGTGCAGCTCGCCGTCCGCGCGGATCAGCTCGTCGACGCTCTCGAGCAGGGCCTCCTGGTTGTCCCGGTCGAAGCCCTGGAACAGCTCGAAGCAGCGCTGCTTGAGCTTCGCGTGCACGAAGTCGTCGCGGCTCTCGTCCTTGGCCACGGGCTCGTGGAAGAGCTCCTCGACCTTCGCGTCGATGCGCTCGAACTTCTCGTGGAAGTGCTTGGTGAAGCGCGCCACCAGATCGGCGCGGACCTCGGGCGTGGCGTCGGGCATGCCGGTGTCCACGCGGCGCTCCACCAGCCCGCGGATCGTGTCGAGGATCAGCCCCTTCTCGGCCTCGTCGAAGTCGCCGTCGATGTAGCCGAAGGTGGTCAAAGAGAAGACGAGCGCGTCCATCTGGCGTTCGGCCACGGCCGGATCGGTGCTGAAGCGGAGCATGTCGGGAGGATACCTCCGTCTCGAAGGTGCGGACGGGGCGTCGCGTGGTTACGCTTTGCGGCGCGGCGGGGCGGCCTTAGGTCCTGCTTGGAGCGAGATTGTTGTCGGAGGCACCCCCCAGCGTCGATGAAGCGGCCGAGTACGCGGCCGAGCAAGCAGAGCTGTTCAAGGGGAGCCACCGGGCTCTGTGGCGGCGCTTCCGGCGCCAGCCGATCGAGCTCCGTCAGTTCGCCGGGCCGGAGGAGCACGTGCAGATGGTCGACCACCTCCGGGTGGCGCACCTGACGGACATGCACTTCGGGCGGGTCACCCCCGAGCGCGTGCAGCGCGAGGCGATCCGCATGACCAACGCGCAGGCGCCCGACCTCGTGGTCATCACGGGCGACTTCGTCTGCCACAGCCAGATGTATCTGGAGCAGCTCACCTCGGTGCTCTCGGAGCTCCAGGCCCCGACGATCGGCGTGCTCGGCAACCACGACTACTGGTCCGGCGCCGACGAGGTGCACCGCGCGCTCCGGAAGGCGGGCGTGGAGATCCTCAAGAACCGCAACACGGTGATCACGCTGCGGCACGAGCGGCTCCAGATCGTCGGGTTGGACGACGCCTACACCGGCCACGCGGATCGGTGGGAGGCCGTCAAGGGCCTGCGCAAGGACCTCCCGACGGTGGGGCTGAGCCACATCGCCGAGGAGGCCGACTGGCTCTGGAACCACGACGTGCCGCTCGTGCTCGCGGGCCACACGCACGCGGGGCAGGTCACGCTCGCGCGGCTGCACGAGCTGGCGGTGGGCAAGCTCGCGGGACACAAGTACGTGCACGGCCTGTACGGGGCGCGCCAGAACGGCGGGCCGGCCAAGGGCGCGCTCTACGTCGGCGCGGGCATCGGGGCGGCGGTCATGCCCTTCCGCATCGGAGAGCGAGGTCGGCGCGAGGTGGCCTTGTTCGAGCTGGGGCTGCAGATCGGCTCGGTCGACGAGCACCACGAGGAGCAGGCCCCGTTGCCCGGGCGAAAGCCCACGCAGGCGCAGGTCGAGAAGCGCCGCGCGGCCGTGAAGAAGAAGGCCGAGAAGCGCGAGAAGAAGCGGCAGAAGGCCCGTAAGAAGACCTGATCAGAGCCGCGCGAGCACGCGCCGCGCGAGCGCCTCGGACGCGGTGATGCCCGGAGACTCGATGCCGACGAGGTGCACGACCCGCGCGGGCGTCTCCTCGAGCACGAAGTCCCGCTTGGCTTCTCCGGGGCCGTAGAGCTTCGGTCGCACGCCCGCGTAGTCCGGCGAGAGATCCTCGTCGCGCACCTCGGGCAGGTAGCGGCGCAGCGCGGCCCCGAAGCGCGCCGCCTTGCTCGGGTCGACGTCGTAGCGCGGCGGGCTCGGATCGCTCGCGTCGAGATACTCAGTGTCGGGCCCCGCGCGGAAGGCGCCTCCGAGGTCCATCGTCACGTGCACGCCGAGGCCGGCCGCCGTGGGGAGCGGGTAGACCAGGCGCTGGCAGAGCCGGCCGAGCCGGGGCGCGATCGCGAAGTAGTCGCCCTTGCAGGGGCGGATGCGCCACCCGCGCGCGTCCACGTCCACGCCCGCCATCGCCGCGACCCGATCCGAGGCGAGCCCGGCCGCGTTGACGACCGCGCCCGCCCGCACCGAGAAGCGGGCGTCACCGCGGCGCGTGTCCACCTGGTAGCCGTCGCCGCGCGGCGCGAAGCCGACGACCTCGGTGTGGTACGCGAAGCTCGCCCCGAAGGCCTGCGCCTCGGCCACGTAGCTCTGGCAGAGGCCGTGCACGTCGACGATCCCGGACTCCGGCGAGCGAAGCGCGCAGCGCGCGACCACGCGCGGCTCGAGGCGCGTGATGGCCGCGCCGTCGATCAGGCTCAGCGCGCCGGCTCCGTTGCGGGTGCCCACCTCGAGGAGGGGCTCGAGCGCGGCCTCGTCCCCGGGCTCGGTGGCGACCACGAGCTTCTCGGTCTTGCGGTGCGCCACCCCGTCCCGCGCGCAGCGCGCGTAGAGGAGCGAGCGCCCCTCGACGCACGTCTCCGCCATCAGGGAGCCCGTCGGGTAGTAGAGGCCCGCGTGGATCACCCCGCTGTTGCGGCTCGTGGTCTCGCGGCCCGGTCCGCCCTCGCGGTCGAGCACCACCACCTCGTGGCCGGCCCGCGCGAGCGCCGCGGCGCAGGCGAGCCCGACCGCGCCGGCTCCCACGATGACGACGTCGACCTCGTGCACGCCCGGCAGAGTGTACAGTCCGGCCCATGAGCGTGTTCAAGGACGACATCCTGGCCGGCAAGGTCGCCTTCGTGACGGGCGGCGGCTCGGGCATCTGCAAGGGCATCACCCGCGCGTTCATGGCGCACGGCGCGGACGCGGCGATCGTGGGGCGCAAGGCCGACCGCCTCGAGGCGGCCGCGAAGGAGCTGAGCGAGGAGACGGGCCGACGCTGCATCGCGACCCCGGCCGACGTGCGCGACCCGCAGGCGGTCGAGGCCGCGCTCGACGCCGCCATCGACCAGCTCGGCAAGGTCGACCTCGTCGTCAACGGCGCGGCCGGCAACTTCCTCTGTCCCGCCGCCACGCTCTCCTACAACGCGTTCAAGACCGTGCTCGACATCGACACGGTCGGCACGTGGAACGTGACCCGCGCCGCCTTCGAGCGGGGGCTGCGCGACAACGGCGGCGTGATCCTGAACATCTCCGCGACGCTGCACTACGCGGCGACGCCGCTCCAGACGCACGCGTCCGCGGCCAAGGCGGCGGTGGACTCGCTGACCAAGAGCCTCGCGCTCGAGTGGGGCTCGATGGGGATCCGCGTCAACGCCATCGCGCCCGGGCCCATCGACGACACCGAGGGCATGACGCGCCTCGCGCCGCCGGACATGAAGGCGAAGCTCGAGAAGGCGATCCCGCTCGGGCGCTTCGGGCGGGTCGAGGACATCGCCAACGCGGCGCTGTTCCTGGCCAGCGACGCGGCGAGCTACGTGCACGGGGAGATCTTCGTGGTCGACGGAGGCGCCTGGCTGCCGGGCATGGGCGCCGCGTTCTCCATGGGCTGATCCGTGCGCCAAGCGCACACCGTGTGCAACGCGGGGCACACTCTGGCGCGTCGATCGTGGGGAAGCCCGGTCGGCACTGCTCTTGCGGTCGAGGGGTCGAACGGAGGGAGCACGATGACCACGACAAGCCAGGGTACGACACTCGTCTGCGCGCTCGCGCTGGGGCTCGCGGCGGGCTGCACCAGCTCGCACGAGCTCGGAGCCGGTCCCGAGGGCCGCGGCGCCGGCTCGGTCCGTGAGGGGCTGGTGCACTCGGGTTGGCTCAGCGGAGACATGGTCACCGTGGGGGCCTTCGACGCGGACGCCTACCAGATCGAGACCTTCGACTCGGTCGTCACGCTGCACGTCGGTGCGCTCGGAGGGGACGACTTCGGCTGGGCGATGATCCAGCTCTCGCTCGGCGAGTACGCCTCCTTCGCGGAGGTGCCGCCGGGGACGACGCTCTCGAGTCGCGGCGCCGAGGTGTTCGCGCTCGGCTGCTCCGGACCCAGCCACGGCAACTGGGACTACGACGGTCCGGCGGACGAGGTGGAGGTCCTGGTGAGCGCGGGTCCGGAGCCCGGCAGCCGCCTGGTGAGCTTCACCGCGACCTACGGCGGGGGCCAGCACGCCGAGGGCGGCTTCATCGTCGACGCGCGCTGAGCGTCAGGTCGGCGTCACCGTCGGCGCAGGGCGTCGGCCAGGGTGAAGACGTGCGCGTCGTCCTCGCCCTGGTCGCGCAGCCACGCCTCGAGCCGCAGCAGATACTCGGCGTTGTCGCCGCTCGGGCCACGCGCCGCCGCGATCTGCGCCGCCATGTCCTCGAGCGGAGCCGGGCCGAGGAAGCTCGGGTTGTCGGCCGAGGCGAGGTAGACGAGGCCGGGGAGGGTGTCGGGGGCGGCGGACAGCTCGACCTCGTGCCGCTCGTAGCCGCCCTTCTCGCGGTGGTCGAGCTGCGCGATGACGCTCTCCCACACCGCCTCGCTCACCCGATACGCCATGCCCGCGGTGGTCGCGTCGGGGTCGTGGACCAGGGTGACCACCCGTCCGGGCGCGCCGGGCACGCCGCGGTGATCGGTCGAGCCCTGCCAGAAGCGCCGCGCCCAGCCGTGCAGGCGCGCCGGGCGTCGCTCGAGGTGCTCGAAGGCGGGCCGCCAGACGAGCGAGCCGTAGCCGAAGATCCACCGCAGGGAGCTCACCCTCGCCGAATAGCGGGTGGCGACCCGACTCGCCACCGCGGCACGCCCAGGTGGCGGGAATCGTCGCCACTCCATGGCGGTCATGTCGGGGTGAGGCGACGATGTCACGGTGTTTTCGGCCGGATCGGGCCTGAGACGCGGTCACGCTCCATGGCCCAATATTTGTATCAAAGTCCTCTCGGAGTGGAATTGACATGAGCGCAGCCGAGAAGACCCCCAAGAAGACCCCGCCGCCCATCCCGCGCGGGACGTTCTCCGACGTCGTGCCGGTCTCGCGCAGGGAGCGAGTGGAGGGGCCGGTGGACGTGCCCAAGCCGCCGCCGCTCCCCACGGGCCTCGCGTCGTCCGCGCCTCCGCCCATGCCGCCGAAGGCCGCCACGCTGCCGCCGGCGATCCCCTTCCTGCGCGTGCCGAAGCCGGTCCGCATGGTGACCGACGAGCCGTTCGCGAGCGAGCGGACGCCGATCCCCGACGAGCTCGACACGGTCCCCGAGGCGCTCGCGCCCGAGGAGGAGACCTTCGTGCGTCGGGTGCCCGCGCTGGACACGCTCGACCTGGACGCCGACCTCGACGCCGAGCCGTCGACGCTCGATCTCGACACGACGCTGGACCTCGACGAGCTCGACCCGCGTGGGTTCGTCGCGGACGCGCCCGCCGCCGACGCGGCGGAAGCGCTCTCGGAGGTGGACGAGGACGCGGAGACGCTCGATCTCGGCTCCAGCGATCGCGTCGATCTCGACGACCTCGTCGATCCTCTCGGGGGCCCGCGCGCGTCCCTCGCCCCCACCCTGTCGCCGCCGCCGCTCGTGTCGCCCCAGGGCGAAGAGCGCGACCGTCGCGGCGTCGTCTTCGCGTGGAGCCTCGCCGTCCTCGCGCTGGTCGCCGGCTTCGGCGTGACCGCATGGTGGGTGGGCGCCCGGAGCGCGGAGCGCGTCTCCGCGCCGGTC
>SHBB01000373.1 GCA_004213565.1 Sandaracinaceae bacterium
GCCGCGGCGAAGCTCGACAAGCGCGGCGCGGCGGTGAAGGCCTTCGAGAAGGCGGTGGAGATCGATGCGGAGCGCGGCGAGAGCTGGCTCCAGCTCGGGCTCGCGCATCGCTCCCTCGAGCAAGACGCCGAGGCCGAGCCCGCGCTCGGGAGGGCCGTCGGGCTGCTCCCGGATCGCGCCGACGTGCACGCCGCCCACGGCGCGGTGCTCTTCGCGCTGGGCAAGCTCGGCGGGGCGGAGAAGGCCTTCGCGGCCGCGCTCGAGCACGAGCCGGACGACGCGGCGCTCTACCTCGGCAAGGGCCGCGCCGAGGCGGGCCAGGAGAAGTGGGAGGCGGCGCGCCAGTCGCTCCGTCAGAGCACCCGCATTGCCCCCGACGACGCCGCCGCGCAGCTCCTGCTCGGGCAGGCGTGCGCCGCGCTGAAGATGACCGACGAGGCGCTCGCCGCGCTCGAGAAGAGCGCCCAGCTCGACGGCGCGTCCGCCGCGCCCCACGCGAGCCTCGGCGCGCTCTACGAGTCGAGCGGAGAGCTGGAGCGAGCGGTCCGCGCCTACCGCAAGGCGCGCGAGGTCGACCCCGAGAACGAAGGCATCTTGCGATCGCTCGCGGATCTGTTCTCGAAGCTCGAGCGCCCGAACGACGCGGCCGAGGTGCTCGAGGCCATCTCCAAGCTCAGCGCCGACGACCCGGACGCGCTGATGGCGCTCGGCAAGGCGCACGCCGACGCCGACAAGTGGGCCGAGGCGCGCGAGGCCTACCGACGCGCGGCGAAGCTCGACCCGGATCGCCTGGACGCGCACCGCCAGCACGCGGACGCCGCCGTGCGCTCGGAGGCCCACGAGGAGGCGGTCGAGGCGTGGCGCGCCGTGCTCTCTCGCTCCGCAAACGACGTGGACGCGCTCGCCGGCCTCGGCGCCGCGTACTCCGCGCTCGACCGGGACGCCGACGCGGTCGAGCCGCTGACCAAGGCGGCCGAGGCGCGGCCCGAGGACGCGCGCCTGCAGAGCCGGCTCGGGGCGACCCTGCTCGCCCTCGGGCGGGTGGAGCGCGCGCTGCCCGCGCTCGAGAAGGCGACCGAGCTGGCGCCCCTCGACGTCGAGGCGTGGTTCGTCTACGGGCGGGCCCTCGCCGAGAGCGGTCGGCACGCGGACGCCGTCGCGGCGCTGAAGCGCTGCGCCGACCGCGAGCCCGACCGGCTCGACGCCCAGCGCGCGCTCGGCGTCAGCGCCCTGAAGAGCGAGCAGCACGAGCTCGCCGTGATGGCGTTCGAGCGCGTCACCCAGCGCGAGGCGCAGGACGCCGACGGCTGGGTGTCGCTCGCGCGGGCGCGATCAGGGCTCGGAGACGAGACCCGGGCGGCCGAGGCGCTGAAGCAGGCCCTGACCCACCGCCCGAGCGAGCCCTCGCTGCACGCCGAGCTTGGCGACCTCTATCTCCGGGCCGAGCGCTACCCCGACGCGGAGGCGAGCTTCCGCAGCGCCGTGCAGCTGGACGCCGACGACGGCGCGCTGCACGCCCGGCTCGGCAAGGCGCAGAAGGCGCGCGGGCTCGCGGACGACGCGCGCGCGAGCTTCGAGAAGGCGACCGAGCTGTCGCCGCAGCTGCGCGACGCGTGGGTCGAGCTCGCGCGGGCCAAGCAGCAGGTCGGCGCCGATGACGAGGCGGTCGACGCGTGGAGCCGCGCGCTCGCGCTCGATCCCGACGACGCGGAGGGGCAGGCCGCGCTCGGCAGCCTGCGCCTCTCGCTCGGCTTCGAGGAGGCGGCGGTGGACCCGCTGAAGCGCGCCGCCGCGCTCGCCCCGAACGACGCCGTCACCCACGCGCGCCTCGGCGCCGCGCTCCTCGCCACCGGCTCGCCCGACAAGGCGCTCGAGAGCCTGGAGAAGGCGGCGTCCCTCGGGCTCGAGGAGGCGCGCGGCTGGAGCGACGTCGGGCGCGCGCGGCTGAAGGCGGGTCAGGTCGATCGCGCCATCGCCGCCTTCGACGACGCGCTCCGGCTCGACGGCCGCTTCGTCCCCGCGCTCGTGGGCAAGGCGGACGCGCTGGCCGCGCTCGGCCGCACCGGAGAGGCGGCGGCCGCGTACCAGTCCGCCATCGACGTCAGCGGCGGCGTGCCCGAGGGCGTGCACGCCAAGCTCGGCCGCGTGCTGAGCCTGCTCGGCCGGCACGACGAGGCCGTGGCCGCGCTCACCGCCGCGAGCCAGAGCGCGCCCGGCGACGCGAGCGTCATGTCCGCGCTCGGCGCGGCGGAGCTCCGTCGCGGCGGCTTCGAGGCCGCGGTCCGGCACCTCGAGCAGAGCCTCGCGCTCTTCCCCGATCAGCCCGAGGCGCGCCTGCACCTCGGCATGGCCTACCTCGGCGACGAGCGGCCCGGCGACGCGGTCGCGGCGCTCGAGCGCGCGGTCACCGCGCTGCCCAACCACGGCGAGGGCTGGGCGAAGCTCGGCGACGCGCGCCACGCGAACGGCGCGCCCACCGGGGCCGAGGAGGCGTACCGCAAGGCCCTCGGACTCGGCTTCGAGGCCGCGCGCCGCGGGCTCGGCATCCTGCTCGCGGAGGACTTCCGCGACGACGAGGCGGCCGAGGCGCTCGAGGCGGCGGCCCAGCTCCAGACGGAGGACCGCGCGCTCTTCGCCGCGCTCGCCGACGTCCAGGAGCGCCGCGGCGACCTCGATCGCGCGCTCGCCTGCTACGAGCGGGCGGTGCAGCTCGAGGGCGGCGTCGAGGCGGCGATGGATGGCGACGTGCTCTTCGGCTATGGCCGCGCGCTCTTCACCAAGAAGCAGGCCGACGCCGCGCTCCGCGCCTTGTCGCGCGCGGTGACCCTCCTGCCGGGATCCGCCGACGCCCACCACGTGCTCGGTCAGGCGCAGGCGAAGCTCGGTCAGCCCGACGCCGCCATCGCGTCCTATCGCAAGGCGGTCGACCTCGCGCCCGGCTGGGCCGACGCGCTCGTCTCGCTCGGGCGCCTCTACGGCAAGCTCGGTCGCGACGCCGAGGCGCTCGACCCGCTGACCCAGGCCGCGGGCATGGCCCAGGAGGATCTCACCACGCAGCTCTCGCTGGCGGGGGTGCTCGAGCGCCTCGGCCGGCCGGCGGACGCGGTCGCGCCGCTCCAGCAGGCGTCGTCGCTCTCTCCCGACGACCCGGCCATCGCGGCTCGCCTCGGCGCGGCGTGCGCGGCCGCGGGTCGCTGGGAAGAGGCGGCGCAGGCCTACCGGAGCGCGGCGCGGGTCTCGCCCGACGCCGACAACCAGCTCGGCCTCGGTCGGGCGCGGCGGGCGCTCGGTGATCTCGTCGGGGCGGAGGCCGCCTTCGCCGCCTCGGCCTCGGCCAACGCGAGCGGCTTCGACGCGTGGCTCGGCCTCGGCCAGGTGCGCGCGGCGGCGCAGAATCACGCGGGGGCAGAAGAAGCCTTGCGTGCTGCGGTGGGCCTTCGGCCCGACCACGCCGAGGCGCAGAAGGCGCACGGCGAGGTGCTCGCGGCGCTCGGCCGTCACGAGCCCGCGGCGGCCGCGTTCGAGGTCGCCACGCGTCATCGCGCCGATGACGGCGCGGCGTGGGCCGCCCTCGGTCGCGCCTACCAGGCGCTCGGTCGGGACGCCGACGCAGCGCGCGCGCTCGCCAAGGCGAGCGAGGTCGGGGAGGGCGGGGTCGACACCTTGCTCGCGCTGGCCGACGCGTGCGCGCGGGAAGGGCGCGTCGACGACGCGGCGTCCGCGCTCGGCAAGGCGCGCGCGGCCGAGCCCGCCGACGCTGGCCTGCAGGAGAGGGTGGCCGAGAAGTACGCCGCCATCGGTCGCATGGACGACGCGATCGGCGCGCAGCGGAGCGCCATCGAGATCGCGCCGAGCACCGCGCGCAAAGTTGCTCTGGGCGATCTCCTGCTCGCGTCGGGCGACGTCACGGGCGCGGCCACCGTCTTCGGCGAGGCCGCCGCCGAGGCGCCCGACGACTTCGACGCGCAGCGCGGGCTCGGCAAGGCGCACGCGGCGGCCGGCCAGCACGGCGACGCGGCCAAGGCGTTCGGCAAGGCGCTCTCGCTCCGGCCCGACGACGCGGACACCGCCTTCGAGGTGGGTCGCGCGCTCAACGCGCTCGGCAAGCACGCGGCGGCGATCGGGGTGTTCGAGGCGGCGCTCGCGAAGGCGCCGCAGGACGCGGCCGGCCACGCGGGCTACGGCGAGGCGCTGTCGGCGGTGGACCGTGACGACGAGGCGCTGCAGGAGCTGCGCCGCGCGGCGGAGCTGAAGCCGAAGGTCGGCTGGTTCCACCGGCTGCTCGGTGAGCTCGCGCTTTCGATGGGCCGCGTCGACGAGGCGGTCGGCGCCCTCTCGGAGGCGGCGTCGCTGACGCCGAACGACGCCGCGTCGCATCGCGCGCACGGCCTCGCGCTCCTCGCGGCCGAGCGCTGGCAGGAGGCGCTCGACGCGCTCTCGAAGACGGTGAACCTCGGCGTGCAGGATGGGCCCGTCGCGGTCGGCATGGGCGCCTCGCTCTGCCGGCTCGCGCGTTACTCCGAGTCGCGCGACTGGCTCAACGCGGCCCGTCACCGCGTGCCGGATGAACCCGAGGCGCGCTACTACCTCGGCGTCACGATGCTCGCGCTCGGCGACGTCGCGAAGGCGCGTGAGGAGAGCGAGGCGGCGGCGACGGCCCGCCCCGACGAGGCCAAGTACCTCGTGGGCTTCGGCCAGGTGCTCGAGGCCGAGAAGCGCCCCAAGCAGGCCGTGCAGCAGTACGCGAAGGCGGCGGAGCTCGACCCGACGCGCGCCGACGCGCACGAGCACGCGGCCCGCGTCTACCTCGCGCTCGGCATGCCGAGCGAGGCCGAGGCGCACTACGGCAAGCTCGCCGCGCTGTCCGACGACGTCGACGTGCTCCTCGGGCTGGCGAAGGCGCGTGAAGACCGGAGCGCGCCCGAGGAGGCCGTCGCGCCGCTCGAGCGCGCCGCGTCGCTGCGCCCCGACGACGCCGACATCCAGCGCCGCCTCGCGCGCGCGCTCGGCGCCGCCGATCGATGGGACGCGGCGGTCGACGCGCTGAAGCGGGCCATGCACGTCGCCGACGCGCCGGCCCCGATCGCGCCCGAGCTCGCCGAGGCGTGCCGCAAGGCCGATCGCGGCTTCGATCTCCTCGACGCGCTCGTGGAGGCGCGCGACCGCCACCCCGAGGACGCGGGCGTGCGGGTCGCGTTGGCGCGCGCGTTCGCCGACGACGGCGAGAGCGAGAAGGCCTACGCGGAGGCGCGCGCCGCGGCGGAGGCGGACGCCACCTCGCGCGAGGCGCAGGCGCTCCTCGGCCGGCTCCACCGTGAGGCGGGCCGCGTCCAGGAGGCCCTCGAGGCGCTGCGTCAGGCGGCGTCGCTCGGCGGCCACCACGCGGACGACTGGGTGCAGCTCGCCTGGTGCTACCGCGACGACGGCCAGCCGGATCGCGCGCTGGACGCGGCGCGACGCGCGGTGCGTCTCGACGCCGAGAGCGCGCTGGCGCACCGGGCGCTGGGCGAGCTGCTCGTGGCCTCGGGCGACGCGGCCGAGGCGCTGAAGAGCCTCGAGCAAGCCAAGCTGCTCTCGCCCGAGGACCCCGACATCCTGCTCGCGCTGGGCGAAGCCCTGACCGCGGCCGGCAAGGGCTCCGAGGCGATCGTCGTGCTCGAGGGCGCGGCCGCGAAGGGCAGCTCCGCGCGGCTCGAGCTCGCCAAGGCGAGCGCCTTCGAGCGCGCGGGCAAGCTCGACGAGGCGCTGAAGGCGCTGAGCGCGCTCGTGCGCGAGGTCCAGAGCGCGGAGGGCTACTTCCGGATGGGCTCGGTGCTGCAGCGCCTCGAGCGCTTCGACGAGAGCGCCGCCGCCCTCTCTCGCGCGCTGCGCATGGACCCCACCCACGCCACCGCGCAGTACGCGCTCGGCGCGTCGCTCATGCGGCTCGGCCGCGGCGACGAGGCGATCGCGGCGTGGGAGGGCGCGTGCAAGAACGCGCCGGACGACCCGAACCTCAAGGCCGCGCTCGGCTTCGGCTACCTCAAGGTCGGCCGCAAGGAGGACGCGGCGGCGGCGTGCGCGGAGGCGATGGAGCTCGGCCTCGGTGACGTCGACACCCTGCTCAGCTTCGGCAAGCTCTTCGAGCGCCTCGACCGGCGCGAGGACGCGGTCAAGGCGTACTCACGCGTCGGCGAGGTCGACCCCGACCACAGCGAAGCGATGCATCGGCTCGCGGACAACCTGATCGAGCTCCACCGCTTCAAGGAGGCGGTCGAGCCCTACCAGCAGGCGCTCCTCAGCGCGCCCGACGATCCCGGCCTCCGCTACGGGCTCGGCGTCTGCTACGCGAACCTCGGCCAGGGCGCCGCGGCGAAGGCGCAGTACGAGGCGCTGAAGAAGCTCGACGCCGACAAGGCCGAGGAGCTCTTCTTCATCATCGAGTGAGCGCGCCGATCAGAGGACCTCGACGGTCAGCAGGATCTGCCCGTCGAAGGTCACGTCATCCGGCGGCACGGTGCCCTCGGCCGAGCTCGTCAGCCGCGCGCCCTCGTTGATGTAGGGGCGAAGATCGACCGACGTGTCGGTCTCGAACGCGATCTGCCGCGCCCCGTCCGGCACCGCGCTCACGTTGGCCACTCGCACTCGCGGCAGGTCGCTCCCGCTCTCGCTGCTCTCGACGAAGATCTCGATCGAGTCGACGAAGCCGAAGTCGTCCGTATCGCCCGCCTCCTCCGCGGTGGGCGTGATGTCGAGCGTCAGCGCGGTCAGCCGCACCGCCTGCGCGGGCCCCGTGTCGCGCGCCGCCGTCTCGGAGGCGAGATCCACCTCGAGCGGGATCGGCAGCTCGAAGAAGCCGCCCAGCAGCCCCCCGACCGGGCTCCCGTTCACCCGCTGCTCCGCGAGGTTCAGCGTGAGGTCGAAGGCGAGCAGGTTGGAGCACCCGAAGGCGAGGAGAAGGAAAGAACCAAGAAGAAGTCGTCGCATGTCTCCTCAATATGAGGCGCGATCTCGGAACACCAACCCAAGAATGGCGAGCGGGGCACATTCGAGTGGCTCACCGACAGCCGACCCGACGGGTGCTGATCACCACGTCGTCGAACCAGACCTCGTTGCTCTGCTCGGGGGTGCCGAACCAGTTGCTTCCGTTGATGTAGTGCTGGAGCTCGACGCGGTTGAGGGCCACCGTGTCGACGGTCCGCCAGCGCATGTCGCGCACCGCGAAGGCCGGCGCGTCATCGATCCAGTACTCCATCTCTCCGTCGGCCACGCCGGGCGTGTTGAGCCTCACCCGCATCTCGAGGCAGGTCCATTCGCCCTTGGAGAAGGTGAAGCGATCGGGATCGGCGGCGAGCTCCGCGTCGCCGACCTCGAAGGTCTCACCCCAGTAGCATCCGTGGTCGGAGTCGTCGCAGCTCGGCGCGAGCCGGATCGCCTCCCAGCGATTGCAGTCGCGACAGATCTCCGGGAAGCGCGCGTTGCCGCCCCCGCAGCGCGTGCGCGGCATGTCGGGGTGATAGGAGTAGAAGTAGCCCGTGTGATGACGCGGGGACTCGGAGCGGCGGTCCACCTCCAGCGTCGCGCTCATGTGCGTCGTCCCGTCGGGGAGGCAGCCCGCGGTGCCGTTGAACCAGTAGCCGGACAGCGAGTCGTCGTAGGGCGAGTCCGCCGTGTAGCGGCCGCGGATGCTGAGAAAGTGATGGACGAACCGGTGCTCCTCGCCGAAGCGCACCCACGCTCGCAAGAAGAGCTCGTCGTGTCCCCCGAGGCTGCAGCCCCGCTCGTAGTCCCCCGCGCACTGGAGCCAGCTCAGGGACGCGCCGCGGTAGCCCGAGGCGGCGCTGGCCGGCATGTGCAGCGCGTGTGCCCCCGCGTGAGCCCCATCGCTCACGATGTTCATCCGACCGCGGTCTTCGTCGCCCGACAGCTCGTGGAACGGCGTGCCCGCCCGCCACGCGTCGAAGTCGCCGGCGCCGCCCTCGAAGTCTTCGCAGAGCAGCCACTCCGGGTGGCTCGCGCGGTCCGCGCAGGTGAGGCCTCCGGGCCGCCCTGCGTCTCCCGTGTCTGCGTCCCCCGTGGCCGCGTCGTCGAGCGCGGCGTCCGACGGCGTCGGCGCCCGCGCGTCTCGAGCGGGCGCGTCGGCGTCGACGCGCGGAACGTCGCCGTCGCTGACGCTCACCGTCGCGTCGGGCGCGGAGAGCATTCCGGTGCAGCCCAGGAGGGTCACGACCACGAGCCAGCGTGAAGCCCGAATGCAAAGTCTCATGACGTCCTCGTGTGTCAGGTCAGCGGATGATCTCGAAGTAGCGGGGGCCGATGCGCCCCTCGTCGATGATCACGTCGTCGATGTAGTAGACGGACTGCATCGTGGGGCCCCAGCTGTACGTGTTGCTGTTGTTCCCCCCGAAGAAGAACTGGTTCCAGCGTTGGCCCCGCGCGGACGCGGGGTTCGTCCAGCGCTGCCCCTCGAGGACCTGGGTGGCGGTCCCGTCCTGGTCGTAGACCCACGCGTCGAAGACCGTCTCACCGTCCAGCTGGGTGACGTGATACTTGATGCCGAACCAGTCACCGAGGAGGTCGTTCAGGCTCCGATCTCCGGCGTTGGCCCAGCGATCCATGCTGTCGTCGCCGTGCCCCTCCATGCGGATCATGATGCCGGGGTCGGTGGCGTAGCTGTTCTGCTTGAGGTGGGCGACCAGGTGCCAGTGCTCGCTGTACGTGTCGCGGTCGGGGCACAGGGCCGAGGGGCAGCCCAGGTTGAAGGTGTTGAACTTCCAGGAGCCGAAGTACGCGTAGCTCTCGCCCTCTGTGTAGGTCCCCGTCGCGCCGTCACGACAGCGGCCTCCTGCGCACGACGTCGGGAACTCGTTGCGCGGGACGTTGACCATGAAGAAGAGGTGAAACTCGTCGTAGCCCTCGCCCATGTAGAGCCCGAAGCGACTCGGTCCCGCGGCGCCGCCGAGATCGATCGCCGCCGACTTCGTCCCCCGCCACACCCGCTCGTCTCCGAACGCGCCGATCCAGCTCGACGGCGGCGTCGCGTCGCTCCAGGCCGAGTAGTAGCCCCAGGCCGAGTCGCTTCCGTCCAGCAGCTTGGGCATCCGCGCCACGTCGTGCACGTTGCCGACGCTCCCCTCCGTTCGCACCCAGTCGCTGAGCCCGTCGAACGTCTCGACGAAGTCGAAGCCCCAGTCGGCCGCGGCGCTCGAGGACTGCGGCCCGAACATCGCGCTCCGGCTCGGCCCCGCGTCCACCCGCGGCGCGCGGCCGGCGTCACCGCCCGCGTCCGCGGGCGCCGAGCCGCCGTCGACCTCGCCGCCTCCCGCGTCCATCGGCGACGGAACGACCAGGCCCGCGTCCGACATCGCCGCGCCCCCGTCCGACGCCGCCGGGGGGGCCTCGCAGGCGACCAGCCCGCAGACCAGCGCGGCGAGCGCCGCGTACGCGCTGGCGCTCTCGCGGCGGGCTCGGTTGGCGTCTTGCAGCATCGGTCCACCTTGAGCGACCGGCCACGTCCGGGTCCACCACCGGCTCCTATGTCCGCCTTTCTCGTTTGATCTCAGTGTCTTGGGCGAGGCGTCAGCGCGGCGGGTTGCGAGCCGCGGAGGACTCGCTGCGCCTCTCGCTCGTCGGAGACCACCGAGCCGCCGGGGCCGCAGTCGCGCGATCGGACTTCGTGGGGTAGCGGCCGCCTCGGAGCTCGCGACCGCCTCCGCCTCCGCGACCGCCTCCGCGACCGCGTCCGCCCTCCGCGACCGAGTCCGCCCTCCGCGACCGAGTCCGCCTCCGCGACCGAGTCCGCCTCCGCCTCCGCGACCGAGTCCGCCTCCGCGACCGAGTCCGCCTCCGCGACCGAGTCCGCCGCCGCGACCGAGTCCGCCTCCGCGCCCGAGTCCGCCTCCGCCTCCGCGACCGAGTCCGCCTCCGCGACCGAGTCCGCCTCCGCG
>SHBB01000374.1 GCA_004213565.1 Sandaracinaceae bacterium
AAGACCTATTTGATCACCGGCGCCAACGCCGGCACCGGCCGCGAGGCGGCGCGCCTGCTCCTCTCGAAGGGCGCGCGCGTGGTCATGCTGAACCGCAACCCGGAGAAGTCGGCCGCCGCCATCGCGACCCTGAAGGAGGAGCTCGGCGCCGACGCCGACGTGTCCTTCGTGCGCATGGACCTCGCGGTGCTGGCGAGCGTGCGCGAGGCCGCGGCGGAGGTGCTGAAGACGGTGCCCCGGATCGACGCCCTCATCTGCAACGCGGCCATCGCCCAGGTGCCGACGCAGAAGCTCACCGTGGACGGCTTCGAGAGCCAGCTCGGCACGAATCACTACGGTCACTTTCTGCTCTGTGGGCTGCTCTTCGAGCGCATCGAGGAGTCGAAGGGCCGCATCGTGGTGGTCGCCAGCCTCGGCTACAAGATGGGCATCCGCACCATCCAGTTCGACGACATGAACTGGGACGCGAACTACCAGCAGAACAGCGTCTACTCGCAGAGCAAGCTCGCGCAGATGATGTTCGCCTACGAGCTGCAGGATCGTCTGAAGGCAGCAAACAAAGAGGTCGGTGTCTTCGTCTGCCACCCCGGCTCGTCGAAGACCTCCCTCATCAAGACCAGCGGCAACCTGATGACCCGTATGGCGTTCGGGCTCATGTCGCTCTCGCCCATGGTTCAGTCGGCCGAGAAGGGGGCCTACCCCGAGGTGATGTGCGCCACGGAGCCCGGCCTCGAGGCGAGGGCGCTGTACGGCCCCACCGGCGCGAACGAGTGGGTCGGCCCGGTCGGGAGAGGGACGCTGGAGCCCTACGCCTACGACAAGGCCGTGATGGAGCGGCTGTGGGACCTGTCGGAGAAGGCGACCGGCTTCGAGTGGAAGCTCCGAGCGGCGTCGGGGCGGTCTTCGCGAGCCGAATCCGGGGCGTGATTCGGTTCCGAATGCGAAGGTGCGGCAACCATTCGCGTGAGCGAGTGACATGGGGCGACCGCCCGAGCCGGCTTTGGCAGTCGGGGGAAGGGCGCATGCCCCCCTCCGGAGACTGGGTGCGAAGGGAGGCGACGTGGATGGACGGCGGCAATGGGCGCACAGCCCGATGCGGCGCGCCTGGATCAGGTGCGGGCTTCGGAGCGATGGGGCGGCGACCGTTTCCGCGACGTCATGCCGCGCGGAGCCTCGCAAGTGGTCGGCTCTCAGGGAGCGGCTGAGAGGGGGCAGCCCCCACCGCGTGCCCGAACAGGCGCTCCCGATCGTCGAGCGGGAGGGGCGGACTTCGCCCAGGCTCCGCGTGGGTCGTGGCGACCGGGTTGAGCGAGGACTTGATCGTGAGAATTCGCGAGCTCGCGACTCCGTGAGAGGCTCGAGCTGCGGCTGGGAGAAGAAATGACTGGATATCGCATCTTCGGGATCATTCTGGCCGTCGTCGGCGTCGCCGCCGCCGCGTTCCCCGGCTGGTTCGGCCCCCTCACCGGTGGCGCCGAGCCTCCCCCCGACCTCTTCGAGGCGGTCGAGCGCCGGGTCCGCGGCGGCATGCTGCTCGGGGTGGGGCTGTCCTTCATCGCCATCACCGAGCTTCGTCCCTGGTCGACGAGCATCCCCTCCGCGATCTTCTACTTCATGGCCGGCGCGCTCGCGGCGCGGCTCCTCGGCATGGTCGTCGACGGGATCGTCGCGAAGCAGTGGCTCCTGGTCGCCGTGGAGGCCGGCGCGATGACCCTCGCCGCGCTCTGGCTGTGGCGCGCCGCCCAGCCCGCGACCTGAGAGGCGTCCCGGGACGGCCTCTACGGCCTACTGAGACGAACGAGTCCGGACTCATTCAGATGTGGGTCCCAGCAGTAGAGGACTCCGCTCTCGTCGATCATACAGCCAATCCCAGCGCCAATGCAGAGGTCGCGGAGAGGCGATTGCAGTCCGACGAGGAGCTCGAATACTGCGTCATCTCCTACACTAGCGAATCGATGAGCTGCCCGCGCACTGGGGTGCGTGTCTTTGGTACAACGAAGGCGCCGGCCCACTACCGCACAAGTCGATGTCCCCCACGCAACGACTCTGGTCGCCGGTGACAAGGCAGGGCGAGGGGTCGGCGTCTCGATCGAGTGCGACGTTTCGGGGCTCACCTGGCCACGATGATTCAGGCCCCAGCACCAGACCGTGCCTTCCTCGTCGAGTGCACAGATGTGCGCCGCCCCCATGGACACGGCGACCACCGGCGGCAGACCCTCCACCCGCTCCGGTTCGTACCTATCTTCGCGGTGTCCAAGACCCAAACGTCCACGGTTTCGGCCCCAGCAGTACAGACCACCAGACTCGGTCACGGCGCATCGCCTAGCACCGGAGTCGGCTACATCGACCACTGGCTCCGGGATTGCCATTGGCAGAAACGCAGCTGGAGGTGGCTGTTCGAGAATGGGTTCAGGATGTGCCAAAGCGGAACAACGAAGCACACCGTCGAGGGAGATGACACAACCGGATCGAGAGATGTCAAACGACCGAACACGCCACGGAAACTCTTCGAAGCGATTCGTCCGCCAGCACCTGAGCTGGGAGGTCCACCCCTCTACACATAGCGGATGTCCCTGAACGCGACGAGCTGCTCCTACTTCGATTCGTGTCGGAGATCGGTGCAGAACCCCTGCTGGCATAGCCGGGGTGTCTACGCGGGACCGCCCCCAGCAGTACGCCTGGCCGGCCTCGTCCGTGGCGCAGCCAATGTCATCACCACACGTGACTGAAGCCATGCGGCCGGACACGCGCTCGGCGGACCCCAATCCCAGTACGACCGAAGCATCGAAAGCTCTAAGAACCCGTGGGGAATCTTGTTCAGTGTAGTCATTATCCGAATGTGTCGTGCGGGACTGTGCAGGAGGCGCTGTTGCCCCACACGATTCCAGCAGAAGCGCCATCAGCAGGTATCTTGGGAGCCAGCGCACTTGGAGTGTCCTGTACGACGCCCAGCCGTAAGAGTCTCGAGGCACGGGCTCGGCTCCCAGGAGAACATGCGGGGCAGTTTCTGAATTGATCTGGCTGCCAATCGTATGCCAGAGCTGCGCGAGGTGCAATCAGCCTCATGCCCTCGAGCGTCGCCCCCGCGAGAACGGTACGAACTGCGGAAACTACGCCATGAGGCGCCATCAGTCCCAAGTCCTCCTCGCCCACCGCACTTCGACGCCCCGCATGGACATGTGCCTTGATATCCGGGAGGGGGGTACGGTGTTGGCCAGACGGCGTATTGCAGTACGGGCGCTCACTCGGATCGCAAGTCAAGGCGTGTTCAGAGGGCCTGGGCGTTGTCTCCTCCCTGCGTGCAGTCGATGCAGGCGAACAGGTCGGGTACCCTGTGGCACGGAACGCATGCATGACTCGCACGGCGAGTGGGACCGCACCTGCACGGAGACTCACCAATGCACGAGCAGATCGTGAAGCCGCACATCGAGCGCATCCAGCGGGCCGCCACGGACCGTGCGCGTGCACGTACGTCCAGGGTCCCGGCCCCATGAAGTGCCCCGTCGCAATGAGACGGGTCGTGCTGTGCACCGGCGTGGCTCTTGGTTCCGCGTGTAGCTTTGGTACGACGCAAGCTCGGCCGGAGGCCGTGGTTCCGAGATCCTGCTTTCGTGCGTCAGCCCAGGAGACTGAATTCGCGTGCATCGTCGACGGTCAGCCTGTCATCTGTAGCGAGTTGTTCGGCAGTTCGATCGTGAACCAGTGCAGCATGCCGTATGATCCACGTGGGATGGTGACTGTCGCGGGAGCGACGCCCGTCACTCGGCGTTGCGACTCGGGTACTGTCCCTCATATCGCGACCATTCAGACCTCATTCGGGCGAAGTACGCGGACTATTTCTTGCTCGTGGCATACCTTCCTGACGTGCTGTCCGGAAAGCCGGCCGCGCCCTGCTTGGCCGGATCTTACGAGTGCTGCCTGTGAGCTTCGCGAGCCCTCGTCATCAGATACATGGGAGGCGTATTCTGTTTCCTTCGGCAGTGGCGACCAGTGCTATCACGTTGAACGACGAGGCTACCTACCTGCCCCCGACCCCACGCTGCGGATCGTTGGCGACGCGTTCGTCGAGACCGAATGAAACGCCCGACCTCAGCACAGCCGAGTAGGCCCCACGCCTTCACCAGGTCCTCCGCCGACACCCGCCCTACGACCCGTCAATATATGTACCCCGTGTACACTCGCGCGAGGCGCAATCAGCCCCATCTGCTCTTTGGACGCCGCCCCCGTGAGAACGGTGCGAAGTATTTCCATGGGGTTCGCGATCCGCCCGATCGCGGCCATCGTGCCCATGATGCTCGCGGTGAGCGGATGTGGAGCCAGGCTGGTGACTCCGCCGCCCTGTGGTGGAATCAACGTGCTCTCGTATGACGTCACGGACGCCCGAGATGCGGAGATCGTGCTTCCCGATCGGGGAGATCTAGCGTGTTTCGTCGAGCGCTATGAAACGCGATGTGCCGAAATGCCGCTATCGATGATACCCGACGGCGAAACGCTCTGGTCCGTCCCTGCCGAAGAGCTTTGTTGGGTCGTGTTTCAATCAAGCGGCCAGCGCTGCCTGGAACAGACCCTCCGCGAGTCTATCAGCAGTTGCGCCGTCCCAGATCTTCGAGCCGTCCTTCCGTGGCACGGGCCGTGTGGGGAGTTCGAGCATCAGTTCGAGCAAATGATCATGGATGTGCGCGCCGAACGCGGAGTGTCTCCTGAGACAGCCCGTGTCCTGACGTTCCTGGCGGCGGTCGATTTATTGCAGATGGATTCGGACACGCAGACCGTGGTCGAACGTCTTGCTCGCGTCGAGGATGAGCCCACGCCGGCCGAGTTACGCCGTCTGCACGCGATTCAGGTGTGCACACCGGATGCCCTCGATCCGGTTCTCGGTCGGACCTGGATCCGCGGATGGGAGGAGCGACGCTACTTGGTTCGTTGACGCCGCGAGCCCAATCAGCCCAGCGCAATCAGCCCCATGTGCTCCTCGGCCGCGGTGGATCTCGGGATACCGTTCTTCAAAGTTGGACGTCCGGGGCTGTTATCTCGTCGAATGATTACGTGGGGCGCATCTAGACGAGAGGTTTGGTGTGCGCGGGGTCGAGTTCCGTTATCATGGATCCAAGATGTCGATGACGTTCTGCAACAGAGCTAGAGCGCTTCGCGAGGGCGCCCACGTGCGCGTCCACTATCTTCATCGTGAAGAGGGGCATCCGATAGTGAGGCTGGAGAGTTTGGTGGTGAATTAGGTTGCACCGCCGAGCGCAATCAGCCCCATGTGCGCCCCCCCGAGCGCACTCAGGACGCCCCGCCCCCCGCCAGCCCCATGTGCTTCTCGACCGCGGCGCCCCGGCGTCCTCGGCGGGCCCCCCCAAAGCGAGCGCCAGTAGTAGATGAGTAGCGCGGCTCACACACGCTGGAGAATCCTACTTGGACTCTACGTGGTCTGGATCAGTTGTGGCACGGTTGCGTGCTCTGGCGCCGGGGAGTACGCCGTCTGCAGCCCACAGCAGCCTGGGCCCTCTCAGGTCCTATTGGTGCCGTACTTAGAGGGAATGCCGGAAGAGTTGAATGTGAACGACCGCTTCAGTCTAATGACGTCTCTCCCTAGCTACGTGCTCATTACACCAGACTACGTATATCAGAATGTCAGCCGGCAGCGCTGGCGCCTTGGAATGAGCCCTTTCGGTTGGTGCCGGCATGAGCGCGATGACACTGTCGAGTGCGGCTCCGTGCTGCAATTCGTGGAAGCCATGCGCGGCGACAACTACACGCTGTCGCCTGGCGCACGATCCGATCAATGGGTGCTTCGAGTCGACAGCGGCAGCCTGAGAGGCAGCTACGGCTATCGCCCATGCGACGTCGATGGTCCGTGCAACGTGTCTGCATCCGAAATCATCGGTCGGGCCCAGAGCTGCCGCGAGTTCCGCCGAAGCAGAGGGCTCAACAGACTTGAGCAGCTGCCCTGACGGCCCTCCGCTGCGGCGCCCCCCCCCGCCAGCCCCATGTGCTCCTCGGCCGCCGCCCCCGTGGAGACGGAAAGCGCGAAGCGCGGGGGACTCGCTCCCTCTCCCCCGCCAGCCCCTCGCTCCCTCCCCACGCCAGCCCCCTGTGCTCCTCGGCCGCCGCCCCCGCCGTCGCGCCCACGGCGACGGATCAGGGAAATTGCGGCGCGCGCCCCCGCCTCTCGCTCCTCCCCACGCCAGCCCCATGTGCTCCTCGGCCGCCGCCCCCGCGCTCGTCTGGGACGCGGCCAACAACCTCACCGCGACCGTCGACCACCGCGACGGCGCGGAGTGGCCAGCCGGCTTCCGGCCGCAGACCACGTACATCAGCCACGACGCGCTCTACCGCGTGGTCGGCGCCGACTTCGAGTACACGCAGGCCAGCGGCGCGCGGACGATGAACGACGTCGGCACCGACTGGCGCGACAACTACGCCCAAGCCCCGAGCGTCGACCCGATGCGGCAGGCCAGCGCGCCGGCCGTGGTCGACGTCGAGGGCATGGGGCGCGTGGAGTCGCTCCGCTGGTCGTGGGACTACCTCGCGAACACCACGAGCTGGACCGACAACGACGACGCCTTCTACGAGCGGTCGATCGGCGCCATCGGCAACGGCAACGCGGCGGGGGAGAGCTCGGGCAGCCGGCCGAGCGCGCTCTACGTCGCGTCGAACCTGACCGCGGGCGTCACCGGGTCGAGCAACGGCTGGGTCGAGGTCGACTACGGCGTCGGCGGCAACGTGACGGGCATGACCGTACACGCGCAGTGCGCGAACGGAGCGAGCGCGTGCGTCGACCCGGAGGGCGACTCGGACGCGCGGCGGGCCGCGTTGCGGAGCAACTGCGTGTGCGCGACCGAGCAGCACTACGCCTACCGCTGGGACGAGCTCAACCGGCTCGCCGAGGCGCGCCGCTACGACTACGACGGCATCGCGTGGGTCCGCAAGGTCCGCCAGCGCTACCGGTACGACGGCGCGAACTCGAGGACGGTCAAGCAGACGCTCGAGTCTGGCTCGACGCCGGAGGCGATCGCGCTCTACCCGTACCCCGGCGACTTCGAGCGGCGCGGGCTGACGCGCGGGCTGACCGCGTACGAGGCGAGCACGACGCTCGAGACCGAGACGCAGTACGTGGTCGCGGGCGCTCGCATGGTGTGGAAGCACGGCGGCGCGGGGGCGGGGTACGACCGCGAGAACCGGCTCGCGGTGCCCATCGGGGACCTCATCCAGACGACCGGCGCGGTGTTCGACGTGCGCTCCGGCGAGCTGCTGGAGGTGTCTACTTACTATCCGAATGGCGCGCGCGAGACGTATCTGAACGACGACTCGGCGCGGGCAGCGCCGGAGGTGACGGGGTTCACGGGGAAGGAGGCCGACGAGGAGGTCGGGGTCGTCTACTTCGGGGAGCGGTATCTGATCCCGAGGCTCGGGCGGTGGGCGAGTCCGGACCCGTTGCATGTGCATGCGAGTGGCGGGGGGGAGGCGCTGAACTCGTATCACTACGTCGGCGGAGATCTGCTCTCGGCGCGCGACCCACTAGGCCTCACGCCACCCTCCGCCGGCGAGCTGAGGCACCAACTCTCCGGCTGGTCTCAGGCTGCCGTAGATGCCGCCGTTTCCCTGGGGATGTCGTCGGCCGGGGCCCCAGAAATGGGCTACTACGACGTTGCGGACGGCCATGCCGCCGTCTTCACCTACCGCCCTGGGCGCAGAGATGAAGGACCCGTATCACGTCTCGCACTGCAACTTGAACGGTTGGACGCAGCTCCCGGTGGGTATGATGCGATGGCAAGAGGAGTTGCCGAGGCGTCTGAGGTCTACCGCGACACGAATATGCTCCTGGCCGTGGCAGCTCAGGAGCGTTCATCGGCATGGTACAGTTCATCGAGAGCATCTACGGATTCGCATGCGGGGGGTGGCTTGCCAAATCTGTATTCCATGATTGATTCGCTCGGAGAAGAACTGCCGCCCGAAGTCCGAGCCCGATTCACCCGTGGTGACCACCAAGGCACCACCATCGACCACGACGGTGACTCCATCACCGCGAACTCGGCTAGGCATGAGTCCAGGGATACTCTACTTGCCACAGCGATAGCTCTGCGGTGGGCGGAGAGGCAGGCCCATGAAGCGATACGTGAGCGGTACGGGAACGAGGCGGGCGATCGGCTGTGGTTCGGGGCTTCGGATGCTGCGAGGCGGGTGCTGACGCAGGTGGCCTTCGCTCGTACTTCTCGGACGGCTGTCACCTCTCGCCTGAGTCAGATCGAAGGGCGTGGAGGTGAGGCGCCCGCAACCCTCGACACGGTACTGACAGACCCCGACTTAACTGGCGATGGGGTCGTGAGGCGCGCACGACAACGGGCCGGAGTAGCACACGCTATCGCAGAACTGAGAAGCGAGCGTGGCACACCGACCGCCCAGGCAGGAGAAGGCAACTGATGTCTACCAGTCGATTTGTCACCGTGGCACTGGCGGCACTCGTGGCCGGCGCGAGTACCTTCGGATGTGCTGGCGATGGACCGCCCCTGCCCTCCGCAAGTGTAGGGTCACCCCAGTCAGTCCTTGGCCGTCAGCGTCCACCGAACTCATCGAAGGCGAGCCCTGACACTGCATCCTCCACTCGTCACCCTGACCGCGTTCGCCCGACGGAGACAGAAAGTCCCGGAGACGCTTCGGTGATTCCTCTTCCGGACAGTTTCGGAGAGGCCGACGTGACCAGCAGCGGCGCCTCCGTGGACATGACACGAGCGCCGGGGCACGACCGGTTAGAGATGCTCGCGCACGTCCCCGATTTGGTAGACGAGCACGTTTCCCCAGATCCCCGCGGTGACGACCGGGATTGGAATCCGTCGTTGTTCGCGGGCGGTCATGTGCTCCGCTATGGAAGCTGGTGGGCTACGGGCGGGGGACAGACCTATCTGGCTATACCCTTCCGGGGGCGAGCGTGGGGTTGCGGAATTGCGTTCTTTGAGCCCCTAGGGCGGAATAGCGTGAGGTTCTTTGGCATCACTCAGCGAATGCCCACCGGAGAAACCTGTGTCGTCGGGGCCACAGCGGCAGGGTCGCTCTTCGTCGCCACCAGGTACTTCGATACCGCTATTGACCGCGCGCTGATCTATTCATCGCCCATAGCCTGGAACGAAACCACGTACCCCTTGTTCGCTCCGTGAGAGGGCCCGGCGAGGTGGCGGACGCCGGTCGAAAGGGGGGCAAGGGCGAGACCGCCGCGCTTTGCGCTTTCCGTCCCGGGTGCTCCCCCGCGCCGCCTCCCCCGCCGCCGCGGCGGCGGCGGATCAGCGAGAGCTCGGCGGCGATCTCCGCCTCCCTCCCTCGATTCAACGCCCCTCCCACCCTGATGTCCTCTCGGGCGTACACAGCTAGCGGATTTGTCCGGGACGCAGGCTACGACGGACGCACCGATGCGCGGCTCGAGCCGTCATCGAGCCGCGCGGGGCCTACTTGTCGCCGGGTTCGTCCGGAGGTTTGCCGGGGTCGCGTTCGTCGCGAGGCGAAGCTGGGCTGACGTCGCCGTCCTCCTCGTGAGGCTCGGGAGCCGCCTCCCGGCGAGAGGCCTTGCGCTGACCTCGTAGCGGCCCGCGCTTTGCGCTTTCCGTCCCGGGTGCTCCCCCGCGCCGCCTCGCCCGCGCTTCGCGCTTTCCGTCCCGGGTGCTCCCCTCCTCGGGCGCAATCAACCCCATGTGCTCCTCGGCCGCCGCCCCCGCCGCCGCGCCCACGGGGACGGTTCAGCGAAATCATTGCGCGTGCCCCGGCCTCCCGCCCTGATGAATCCAGCCCCGTGGGCTTCCTGCTAGCTCGTGCTCGACCGAGAGCGGATTTGTCCCAGGCACCCCCCCCGACGGACGCACCGATGCGCGGCTCGAGCCGTCATCGAGCCGCGCGGGG
>SHBB01000375.1 GCA_004213565.1 Sandaracinaceae bacterium
GCTCTTCAACGGCCCCGACCGCGCGACGTGATCGCTCGACTCACTCCTCGGCCGCGCGGCCGTTGAGCGAGATGGGGGTGAAGTCGTGCGTCTCGAGGTGGCGCGCGACGGGGCAGTCGTCGTCGCAGTCGTGCTCGCCGATCTCCTCGAGCGCGCGCGCGAGCGCGACGTCCGCCGCCTCGAACCAGGTCAGCGTGCTCTTCGTCGGGATGATGTACTCCTCGCCGATGCGCTCCTTGGCCCCCGTGCGCGCCAGCAGGTCGTCGGCCTTCTTGCGCATCCCGCACAGGTACAGGTGGCGCCCCTCGGCCGCCATGCGCGCCGCCGCCGCCTCGAGGATGGCCACCGTCGTGACGTCCATGCTCCGCGCGCGGCGCAGCCGCAGCACCACCGCCTTGATGGCCTTGTGGTTGATCTGCGCCTCGAGCGCCTCGGTCAGCTCGCCCGCCGCGCCGAAGAAGAGCTGCCCTTCGACGTTGATGATGCGGATGCGGCTGCACGCCAGCTCTTCGCCCTTCGGATCGTCCAGCGACAGCTCGAACACGCGGCCCTCCCCGTCGAACACGACGTGGTGCACGGTGAGGATGCGCGAGCGCCTGAGGTAGAGGATGAGGCTCACCACGACGCCGACGTAGATGGCGTAGTCGAGGCGCAGGACCCACGTGCCGGCCACGGTGATGAGGAACGCGGCCGCGTCGGAGGGCCGGCCGCGCAAGATGCGGCGGATGCGGCGCCAGTCGACCAGGTCCACCGCGACCACGAGCAGCAGGCCGGCCAGCGCGGCGATGGGCGTGAAGTTCACCGCCGGGCCGATCAGCAGCAGCGCGACGATCATGAAGATGCCGCTGTAGACGCCCGCGAGGCGCGTCTCGGCGCCGCCCTGGTGGTTGATCGCCGAGCGCGAGAGGCTGCCGCTGCAGGGGTAGCCGCCGAAGAGAGACGCGGCGAGGTTGGCGAGGCCCTGGCCGGCGAACTCGGTCGAGAGCTCGAGCCGCTGGCCGCTCCGCGCGCTGATCGCGCGGGCGAGGGCCGAGGACTCGACGAGCGACAGGACGGTGATCGCGACGGCGATCGGCAGGAGCGTGACCGCGTCCTCGAAGCTCCACGCGTCGCCGGGCAGGGTCAGCGGCGGCAGGCCCGCGGGGACGCGCGCGAGGTCGGCGATTCGCCGCAGGCCGAGCGCGCGGAAGTCGAACAGCCAGCTCGCGAGCGTCATCACGCTCAGCACGATCACCGCGCCGGGGAGGCTGCGCTTGACGCGCCGGAGCCCGCCGATGGCGACGGCCGTCGCCGCGGCCACCCCGATCGCCGCGTAGTTGGCGTCGGCGGCGTGCGCGGCCCACGCGTAGATCTTCTGGAACGCGTTGCCGCTCGCCCCCGCCGTCTCGGTCAGGTTCGGGAGCTGGCCGATGCCGATGAGGATCCCGGCGCCCGTGATGTAGCCGATGACGACGGGGGTGGAGATGAAGTCGACGAACACGCCAAGGCGCAGCAGGCCCGCCGCGAGCTGGATGCCGCCCACCAGGAACGCGAGCAGGAGCGCGGTGCCGACCACGTCGGTGCCCGCCGCGGCCGCGATCGCGGTGCCCACCAGGAGCGAGACCGCGTTGGTCGGCCCGGTGATCACGTGCCGCGAGGAGCGGAAGAGCGAGCCGACGATGACCGGGATGCAGGACGCGTAGAGCCCCATCGCCGGCGGCAGTCCCGCGATCACGGCGTAGGCGACGCCCTGCGGGATGCCCATGAAGGTCACCGTGGCCGAGGCGCCGAGGTCGTGGACCAGGGCGTCGCGGTCGTAGTCGGCGAGGTCGACGAACGGGAAGAGCCGCTCGCGCCAGCCGCCCGGCTCCCTCACGGCAGCGCCTCCGCGCGCTCGCGAAGAGCCCGCAAGAGCGCGCGGCTCTCGTCGATCCGCGCGCGCCAGGGCGCGGTGACGTCCCCGTAGCCGGCGAGGCCCTCGGCCTGCGCGCCGGCCTCCTCCTCGAGCGCCTCGAGGAGCGCGTCGAGGGCGTCGAAGCGCGCCGCGCTGCGGAGGAGGTTCACGATGAGCTGTGTACGATCGCCGAAACCGCGGGGCACGTTCAACCCGCGACCGAGCCGCGCGACGTCCTCGCGCGTGAGCACGAAGCCCGCGTGGGCCGGAGCCGACAGATACGTCCCGATCTCGCGGAGGCCAGTCTCGTCGTCCTCGAGCAGCGCTGGCGGCTCGGGCAAGTCGAAGCGCGGCGCCGGCCCCGCGAGCGCCTCCCGGTGCGAGCGCACGAGCGCGTCGAGCTCGCTCGCGATCGCGGCCGGGAACGGCAGCCCCGTGCGGCGCACGGCGAGGACGAAGATGGGGAGCCACCGCAGCACGTGCTCGTCCAGCAGGCGGCGCGACAGCCCCTCGACCTTCTCCACCGCGCCCTCGTGCCCGTCCTCGCGCGCGTCACTCTCCGCGCCGCTCAGGAACGCGAGCGCGCGCAGGCCGGTCGAGAGGTGCTCGACGTCGCGGTGGCGCAGGTCAGGCGTGTAGCCCGCCGCGTCGAGCAGCGCGTGCAGGGCGTCGGTGCGCGCGCCGCCCACGAGCCGCTCGGGATCGAGATAGAACCCGGCGAGCGGCGGCGCGGCCCAGCCGAACGCGCGCTCGTGATCGGCCGCGAGCGCGTCGTCGTCGGCGCCGCCGATCGCGGCCGCGAGCGCGTCCGAGGCCTGCGCCGCCTCGCGCGTCTCGTCGCTCACGCCGCGTTCGAGCAGCTCGGCGAGCAGCGCATATCCGAGCGAGCGCGCCTGCGCGCGCGAGGAGGGGTCCACGATCTCTACCTTCCGAAGGGCTTCTCCGGGAGACGATACGCGTTCGCGAGCGGCTTGAGGGGACGCTTCAGCCAGAGCGGCCGCCGCGTGCCGTCGGGGCTGTGGTCCACGGCCGAGCGTGAGAGCGCGTGCCACTCGCGGTAGACGCGCATCGACGCCTCCGTGTCGACCCACACGTCGCCGTGTCGCTCGCCGGGCGCGGCCTTGCGGACCGACAATGCCTTTTGATGCCAGCAGTGCGCGCCGCTCAGGGGATCCGGGTGCACGGCGTGGGTGAGGTTCTGGTGCACGCCCACGTCCTGCCACCAGATGCGGCTCGTGTCGGGGTCGGTCGAGGCCCACGCCTTCGCGCCGTGCACGATGTTCAGCTCACGCTCGGCGCCGTCCTCGGCGAGCTGGGCGAGGTTGCTCATGCCCGCCCCGATTCCGTCCTGCTCTTGCAGGCGCCAGCGGCCGAGGTGGTGGCTCATCGCGATGACGCCCGGCTTGATGCCCTCGGTCACCCAGACCTTGTCGACGAACGCGCCGATCTCGGTCTGCACCCGGATCAGCTCCCCCGTCTTCACCCCGAGGCGCTCGGCGTCCGACGGATGCATCCACACCGGGTTCTTGTGGCTGATCTCGTAGAGCCACTTTGCGTTCGCGCTGCGCGTGTGGATGAGCGTGGGCAATCGGAAGGTCGGGAGCAGCAGCATCTCGCCCTTCTCGCGGTCGATCGCGTTCGGGGACACGTGGCTCTCGAGCGGCCACGGCACGACGTGCTCCGGCTCCTTCCAGCCCCAGTCGTAGAGGGTCTCGCTGAAGAGCTCGAGCTTGCGCGACGGCGTGCCGAAGCCCGCGCGCGGCACACCGTCGACCATCACGCCGATCGCGTTGCCGTCGACGAGGACCCGGCCCAGGTCGTCCACCTCGTGCGTGTCGGCCTTCTCGATCTCCAGATCGAAGGGCTGCGTCGCGCCGGCCGAGACCTCGAACGCGCCGTACTTCCGCATGTAGGCGAGCGGACTCAGCCCCTCCTTCGCCGCCGCCTCGGGCAGCCCCGGCACCGCGTGCTCGAAGATCCAGCCCCAGTACTCGTCCTGGGTGATCGGCTTGGTCGGGTCGGTCGGGCTCTCGAAGTACTGCCGCGCGCCGAGCTCCCCGTCGGGGTCCATCGCCCAGGTGATCGCGTTCCAGAGCTCGGCCTCCTCCCAGACCTCGCCCGGGTTGGCCTCCCAGGTGTAGTCGACCTGCTTGCCCGCGCGCTCCATCGCGACGCGGCGCACGGGCTGGCGGAAGCCGATCCAGCGGCCCGCGTGGGTCTCCTGGCTCATCAGGTCGTGCCGCTCGCCCGCGTGACCCATCGGCAAGACGTAGTCCGCGAACCACGCGCTCTCGTTCCAGGTGGGGGTGAGCGCGACGTGGCACTTCATGAGCTCCTCGTCGCGGAGCACGTCCAGCCACATGAACCCGTCGGGGTTGATCCACATCGGGTTGTAGACGCGCGTGAAGTAGACATCCACGTCGCCGCGGCCCTCCTTGAGGAAGTGCGGGAGGCAGAAGCTCATCTCGTACATCGCGAACGGCCACTCGTGCGGCAGATGCAGCTCGTTCCACGCGTCGAAGGGCTTGGGGTTGCGGTAGGTGGAGGGGACGAACTTGTTCCAGCTGTTGAGCGCGGTGCCGCCCTCGGTGCCCACGCTCCCGGTCAGCACGTTGACGAAGAAGAGCGCGCGCGCGACCTGCCAGCCGCCGCGGTTGCCCATCGTCGCGCTGCGCCAGGTGTGCGCGGCGACGCGGTTGCCGGCCCGGGCGACGATCTCCGCCGCCTGCTGCACGCGGTCGAGCGGCACCTGCGCCTCTTCGGCCGCGCGCTCGAACGTGAAGTCGCGGTAGCGCAGCTTGAGGAAGCGGTCGAAGGTCTCGAACGTGCGCGGCTCCTTCGCGAGCGCGCGCAGCTCGTCGGTCTCGGCCCAGTCGGGGAGCGACGCGAGGGTCTGCTCCCAGTTGACCCACTTCCGCACGAACTCGCGGTCGTAGCGATCGTTCTGGATGAGGTAGTTGCAGATCGCGAGGAGCAGCGTGGTCTCGGAGCCCGGCCAGGTGGGGAGCCAGCAGTCGGCGCGCGCCGCGGTGTTGCTCAGCCGCGGGTCGAGCACGATGAGCTTCCCGCCCTTCGCCTTGCTCTCCATGATGCGCTGGGCGTGCGGGTTGAAGTAGTGCCCGCTCTCCAGGTGCGCGCTGACCAGCAGGATGGCCTCGGCGTCGGCGTAGTCCGGGCTCGGCCGGTCGCCCGCGCTCCAGAGGTAGTAGCCGGCGCGCGCCGCGGCGCTGCAGATGTTGGTGTGGCTGTTGTGGCCGTCCACGCCCCAGGACTTGATGGCGCGGTTGGCGTAGTGGTCCTCGCCGGGCCGGCCCACGTGGTACATGATGCCGTCGAGACGCTTTGCGCGGCTCGCTCGCATCTTCTCCGCGATCTCGCTCACCGCGTCGTCCCAGGTGATGCGCTTCCACTTGCCCTCGCCGCGCTCGCCGACGCGCTTGAGCGGGTAGAGGATGCGCTCCGGGTCGTAGGTCTGGTTGTGCGTGGCCGGGCCCTTGGCGCAGTTGCGCCCGCGGCTCCCCGGGTGGGCCGGGTTGCCCTCGAACTTGCGGATCTCGAACGTCTCCTTGTCGACGTAGGCGAGCAGGCCGCACGCGCTCTCGCAGTTGAAGCAGATGGTCGGCACGAGCGTGTAGCGCCGCGGCACCTTCTTCGGCCACGCCTTGCTGTCCCACTCGACCCAGTCGTCCCACTTGTCCGGCGGCGGGTAGCGGTTCATGCGCCCGTCGCGCTGCTTCACCTCGAGCAGCTTCTTCGGGGTGGCGTCCACGTCGGCGTACGTGGGCTGCTTCATCTGCGGGCCCTGCGGCCGCTCGGTGGAGCGCGCCTGCGTGCCCGGGTCGAACGCGACCTTCGGCTTGCGGCGGCCGAGCTTGAGGAGGCGCTCGAGGAAGCTCTCGGTCTGGGGGAAGGCGGTCACGAGTTCGGGATCTCCTGCGGGGCCATCACGAAGGCGTGCTCGTAGCAGTAGAGGCCGACGACGGCGGCGACGGCCGCGACGGCGTGCGCGAGCGGTGAGGGCACGAACAGCAGGGCGAAGGGCAGCGCGTGCCCGAGCCCCATGGCGCCGCCCCAGTAGAGCCCCTTGTAGCGCCCGTGCGTGATGAGGTGCGCGGCGCGGGCGGCGACCTCGCTCGCGTGGCTCGTGCCCAGCTCCCCGAAGACGAGCAAGAACACGTCGAGCCCGAGCGCGACGGCGAAGGTCCAGAAGCCCGCGGTGACGATCGCGGCCGGCACCGGCATCAGCGCCGCCATCACCAGCACCGTCGCGCCGCCCATCAGCGCGGCCTGCACCACGAGGTGGAAGGGCAGAAGCGGGCTCTGCCAGAGATCGCGCCCCTCGGCCTGGGCGAACAGGAAGGCGGTGTAGACCGCGGCGCCGACCGCGAGCGGCAGCCCCGACCAGAGCAGGAACGGGCGCGCGCTCGCGGCGAGCGAGCTGTCCACGAAGCCGAGCCACGCCGCCGTCTCGAGCGCCCACCACAGCCCCGCGAGGGTGGAGAAGCCGATCAAGAAGAGCGAGCCGCGCGCGAGCCAGGAGCGCCACTGCGGCCGCAGCAGGATGTAGAGGAAGCGCTCCGGCTTCTCGAGGTCGTAGACCAGCAGCGCGGTCGTCGCGGTCATGCCGGCGAGGGCGACGAAGCCGCCCACCACCGCGGTGAGGGGATCGAAGTCCGCGAGGCCGAGCCCGAAGACGATCGCGAGGAGCGCGAAGATGCCCGCCCCGATGCCCTTGGTCACGAGGTAGGCGGGGACCGGCCAGTGCCACGGCACTTTGTGTTGCTGGTTGTAGCCCACCTGCACCATGTGCTCGGCGCGGCTGCGGCCCATCGTGATCGGCCCGTCCGAGGGCAGGCCCTGCGGCTGCGGCGCCCTGAGCGCCTGCCCGGCCTTGCCGGTGGGCCCCGCCTGGCTGGTCTGCCCCGCCGCCTTCGGCGTCTCACCGTGGAGCGGCAGCACGTCCGCGAAGGCGAACGTCTCGGGGGCCCGCTCGGTCGCGGTGGGCACGAGGTTCACGGCCGAGCCGTCGATGTAGAACACCTTCGGCGCGGTCCCCTGCTCGGGCTTGCGCACGGAGACCTTCTCGCGCGAGAGGACCCGCGCGATCTCGGACTCCGGGTCGTCGAGGTCGCCGGCGAGGATGGCGTGGGTCGGGCAGACCACCGCGCACGCCGGCTCGAGCCCGAGGTCGACCTTGTGCGCGCAGTAGTGGCACTTGGCGGCCGTCCCCGAATCGGGGTCGATGTAGATCGCGTCGTAGGGACACGCCTGCATGCACGCCTTGCAACCGATGCAGGCCGAGGCGTCGAACTCCACGATCCCGTCGTCGCGCTGGTACATCGCCTGCGTCGGGCAGATGCGCACACATGGCGGGTTCGCGCAGTGATTGCACCGCGTGACCTGGAAATGCCGCTGGGTGTCCGGGAAGGTGCCCGTCTCGGTGTACTTCACCCAGGTTCGGCTCACGCCGAGCGGCACCTCGTTTTCGCTCTTGCAGGCAGTGCTGCAGGCGTGACAGCCGATGCAGGCGCGATTGTCGATGACGAAGCCGTAGTTCACATTCCCTCACGCCGACCTGGCGGCCAGCGGTTTGCACTGCATGACACGCGCCCAGTCGAGGCGCCGAACAAAGTCGGGTCCGGGGATCGAACGACGTTCGACGCTGTTTCACCCATCGTTCACTCCTGTTTCAGCCGTCGCGGCCTCGTCGGGAATCACCCTTCCCACCGTGGCGGCTCGATGTCGTAGACTGCGCACGAATCGATGAGCGGCGCCAGCACAGGGGGAGCGCGTCGGGTGGCCTTCGTCGGCCAAGACGACCCGACCTTCGTGGACGACGTCCGGCGAGCGCTGGAGGAGGCGGGGGTGCGCTCGCGCGTGCTCGGGCTCTCCAGCCTCAAGATCGCGGCCCGGCCTCCGGACCTGACCGTGATGATCGGGGACGCGGCCGAGGACGGAGGCGTGGCGGTCATCGACGAGGTGGGCCTCGAGCGCGGCCCCTTCGCCATCATCGTGCCGCACGGCAAGCTCGCCGCCCGGCTCGAGGCGCGCCAGCGGGGCATCGAGATCATCCCGCGCAAGGCCACCGGGGTGGAGGTCGCGGCCGAGGTGGAGCGCATCCTGGACAAGCTCGGCGAGGGTGAGCCCGCGATGGCGAGCGTCCCGGTGGAGAACCTCCTCCGCACCGCGGCGAGCGAGCTGGCCAAGCGCACGGGCGCCCCGCACCTCGGGCAGGTCAAGGTCCGAGCCGGCGACGAGGCCAAGGCGCGCGCGCTGCTCGATCGCTTCGTCGGCGAGATCGCGTCCCTCACCGAGCGCGGGCCCGCCACGCAGGAGCCGGTCTCGCTGTCGGGGCTGGACTGGGACGACGACCCCGAGACGGTGCAGAAACACGACGCGGGCGTGGAGGCCTGGCGCGACTCGAAGGTCCCCAAGCCGCCGCGCCCCTCCAACGCCGCGGCGCGCATGATCGGCAAGCGCAGCACCATGCCCGGGGGCATCTCGCGCTTCCCCGCCGCGGCCGCGGTGCTCGCGGCGACCCCGGAGGACGACGTCACCGATCCCCAGCAGGCGCCGCTGAAGCTGGGCGACGTGCACGAGGCGGTCACCCGTCCGCACGTGCTGCCGGAGGCGCGCTCTCCAGGACAGGGCCCGCCGGCGCTGCCGAGCTCGCCGAAGCTGCTCGGCTCCCCCGGTCCCGGGCTCGAGCTCCAGGACGAGACGCGCGAGGAGGGCTTCGAGGACGAGCTCGAGACGATCGACTCGTCCGCGTCCGAGCTGCTCGCGGCCTCGATGACGGAGCTCTCGGGCGATCCCGACACCACCGCGCGGCACAGGCCCGTCGCGCTCCGACCTCCCGGCTACGCGGACGCGGAGAGCGACGCAGACGCGACGTCGAGGCAGGACGCCCAGCCCATCGCGCCGCCGCCCTCCGCCCCCTCGGTGCCGAGCGATCCCCCGCCCGCGATGGCGCCGCAGCCCCCCGCAGCCGCCGTCCCCGTGACGCCGCCGGCGCCCTCGGTGCCCCGGGTCCAGGCGCCGCAGACGGCGAGCGCGCCGCCGAAGAAGTCGGGCGGCCTCGGCCTGGTGATGGGCGTGGCCGCGGTGGTCTTCGGGATCGGCGTCGTCGGCGCGGGCGGCGTCTACTGGTTCGTGCTCCGCGACGGGCTCCCCGACGGAGTCGCCTCCGCGGAGGCGCCCACGCCCGACGAGCCAGCGACCCCGGTCGCGGCCACCCCGCCGGCCGCCGAGCAGGCGCCGCCGCCCCCATCGGACGACGAGCCGCTCGCCGAGGAGACGGGCGCCGCCGCCGCCGAGCCGGTGGACGAGCCGGTGGACGAGCAGGCGGACGAGCAGGTGGATGAGCCAGAGGCCCCCGAGACCGCGCCGTCCGTCCCACCCGAGGCGCTGAGCCCCGAAGAGGCGCGCGCGCAGAGCGACGTGCACGTGGACGAGGCGCGCGAGCACCGCCGCAACAACCGCCTCCCGGAGGCCCGCGCCGCCTTCGAGAGCGCCATCGAGGTCCACGAGGCCAACCCCCACGCGCACGCGGGCCTGGCCCGGCTCGCGCTCGACCTCGGTGAGAGCGAGCTCGCCCTCGAGCACGCCGAGCGCGCCGCCGCCCTCCGCCGCCGCCGCGCCCGCTACCAGCTCCTGCTCGGCGACGCCCGCCTCGCCAACGGTGACCGCGGCGGAGCCCGCCGCGCCTGGGAGCGCGCCGCCGACATGGACCCCGACGACCCCGAGGCCCTCCAGCGCCTCGGCGAGTGAGCCCGACGCCACCGTGAAGTTCTTCCTCTGCCTCTTCGCGGCGTGGCTCTTCCCGAGCGTGACCGCCTCGCTCGCCCTGTTCGCCCTCGCGCGGCCGGAGGCGAAGGCCGCGCGCAGGCTCGCCCTGTGGGCGTTCGCCACCAGCGTCCTGAGCCTCGTGGCGGGCGGAGGCGCCATCCTGCTGAGGGCGTCGCTCTCGGACGCGACG
>SHBB01000376.1 GCA_004213565.1 Sandaracinaceae bacterium
AGGGTCATCAGCGCGTCGACCTCGAAGCGCGGACGGTCCCAGTTCTGCTCGCTGAACGCGTACAGGGTCAGGGCGTCCACGCCCAGCCGACGCGCGCTGCGGACGGTGCGACGCACCGCCTCGCTCCCCTCACGATGACCGAGGGTTCGCAGGAAGCCCTGCTTCTGAGCCCACCGCCCGTTGCCATCCATGATGATGGCCACGTGCTTGGGGAGACGCCGAAGGTCCAACAGGGGCACGATTGCGAGCTATCACCGGGCAGGGGGGGCTTCAAGGCGAGCCAGAGTGAACCGTCGTCGGAGCGCGGCGAACGGCTCGCAGGCTCCGCTCGACCGTCGACGTGACTAGTATCTACAACGATACAGACCCCAGCCGATCCCCGGGCTGGAGCTGGTCGAGCACATCGAGGCCGGCCACGACCTGCCCGAACGCGGTGTAGCGGCCCTCGAGGTGGGGCTGGGCTCCGTGGGTGATGAAGAACTGACTGCCGCCCGTGTCCCGCCCCGCCAGGGCCATGCCGACGGTGCCGCGCGTGTAAGGGAGGCGGTTGTCCTCGCAGCGCTGCCAGAATCCGGGGCCACCGTAGCCGTCCCCGCGGGGGTCACCCCCCTGGACCACGAACGCGGGCACGACCCGGTGAAAGGCGAGCCCGTCGTAGAAGTCGTCGCCGGCCAGGGCCAGGAAGCGCGCGACGGTGGTGGGGGCCACGTCGGGGCGGAGCTCCAGCACGATGTCGCCGCGGCTGGTGTGAAGCGTCACCCGAGGGCGAGTCCCGGGGTCCACGAGCGCGTCCGGGTCGATGGGGTTGGGGACCTCGTCATGCTCGCTCGGGATGGGGAGGTCCCAGCGCCGCATCAGCGCCCGAGCGGGGTCGCGCACGCCACGGCTCGCGTGCCGGGCCAAGGCCTCGAGCCGGCCGCCGAGGTCCCGCGCGTCGGTGGCGTCGAGCGCGTCGATCCAGCTTACCCAGGTCTCGAGCTCGTCTTCGGGGGTGTGGTCGGCCATGGCGCTCAGGGCCTGTCGCACCTCCACCATGGGGAGCGGCGGGGGCACGACCTCGGCCAGCACGGGCCTCCTGGCGATCGCGGCCAGGGCCGTCGCGGCGGCCGCGCGCACGCCCGCGTCGTTCACGTGAAACGCCTCCAGCACGAGCGACGTGGACTCGGCGGTGGGGATCGGGGGCGCGGCGGCGAGGACCGCTTCTCGCACCGCGGGGTGCTCCTGCTGGAAGAGCCGCCGGAGGAACACCACGCGCTGCTCGTGGGCCCCTTCGAGCCTTGCGAGGACGTTCGCGGCGCGCACGACGCGCTCCCACGCCTCGACGGCCTCTCCGCCGCAGTCGTCGACTCGACTCGGCCAGCCTCGGGCTTGGTCGACGAGCTCGGCCGCCGCGCAGTGGACGAGGCCCCGGTCCCGCGGGTGGCCTCCCTCGAGCCCGGCCGAGGCCCGATGCAGCTCCACCGCGAGGTCGTGAACGGCGCCGGCGCGCGCCACGGAGCCCGCGGCGTCGAACGCGGAGAGGAGGCGGTGCGTGGCCGGGCCCGCAGACAGGGCCCCGTCGGCGACGGCGGCGTCGTAGGTGGCCCGGAGCGCGCGGGCCATCACAGCCGGACCGTCTGACGCGGCCGGCGCCTTGCGCCCCATGGCGCGGAGGGCGTGAACGGCCACTCGCCAGTCTTCATCTCGGGCGCCGGGCGCGACCACGTCGAGGGTGAGACCCGGCTCTGCGCCAGCGGCTCGGTAGGCGAACGCCCGCACTTCCGCGCTCGGGTCGGCGAGCGCGAGGGCGAGGGCGGCGGCGACGCCTTCGTCCTGAGGGCCCGGGGGAATGCGGCCGAGAGCGTAGGCGCAGGAGACGCGGACGGGCTCCGGCTGGTCCGAGAGCAGGCTGGCGATCGCGGCCCGGAGCCCGGCTGGCGTCGGCTCTCCCGCCAGTCCCCACTCGGCGGCGGCGTGGCAGGCGGCGCTCCGTTCGGGCTCGGTCAGAGCCCGGAGGCCCGCGCGCACGGCGGGGAGCGCGCGTGGATCGTGGGACCGGCCGAGGTCGCGGAGGAGCAGCGCCCGTATCTCGGGGTCCCGCTCGGCGGCCAGCGCTCCGGCGAGGGCGGGCACGACCTGGTCTGGGTGTTCATGCGCGAGCGCGCCCAGAGCGAGGGACGCCGCGGCCCGGACCTCGGCGTGGGTGTCACGAAGGAGCCGGGTGGCGGGGGCGATCCCCTCGGAGCTGCGAACGCGGGCGAGACCCACGAGCGCGCGCTGGCGCGTGTCCGCCGAGGGGTCGTCGAGCGCGGCCAGCAGGAGCGCGGTCTGCCGTGCGTCGCTCTCCGCGACCAGCGCTTCGCGGGGCGGCGAGTCCGGCTGCTGCGGCGCAGGCTGCGGTTCCGGGTCCGGCGGGGTCGCGGGCTCGTCACACCCCAACAGGAGAGAGATGGCGATGCAGGCCGGAGCGAGGCGCCTGATGGAGTGACCACACATGACGTGACGTTTCACGTGAAACTGTGACCAGGCATGACGTGACGTTTCACGTGAAACACGGGTCGGCGTGGGTGGCATGGACGGCAAGGTCCCACGCTCCGGAGTCCCTTTCCACGTGTCACGTGAAACACCTCCGGCTTTGACCGCCGCGCCGGGTCGACCCATGCTCCCTTGCCATGTCGCTCGAGCAGTCGATTCAGGAAGAGCTCGCGTCACTCGAGGACGCGGGCCTGCTCCGCAAGCCACTCACCCTCTCCCGGCGAGACGGCCGGCTCCACCTCGGCGAGCAGCCGCTCCTCGTCTTCTGCTCCAACGACTATCTCGGCCTCTCCGACGATCCCGAGCTCCAGCTGCTCGCCCAGCAGGCCCTGGCCGAGCATGGCCTCGGGGGTGGCGCGTCGCGCCTGATCTCCGGGACGCGTGACGCTCACCGAAGCGCCGAAGCCACCCTCGCTCACTGGGTCGACGCCGAAGCCGCCCTCCTCTTCTCTTCTGGCTACGCCGCCAACGTCGGCGCGTTGAGCGCGCTCCTCGACCGGGAGGACGTCGCCTTCAGCGATCGGCTCAATCACGCGAGCTTGATCGATGGGCTCCGGGCCAGCCGCGCCACGACCCACATCTACGCGCACGGAGACGCCGACCATCTGGAGTGGCTCCTCCGCCGTCACCGCAGCGACGGCCGACGCGCCTGGGTGGTCAGCGACACCCTCTTCTCGATGGATGGCGACACCGCCCCCATCGCGCTCCTCGCCCAACGCTGCGCCGACCATCAGGCGAGCCTCTACGTGGACGAGGCGCACGCGATCGGCGTCGTGGGCGCGGGCCGCGGTCTCTGTCACGAGCACGGGGTCCGCCCCGACGTGCTGGTCGGCACCCTCGGAAAGGCGGCGGGCGTCTCCGGCGCGTTCGTCGCGGGCAGCGCGGCCCTCCGCTCCTTCCTCGAGAACCGGGCCCGTAGCTTCGTGTTCTCCACCGCCCTCCCCCCTTTCCTGGCCGCGGTCATCGACCACGCGGCCCAGCGCGCCCAGCATGCCGCCGACGCTCGGGCGGTCCTCGCACGCCACGCAACCCGCCTCCGGGAGCAGCTCCGACTCCAGGGCTGGGACGTCCCCGAGGGCCACTCCCCGATCGTGCCCGTCCTCATCGGCGACCCCGCGCGCACCATGGCCCTCTCCCACCAGCTCCTCACCCGGGGTCTCTTCGTCCAGGGCATCCGCCCCCCGACGGTGCCCACGGGGACGAGCAGACTCCGGATCGTGCCCACTGCGGCCCATCGAGACGCCGACATCGACCGACTGATCGAGGCGTTCGCGGACGCAGCCCGTGTCACGTGACACCAAGCGGCAGCTGTTCATCAGCGGGACCGGGACGGGCGTCGGCAAGACCTGGCTCACGCGCGGCCTCGCTGGCGCGCTCCGCTCCCAAGGCGGCGCGGTCACCGCCCTGAAGCCGATCGAGACGGGCTGCGACCCCGATCCGCTCGACGCGATCGCCCTCGCCGACGCCTGCGAGAGACCGGAGCTCGCGCGCTGGCCCGGCCTGCACCGCGCGCGGCTCCCCTTGAGCCCCTGGGCGGCCACGCTCCGCGGTGACTCCCCCTACGAACACGAGGAGGTCCTCTCCACGACCCGGGCGATCCTCGACGACGCGCCAGCCGGCGTGCACCTCATCGAAGGGGCGGGCGGCGTGCTGGTGCCTCTCGACGAGGACCACGACATCCTCGACCTCGTTCGCGCCCTCCGAACCCCCGTGGTCGTGGTGGCCGCGGACATCCTCGGCACCCTCTCGCACACGCTCAGCGCCGTGGAGGCGTGCGCCCACCGCGGGGTGCAGGTGCGCGCGGTGGTGATGACCGGAGCGTCCGTCGAGGACGACGCGGGCTCGAACCGGGCTCTGCTCTCCCGACGCCTCGACGTCCCGGTGCTCGCGTTCACCCCGCGAGATGACGGAGACCTGGCCCGCGCGGCGGAGCCCCTCCTCGCCCCGCTTCAGCTCACTCGAACGCGGCCAGCCCCGTGATGTCCTGACCCACGATCAGAGTGTGGATGTCGTGCGTGCCCTCGTAGGTGTACACGGTCTCCAGGTTCATCATGTGCCGGCCCACCGGGTACTCGTACATGATGCCGTTCGCCCCGAGGACGTCCCGCGCCATGCGCGCGATCTCGAGCGCCATGTGCACGTTGTTCCGCTTCGCGAGCGAGATGTGCGGCGGCTTGATCTTGCCGGACTCCTTCAGACGCCCGAGCCGGAGCGTGAGGCACTGCGCCTTGGTGATCTCGCTCAGCATGTGCACCAGCTTCTGCTGCACGAGCTGATAGCCGGCGATGGGCCGCGAGAACTGCTTCCGGTCCTTCGCGTACTCGAGCGCCGTCTCGTAGCAGCTCATGGCAGCCCCGATCGCGCCGAAGCAGATACCGTATCGTGCTTGAGACAAGCATGACAAGGGGCCCTTCATGCCGACCACGCCCGGAAGGATGGCGTCCTCCCCGACCTCGCAGTCCTCCAGGAACAGCTCGCTCGTCACGCTGGCCCGCAGGCTGAACTTGTCGTCGATCTTCCGGGTGCTGTAGCCCTTGGTGCCGCGCGGGACGAGGAACCCGCGCACCTTCTCGCCGTCGAGCCTCGCCCAGACGATGGCCACGTCCGCCAGGTCGCCGTTCGTGATCCAGCGCTTGGTGCCGTTGATCCGGAAGCCGCCGCCCGGGAGGGTCTCGGCCTTCGTGATCATGCCCGTCGGGTTGGACCCGAAGTCCGGCTCGGTCAGCCCGAAGCAGCCGATCAGCTCGCCCGCGGCCATGCCCGGCAGCCAGCGCTCCTTCTGCGCCTCCGAGCCGAAGGCGTGGATCGGGTACATGCAGAGCGAGCCCTGCACGGAGCAGAACGAGCGCACGCCCGAGTCCCCGCGCTCGAGCTCCTGCATGGCGAGGCCGTAGGCGATGTCGCCCATGCCCGCGCAGCCGTACCCCTCGAGGTTCGCCCCCAGCAGGCCGAGATCGGCGAACTTCGGGACCAGGTCCATCGGGAACGTGCCCGCCTGGTAGTGCTCCGCGATGACGGGCACGACCTCCTTGTCCACGAAGCGGCGCACGTTGTCGCGCACCAACCGCTCCTCGTCGCTCAGCTCCTCGTCGAGCCCGTAGTAGTCCACACCGGTGAAGGCCATCGCTGCTCCCTGTTTCGAGCCGGAAGTTGAGTGCGATCCGCCCCGTTCGCCAGGCGTTCCCTCACCCCTTGCCTGCCCAACCCGCATGTGTATACTCCGCGCTCTTCACGGGGCTGTAGCTCAGTTGGGAGAGCGCTAGAATCGCACTCTAGAGGTCAGGGGTTCGAGACCCCTCAGCTCCAAAAAAGACCAAAGGCCGCCCCCTCACAGGGGTGGCCTTTTGCTTTGGTCACGGCTCTCGTCCGCGAGGTCAGCCGCCGCGCGCGACGTCCGCCACCAGCTCTCGGAGCGCGCCCCCGTCGAAGGGCTTCTCGAGCACCGGGCGGTCGGTCTCGTCGAGGAACCGGGCCGCGCCTTCGCTGAACGCGCCGCCGGAGATGAAGACCATGCGCTCGGCGAGCGACGGGTGGCGGCGCGAGATCTCGCGCTCCAGCTCCATCCCGCTCATGCGCGGCATCATCAGGTCGCAGAGCACGACGTCGAACTCGGCGTCGGCGCGGAGCAGGCTCAGGGCCGCGCTCCCTCCCTCGACCGCGACCACGGAGGCCACCTTTCGCAGCAGCCGCCGCACGGCCTCGCGCACGAACTCTTCGTCGTCGACCACCAAGACCCGGAGCTTCGCCGCTCTCTCCTCCGGAGCGCCGCTGCGCGAGTCCTCCACCTCGACCGCGGGCAGCCAGATCTTCACCGTCGTGCCGCCGCCCTCCGTGGAGTCGATCTCGATCCGACCGCCGAGGGACTCGACGATACCGTGCGCGATCGAGAGGCCCAGGCCGCTCCCGAGCCCGACGGCGCGGGTGGTGAAGAAAGGCTCCATCGCGCGCCGACAGACCTCGGGCGACATCCCGCAGCCGTTGTCGCTGACCTCGATCGACACGCCCCCCGGCACCGCGCCCGCCCGGATCGTGATGCGCCCCTCGTGCGCGCCGCCCTCGGGCAGCGCCTGCGCGGCGTTCACCAGGAGGTTGAGCACCGCCTGCACGAGGCGCTGGTCGTCTCCCACCACGCGCGGCATCGACGAGACCTCGCGGATCAGGGTGGCGCGGTGGCGGATCTCGTTGTGGGCCATGTCGATGGCGCTCTTGAGCACGTGCGCGACGTTGACCGGCTCGGTCTTGGGCGCCTCGACCCGCGAGAAAGACTTCAGCCCACGCACGATCCGGCGAACCCGCGCCGCGCCCGCCCGCGCCTCACGCACCGCCTGGATGAGGTCCCGGGTGTCGCCGCTGCCCTCGAGCTCACCGAGCTCCTCCTCGATCACCTCGAGGTTGGCGACGACGAACGCGAGGGGGTTGTTGATCTCGTGGGCCACGCCGCCCGCGAGCGTCCCGACCGACGCCATGCGCTCGCTCTGCAGGAGCCGCTCCTGTAGCTCGTGAGCCTCGGTCACGTCCTGGAAGACCCCGAAGATCGCGCTGACGCGTCCGCCTTCCCCGCTCTCCGGCCGACCGACGGAGCGAATGTACCGCGTCGTGCCGTCGCCCCGCACCAGCCGCCGCACGATGTCGAAGGGCTCCCCACGCTCCACCGCCGCGGCCACCGCCTCCCAGACCGCCTCGCGATCCTCGGGGTGGTAAGCCTCGACCCCCTCCGCGAGGGTCGGCACGAACGAGCCCGGCGGCCTCCCGTGAATGCGATAGACCTCGTCCGACCAGAACACGGTCTCCGCCTCCAGGTCGACGCGCCAGTGTCCGACGTGCGCGAGCTCTTCGGCCAGCTCCAGCAGTCGCGCGCGCCGCTCGCGCTCACGCGCCTTCTCGCGCAGCGCGGTCACGTCGCGGGCGCTGGCGTAGACGTGCCGTCCGTGCGGCCGCGCGTTCCACTCCAGCCAGACGTACGAGCCGTCGCGACAGCGGTAGCGATTCGCGAAGTGCAGCGTCAGCTCCCCCGCGCCCAGCTTGGACATCTCCGCGAGCGTCGCCTCGCGGTCGAGGGGATGCACGAACTCCACGAACGGCTCCGCGCAGAGCTCCTCGATCGACCACCCGAGCAGCTCGCTCCAGCGAGGCGACAGCCAGCGAAAGAAGCCGTCCGGGCTCGCCACACAGAAGAGGTCCAGCGACAGCTGCAGGAATCCCTCCAGCTCGGGCCCCTGCTCGGCCAGGCCAGGGGGCGAAGATTGCGCGCTCAGGTTCATCCGGCCTCACGAGGGTTCAAAGTCACGGCCTCGACGTCCACAGGCGAGCCATCGGCCGAAACTTCCAGGCCTTGACCCCTCTGGTGCGCGGGGCGATGCCCGACACCGAATTCCGACCCGATCGCGGTACTCTGGCGCGAGGAGGATCCGCGAAATGGCAGATCGCAGCAGGGAGTCCAAGGGGGAGCGCGCGGATCACACCGCCGAGCTCTCGCTCGGGGAGATGGAGCTGTTCGACCCGCCCACCGACGAGATCGAGGTCCTCGAGGAGATCGACGACTCGCCTCCCCCGGTACCGCGGCCCGGCCTCGGTCGGCCCGCCAAGCCGAAGGCGGCCCAGGCGACCTCGACCCTGCCCGGCGCCACCGCGGGCACGCCGAGCGCGCCCCCTCCCCCGCCGAAGCCGCGAGCCCAGAGGGAGAAGCCCAAGAAGAAGGCGGCTAAGAAGAAGGTGGCCAAGAGCGCCGCGCCGCCGCCTCCGCCCGAGAGCGCGTCAGCGAGCGCTCCGCCGACCGCGGCGCCCGTGCCCGAGCTCCCCGACGCCGACCTCGAGGCGCCGCCTCCGCCCGAGGCCAAGCCCGTCGACGCCTCCGCACAGGAGCTGCGCGTGCTCTGCGAGCGGCAGCTCGCGACCGAGCGAGACCCGGAGCGCAAGGCGCGGCTCTCGTACGAGCTCGCGCGCCTCTACGAAGCCGAGCTGGGCGACGACTCGAAGGCGGCCGAGCACTATCAAGCCGCGCTGCACATCACGCCTGATCACGCGGCCGCGCTGCGGGGCGCCCGTCGGACCCTCGCGCGGCTGGGTCGCCACCCCGCCCTGCCCGCGCTGTACGACGCGGAGGCGGCCATCACGCGGGAGCCCGCCGCCCGTGCGCGGCTGCTCTACGCGAAGGCGCGCGTCATGGAGGAGCACCTCCGTCAGTCGGGGCCCGCCCTGGCCGCGTACCGCGAGGCGCTCGAGCTCGATCCCGGCAACCTCGTGATCCTCAAGGCGATCGAGCGCGCGCTGCGGCGGGACAAGGCGTGGCCCGAGCTGGCCGCGCTCTACGAGCAGCTCGCCAACGCGGTGGAGGACGCGTCGCTCAAGGCGGCGTGGACCGCGGTGCGCGCGCAGCTCACCGAGACCAAGCTGCGAGATCCCGTGCAGGCGGCGGCGCTCTACGAGGCCGCGCTCGACATCGACCCGCACGCGACGGCCGCGCTCGCGAACGTCAAGCGTCTGGGCGCGGCGCAGAAGCGCTGGCCCCAGCTCGTCGACGCGTTGACGCGGGAGCACGCGCTGAGCAGCGACCCGCAGACCAAGCTGGCCATCCTGGCCACGATCGCGCGGATCCGGGAGCGACGGCTCGGCGACGCGGAGGCGGCGATCGACACGCTCGAGGCCGCGGTCGACGCGAGCCCCGGAGAGGCCTCGCTCCTGCGGGAGCTCGTCCGGCTCCATCGCTCGAGCGGCCGGCACGGGGCGGAGATCGGCGCGCTCACGAGGCTGTACGACGTCTTGACCGCGGGCCCCGAGCGCGCGCGGGTCGCGTACCGCACGGGCCAGCTCCACGACCAGGCCCTCGGCGACGGAGACCGGGCCGCGCCGTGGTACGGCCGCGCGCTCGAGGCCGAGCCCGAGCACCGCGGCGCCGCGCTGGCGCTGATCCGGATCCACGAGGCGCGGGAGCGCTGGGCCGAGGCGATCACGGTGCTCGAGGCGCGCGCCGAGGCGCTCACCGCGCCGCGTGAGCGCGCCGATCTCCACCACCGGATCGGCGTGCTGATGGAGACGAAGCTCGGGCGCCCGGAGGAGGCGTCCGCGCATCACGCCCGCGCGCTCGGCCTGACCCCCGAGCACCACGACGCGTTCGAAGACCTCTCCCGCCTCCACGCCGCGGCGGGACGCTGGCGCGAGGTCGCGGAGCTCTACGAGCGCGCGATCGACCGCGCGCCGCACGACGCCGAGGCGATCGCATGGCTCTTCCGCCTCGGCGGGGTGCTCGAAGATCACCTCGACGAGCCGGCCGGCGCGCTGGCCGCGTACGCGCGCATCCTGGAGCGGGACCCCGAGCACCTCGGCGCGCTCCACGCCGC
>SHBB01000377.1 GCA_004213565.1 Sandaracinaceae bacterium
CGTGGCTCGGCGAGCGCGTGGTGATCGGGCTCGCGCGCTCGACCACCGACTTCATGGTGACCGGGCCCGGCGCGGTCGCGCTCCTCGACCCGGAGAGCGGCGCGCTCGAGGTGATCCCCCTCGACGGGCTCGCGGGCTGCGACGAGGTCGACTCCGGCGACGCGACCGTGCTCGTGACGTGCGGAGGGCCGGCGTTCGTCGACGAGGACGCGCGGCGAGAGCGCGCGGGCCTCGCGCTCCTGGCCGAAGAGGGCGGCGTGATCCGGGTGCGACACACCTGGCGCGCGGCCGCCCACCCCGCGCTCCCCGCCTACAACACCTGGGGGATCCCGGTCGGCGCCGACCGCGCGGTGGTGACCGCCATGGGTGACCTGAGCCGCGGGATCCACGATCGGGTCGGCGTCATCGACCTCGCGACGGGACACGCGGAGACGCTGCTCGAGGCGGGCTCCGCCTTCGTGATCGGAGACGGCGCCTGGGACCCTGTGGCGGAGATGCTGCTCATCCCGGACGCGCACGAGGGGACGCTGCGTCGCTTCACGGGGGCCGGGCTGGACCCACTCTCGCGCATGGAGGTGGACGGCTGCCGCGGCCTGCCGCCGCGCGAGGTGCGCCCGATTCGAAATTAGGCTGACGGAATCGTCGAGCGCCGGCCACTCCGACGATGCGCATCCTTGGAGGACCGAGAGAGCTTTCCGCCATGCTTCGACTGAAAAAGAACCGAACCGGGTCTCGAACCCACGTCTCGCTCGCGATGGCCTTCGCGTGCTCCGCGCTGATGGCGGCCTGCGGCGGCCAGGTCCACGTCGGCGACGACGACGGGGGCGTCGGGCGCGACTCGGGCGCCACGGCCTGCGGCCGGGTCGTGTGCGGCGCCGGGCTCGAGTGCTGTAACGCCAGCTGTGGCATCTGCGCCCCGCCGGGCACGGCCTGCACCACCATCGCGTGCGAAGACCCGTGCACCACGAACGCGGACTGCGGCGCGGGCGACTACTGCCAGCTCACCGAAGGCGCCTGCAGCGGCGACGGCGTGTGCGTTCCGCGCCCCGAGACGTGCGACCTCGGCCTCGCGCCCGTCTGCGGCTGTGACGGCGTGACGTACGGCAACGCGTGTGAGGCCGCCGCGGCGGGCGCGGCGCTGTTGCACTCCGGACAGTGCAGCACCTCGGAGTGCGCGCCCCAGGACGCGCGCGGTGAGGGGGCCTGCGACGCGCTCGTCGGGGTGGCGTGGGACGGCGCCCGGTGTCGCGAGCTCTCGGGGTGCAGCTGCGTCGGCGCGGACTGCGGCGTCTATGGCGCCGGTGAGGTCGAGCGCTGCGAGCGTGATCACGCCGCGTGTCGAAGCTGTGCACCCCAGGACGCGCGCGGCGAGGGCGCTTGCGCGGCCATCCTCGGCGTGGCGTGGGACGGCGCGAGCTGCGCGACCATCGGGGGCTGCGAGTGCATCGGAGCCGACTGCGCCGACCTGTACGACGACGAGATGGCCTGCGCGGCCGCCTACGCGCACTGCACGACCGGCGCGTCCTGTGAGACCAGCCGGGACTGCGCGGCGGAAGAGTACTGTCACCTCGAGGACGGCGCGTGCGTGGCGTGGAGCGGGGGCATGGGCTTCGGCGAGTGCCGCCCCCGGCCGGGCGAGCTCCCGTGCTCCTTCGACGCGCCGCCCGTCTGCGGCTGCGACGGAACGACCTACGGCTGCGCGAGCGACGCGAACCAGTCCGGGACCTCGGTGGCCTACGACGGGGTCTGCGACGAGGGGCCGTGCGCTCCCATGCTCGCGCGCGGTGTCGGGCCCTGCTTCGCCGACCTCGGCGTGGTCTGGGACGGTGAGGCGTGCGTCAACATCGGCGGCTGCACCTGTGAGGGGCCGGACTGCGACGCGGTGTACGCCTCGATGGCCGAGTGCGGCGCGGCGCGGAGCGGCTGCGGCGGCACCGCCCGGGCCTGTTCGCTGACGGCCGGGCTTCCGTGCGGCGAGGGCGAGTGGTGCGACTATCCGGACACCTCGCCGTGCGGGGTCCCAGGGGAGATGGGGGTCTGTCGCCCTCGGCCCGACGTGTGCCCCCCCGTGATCGACGAGACGTGCGGCTGCGACGGCGCCCTCTACACGAGCCCCTGCGACGCCAACGCCGCGGGCTGGGACACCTTCGGCCGCCCGGATCCGAGCGGGATGTGTGGGGCGCCTCCGCCCGGCTGACGGCTCCGCGCGATTGACGCTCCGCGCTCGTCGTCCCAGACCTCGGGCGTGTGCACCATCGTCGCGATCAAAGGCCTGCACCCCGAGTACGGGCTCGTGCTCGCCGCGAACCGTGACGAGTTCCACGCCCGCCCCGCCCGACCGCCCGAGGTCCTGCACGAAGCGCCTCGGGTGGTGGCGGGGCTCGACGTGCCGAGCGGCGGCACCTGGCTCGGGGCGAACGCGCACGGCGTCTTCGTCGCGCTGACCAATCAGCGCCAGTACGAGGGCGCGGACGACCGCCTCGCCTCGCGGGGGCTGGTCGTGCGGCGCGCGCTCGAGGCCGGCGCGCTCGACGCGGTCGACGCCTTCGTGGAGGGCCTCGACGCCCGGCTCACCAACAGCTTCAACCTCTTCTGGGGTGACGCCACGACGCTCCGGGTCGGCTACGCCCGGCGCGATCGCGCCCCCGTCGCCGTCGAGACGCTGGGCGACGGGGTGTGGGTGCTGCCGAACGATCGCATCGGCTCGCTGGAGTTCCCGAAGACCCAGCGCGCGCTCGCCCTGACCGAGCCCTTCGTCACCGCGCCCTGGCCGGTCCTCGCCGAGGGGCTCGCGCGCATGCTCGGCGATCACGAGGAGCCGCCGCTCTCGGCGGTGCCCGCGCCACCGACGGGCGCCGTCTTCGATCACGCGACCCTGCGGCGTCTCCAGGCGCTCTGTGTACACTTGCCCGTGTACGGGACGCGGAGCGCGACGCTGCTCGCGCTTCGCCCGGGCCGGGTGGCCCATCACCTCTTCGCGGACGGCCCGCCCTGCGTCACGCCTTTCGAAGATCGAACGGAGCTTCACTCGTGAGAGCCACACCGATGAGGAGCGCGCTGGGGCTGACACTGGCGGTCGCCGCGCTGATGGGATGCGGCGAGGCGCGCGCGCCCTCGGGCCTCGACGCCGACCCGTGGCTGCCCAGGACCGAGGCCGAGCTCGACGCCCGCATCGAAGAAGCGCGAGCGCAGGCCCGGGCCTCCGACCGCCTCGTGCTGCTCGACTTCGTCGCCGACTGGTGTGAGGACTGCCGCGAGGTCGTCCGCCTGAGCAAGCGACACCCGGCGCGCAGCGTGATCGAGGAGCGCTACGTGGTCGTCTACGTCGAGGTGGGCCGCTTCGATCGTCACCGCGCGTGGATCGAGCGCTTCGGCATCGACCGCATCGCGACGCTGGTGATCCTCGACCCAGAGAGCGGCGAGCGCGTGGCGCAGACGACGCTCGAGCCCATCACGGGCGGGCAACGTGGTCTCACGTCGGCCCAGCTCGCGCAGTGGTACCGCGACCCGAGCTGATCGCCGCAGCTTCGCGCCGCGCTCCGGGTGCAGGCGCCCCTGAAGGCGAGCTCCACCGAGCGACCGTCGAGCGGAAGTCTACCTCACGGACGCCGGCGGCTCTTCGAGGAGCCAGCGCATGTCGAAGAAGCCGTGCTCCAGGTAAGCGCAGCCGGTGCCGCCGCAGGCCCAGCGCCCGCGCGCCGGCGCCACGCCTTCGTCGTAGACGACGTAGTCGGGGAGGATGTCGGGCAGCGCGAGGCTGCGCCAGGTGCCGAGCGGTCGAGGCCCGGCGATGACGAGCACCGCGCGGTCCGGGGCCAGCGGGTTGGGCGCCACGAAGACCGCGCCGACCTGCTCGCCCGCGTGCAGCGCCTGGCCCACGCGGACCCCGTCGGCGCCGACGTGGATGGGGAGCTGCGCGGCGACGCGCGCGTGCACCGCGTTGCTCGCGGGGGGGCCGATCAGGACGAGCGTGTGGTCGCGGATCATCGCCTCGGTCACGTCCACGTCGTCGACGATGGGGTAGTCCACGATCCAGCCCTTGGGGCGCGCCCAGTGCTGCGCGACGAGCCGGTTGATGAGCGTGTGGTCGGCGTCCTGGGTGCCCACCACGAAGACGAGAGGCTCGTGGTAGACGTCGCGGATCGGCCCGCTGACGCCGGGGCGCTTGGCGCCGGGGCGCGGCCAGGCCTGGCTGGAGACGCGCCAGCCCTCTTCACCCCGCTCGAGGGTCAGCGGGGCGGGTCCGCGAAGGTGTTGGTCGCCGACGTGCACTGTGAGCGGGCCCTCGTGGTCCGGGGGCGAGAACGTGACCGCGCGCGCGCCCTCGATCGTCGCCTCGATCACGCTGCCCTCGAGGCGCGTGTCGATGTCCGCGAACGCGTCCGGCGCGGCCCGCTCCTCGACGCGGACCCAGTACGACTCGGCGGTGCGCTCGCGGGCGGTCCGCAGCCGCACGTGCGAGGGCACCTCGGGCCGACGGTGCCTGCCGAGGTAGCCGAAGATCGCGCCCTCGGCGTAGGTCTCCGTCCAGACGTTGTGCCCCAGCTCCGGCTCGCGGTGCTCGTACGGGTAGCCGAGCGCCTCCAGGCGACGCGCGAGCACGCGCGTCCACTCGAGCGGCCGGTCGCGCGTGCCGCGCACGAGCAAGGTCGGCATGTGCAGGGCGTTCTCCGCCCAGTCGACGTCGCTGCGGTGGGCGACCAGGAAGCGCTCCACCTCGCTCAGCGCGTCGTGATCGGTGTCCTCGCGGACGCGCTGGTCGTGGTAGCCGGCCAGCGCGGCGGAGGCGGCGAAGAGATCGGGGTGACGGTAGGGGAGGTACGCGGCGCCGGTCCCACCCATCGAGCCGCCGGTGATGTAGATGCGCCGCGGGTCGGTGCGGAACCGGGCCTGGACGTCCGCGAGCGCCTCGAGCACGTCGACCTCCCCGGCGTGGCGGTAGTAGGCCTGGCCGCGCCCGGTCGGCGCGATCACGATCATCGGGCCCTGCCGCGGGGCCTCACCGGTGCGTCCGTGGCCGAGCAGCGTCTCGCCGCCCTCGTAGTCGCGCGCGAGCCCGAAGGTGTTCCGGAAGTAGTCGCCCGCGTTGCCCTTGTAGCCGTGCAAGGTGATCAGCACGGGCCAGGCGCGGCCGTCCCGATAGGCGGGCGGCACGAACAGCTCGTACTCCTGCGCGGTGCCGTCGAGCCGTGAGAAGAACGCCATGCGCTCGTAGCCGCGGACGCGCGCGAACGGATCGCGGTCTCGGGCGAGGCTCCGCGTGATGCGCCGCGCGTCGGCCTGGAGCACGTTGCGCCACGCCTGATCGCCGTCGTGCGAGGCCACGAGCCGCGTCAGCTCGTCGACGCGCCAGGCGATCGGTGCGCGCGCCCCCTCGGGGGCGTCTGCGAGCGCGTCGCGCAGCTCCGCCGCGGCGGAGAGCGCGCGCCGGTCGCTGATCAGGTGCTGGCGCCCGATCCGCTGGCTGCGCGCGCCGACCTCCACCGTCACGCCGAGCAGGCCCCGGTCGGGGATCGGCCATACGCGCTCGAGCGGGGCGTCGAGCGCCGACTGGCTCGACGCGTCCTCCGGGCCCTCGATCGAGATCGGCACCGCGCCCTCGAGGCCCCCGCCCGGGCGGTGGAGGCGCACCCGGACCTCGGGCCCGTCGTCGCCGAGGACGCGGCGCTCGTCGATGGCGACCGACGCGGCGCGCAGCGCGTCCTGGCGGGCGTCGTCGAGCTCGCCGAAGGTGATCGCGACGTGGCCGGGTCCCGGACGGGTGCGCGCGCTCAGCCACCGGACCGCGCCCCGCCACGCACCGCGCTCGGGGCGGTCGAAGCGGACGCTCAGCGCGCGCTCTCCCTCCGCGAGCGGGAGTCGGACCAGGACCCAGTCGCGGTGGAAGCGCTCCTCGCTCACGCCCGCGCCGAGCGCCTGGCCGTCGAGGGTCACCTCCACGCCGCCTCGCATGCCGAGCATCAGCCACGCGTGCGTGGCGCGCGGCACGAGGAGCGTCGCCGACAGCGTGATCGAGGCGGCCCCACGCGGCGCGGCCTCCTCGAGCTCCATGCGCCACGAGGGGAAGGCGACCACCTCTTCGCCGACGCGCCAGGTCGAGAGGAAGCCCTCCGGGCCCACCGCGGCGAGGGGGCGACCCGCGGCGAGCGCGCGGGGATCGGGCGGCGGCTCGGGCTCCGATTCGCCGCCCGCCTCGGGCTCCGGCCGCTCGCTCGGAGACACGCGTTCGGCCGCCGGCGGCGGGTCCTCTCGCGCCGCGCGCGGCTCCGGGTGGCCGCAGCTCGCGAGCAGCAGCCCCATCACCGCCCAGGCGCGCACTCCGGTCCAACTCATGCTCTGCCGCTCGTCATTCCCCATGGGGAATTTCACGCACCGGTGGCGAGACGCAAAGAAACGCGCCGCGGACCTACGCGGGCGGCATGCCGGCGGGGAGCATGTTGCGCTGGATCAGGATGGGCATGAGGTAGCTCGCGACCTCGCCGAAGGAGTCGCTGTGCGGGTCGAGCTGCTTTCCGATGCCCTCGGCGGTGACGAGGCCCACCATGATGAGCGTCATGTCCGGCACGGGCCGAATGCCGTGCTGGCGGCCCACCGCGAAGACGCGCTCGATGAGCGCCCCGAACTCGATCTCGCTCGCCGGCTTGCCGCGGAACTGCGCGAGGAAGCCGTTGACGTCGTCCTCGAGGTTCTCCCAGTCGACGCTGTCCTCGGCGTACGAGTGGTAGGTCCGCAGGTGCTTGACGAAGTCGGGCCCGGTGCCCATCACGAGGCACTTGTTGAAGTCGATGTATTGCTCGAGCAGCGCGTCGTCGAGCTGCTTGCTCAGGCCCACGTCGAAGATGGCGACCCGGCCGTCCGCCTGGACGAGCAGGTTTCCGGGGTGCAAGTCAGCGTGCAGGAAGCCGTCCTCGAAGAGCATCTTGAGGAAGGCGCGGCGTAGGCGCGCGGCCGTCTCGGGGTGCTCCCCCGCTTCGAGCGCGTCGACCTTCTTGCCGCGCACGAAGTCCATCGTCATCACCGTCTCGCCGCTCAGGTCGTCGTAGACCTCGGGGAACGTGATGTGGTCGACGCGCTCGAAGTTCTCGCGGAAGCGTCGATAGTTCTTCGCCTCGATGCGCAGGTCCGTCTGGGCGAGCACGCCGTCGACGAAGTGCTCGAGGTGCCCGGCGAGGTTCGCGTGCCGCGCGTGCGGGTGCAGCTTCATCGCGAGGCGCGCGAGGGCGAGCAGGATGCGGCCGTCGCGCTCGCTCTTCTCGCGCACGTCGGGCCGGAGGACCTTCACCGCGACCTCGGTTCCGTCCTTCAGCCGACCCCGGTGCACCTGCGCCACGCTCGCCGCGGCGACCGGCGCGTCGTCCAGCTCCGCGAAGTCCTGGTCGATGGGGCGCTCCAGCCCGGCCTCGATCTGCGCGCGCGCCCGGCCAAACGCGGGCAGGCGGTCCTGGAGCTGGGACAGCTCTTCGATCAGCCCGGGCTCGAACAGATCCGGCCGCGTGCTCATGACCTGACCCAGCTTGATGAAGGTCGCGCCGAGCGTGCTCAGCGCGCCTCGGAGGATCCGCCCCTGCAGGTGTGAGACGGCGGTGCGCCGTCGCTCCGGGTCCCCCAATAGGAGCGTACCGAGCCGACCGACGCCGTAGCGCAGGAGCGCGAAGGCGCCGACGGCGAAGATCGCCAGGAAGCGGCCGACGTAGCCGAGCGAGCGCATGCGCCGGGACTGTAGCAGGGCGCCGCGCGCGCGCTCCGGCCGTTGCCCTTCGGGCCCGGAGGCGCCAGACCTCCGTGGTGGGACTGGAGTGGATCGTCATCTCGCTCGCCGTCGGCGCGCTCCTCGGCGGGACCGCGCTCGCGGGGCTGAGTCAGAAGGCGAAGGCGACGACCTGGCAGGACGAGATCGAGGCGCGCTGGCGCGAGGCCGCGGAGCGCCTCGGAGGGCGGCTCGACGTGGACGCGAGCGGCGCCCTGGCGCCGCGCCGCCTGCACCTGGTGGCGACGCTCGAGGACGTCGAGGTGTCCGCGCGCGCGACCGTGCCCGCGACCGCGCCGGGCCCGGGGCTGGGCTCCTACACGGAGGCGCGCGCGCGCTATCTCCTCGGGGCGGGGCCGACGTTCGAAGCCCATCCGCGCGGGCGGCATCCCCACGAGGACGGGGAGCAGTCGCTTCCCGAGCCGCCCGCGCACCTCGAGAGCGTCGATCCCGACGCGCTCGGCGTGGCCCTCTCGCCGCAGGCGCGCGCCCTCCTCGACGGCATGCCGCACGGGGTGGATCTCGAAGGCGATGGGGCGCGCGTGCGCCTGCGCTGGGACGGGACCGAGCGGCGGGTCGACGTGCTCGAGCGCGCGATGCGCCTCGTGGCCACGCTCGCCCGGCACGGGGCCGACCACCTCCGCGACCTCGCGCGCCTCGACGGCGCCCGCTGGGAGCCCCGGGACGCGCGGGGCCCGCGGGTGCGGGTGCGACGCGGGCAGGCCGAGGTGAGCCTCCGCGTGCGCCGCGTGGACGGGGCCGCAGCGACGTTTGCAATCGTGGAGACGCGCCACGCAGTGCCGCGGTTCCAGGTGGAGATCGCGGCGGACGGAAGCCTCGACGGCGAGCTCCCGGAGGGCGTCGTCGACCCGTCCTTCGCCCATCACCTCGGGCGCGTGGGCCGGGCCGTGCTGCGCGGGGAGGGCGACGCGGTCGCGCTCGGGTGGCGCGCGCCCCCCACCGAGCTGCAGGCGGAGGCGGCGGTGACCTTGCTCGCCCCGATCTCGAAGGGGTCGGGCGCGCAGGGCGCCTTCCGTTGAGGCGAGCCCTCAGGCCGCGAGGAGATCGTCGGCGAAGGTCATCGCCAAGCCCATGATCGTGTGCTGCGGGTTCACCCCGAGGTTGGTCGGGATCACCGACGCGTCGGCCACGACGAGCCCCTCATAGCCGTGCACGCGCCCGCTGCCGTCGACGACCGACGTGGCCGGGTCGGTGCCCATCACGCAGCCGCCGAAGAGGTGGCTGAGGATGGCGATGTAGGCGCGGGGATCGAGCGGCGCCTCCTTGAGGAGATCGACCTGGTTGGGGCTCAGCTCGTAGGGCATGCCGTGGATCCCGGGGATCAGCTTCTTGGCGCCCGCCGCGACGTGCGTCTTGGCGACGAGGTACATGCCCTCGCGGAACCGCAGCATGTCCGCGCGGTCGAGCCCGTACTTGATGGACGGGCGGCCTCCGAAGCCTCTCTTGACGGTCCCCTTGGACTCGGCCCGGCACGCCTGGACCCACATGCAGATGTGTCGGTAGTCGCGCAGGCGCTCCATCAGCGCGACGCCGCCGCCCGAGAGCCGGCTCGCGACCATCTCCATCGGGATGCTCAGCGTCTCGAGCTTCAGCCCGGGCTCCTCGCGAAACGCGGTGGAGGCCCAGCCCTGCGTCGCGCCGATGTTCATGTCGACCGGCTCGTCGTAGACGCCGAAGACCCCGGTGCCCGGATGCGCGCGGAACTCCTGGCCGAGCGCGCGGCTCTTCACGCCGGAGCGCATGAGGAGCACCGGGCTGTGGGTGGCGCTCGCGGCGATGACCACCGCCTTGCGCGCGCGGACGGTGAAGCGCCCGCCCGGTCGTCGCTCGCGCGGGTGCGAGAAGCGTCCCTCGACCGCGACCGCGCGCCGCCCTTCGAACTTCACGCGCTCCACGGGCGCGGCGCTGACCACGTGTCCACCGCGCTCGAGCACCTCGGGCACGTAGTTGAGGTTGGTGCTCTGCTTGCGCAGCTTCTTGCAGCCCTGGAGGCACTGCCCGGTGCCTTCGCAGCCCTCGACGTACCGCTTGATCCAGTGGCTCTCGTAGCCCTCGCGCTTGGCGCCGAGCATCGCCAGCTC
>SHBB01000378.1 GCA_004213565.1 Sandaracinaceae bacterium
TGGGAGGCTGACCGGTCGGCTGAGTGGGGGATGTGGAGGTCACCCCTTCCGTCAGCGCACAGGGCGTGCCGCGCCCCGGGGCGCGCGTTCCGCGCCGCTCCACGCGGATCGGATGACACGGCGGGGCGCTCCGCCACGGCGCGTCCCGCCGCGGGTCTCTGACGTCACCATTTGGGAGCCACCCCTCGGGGTGATTCCGTGAAGACGTCTCGCGCGTGAGGCTGTTCGGATGCGGCCCGGCGAGCACGCGATCGTCCTGGGCGCGGGCTTCTCCGGGCTCTGCGCGGCGCGGGTGCTCGCCGCCCGCGGCCTGCGCGTGACGCTGGTGGAGCGGGATCTCTTGACCCTCGAGCCAGGCCCGCGGGCGGGGACTCCGCAGGCTCGACACGCCCACGGGCTGCTCGCGCGCGGCTGCGAGGTCCTCGAGCGGCTCTTCCCGGAGCTCGTGCCTTCGCTGGCGCGGCTGGGCGTGCACCGGGTGGACTGGGGGCGAGACTTCGCGGTGTACGACCGCGGCTGGCTCCCGCGCGAGGAGGTCGGGGTCAGCTCGCTCGCGTGCAGCCGCGACCGGCTCGAGCACGCGATGCGCGAGAGCTTGCTGGAGCGCGGGGAGGTGCGGCTCGAGGCGGGGACGCGCGCCCGGGGGCTGCTCTTCGACGCGAACGGGGGCGTGGCCGGGGTCGACTCGCAGCGAGGGCCGCTGCCCGCGCACTGGGTGCTCGACGCGATGGGTCGGAGCTCGCCGCTGCTCCGCTGGCTCGCGCCGCGCGGCGTGGCCGAGCCGCTCACCACGCGCGTGGTCTCCGGGCGCGCCTACGCGACCCGGCACTATCGCGGGCTCGCCAAGGACTGGTCGGCGCTGCTCGGGGTGACCTCGCCCCCCGACGTGACGCGCGGGGTGATCGTTTACCCGACCGAGAGCGACTGGGACTACGTGACGCTCGTCGGGACCGCGACCGACGCGCCGCCGCGGGACCCGGGCGGCTTCGAGGCGTTCGCCCGCTCGCTGCCGCCGCTCTGGGAGGCGCTCGAGCGCGCCGATCCCTTCTCGCCCGTCTGGTGCCACCGCGACACCGAGACGCGCTATCGGCACGTGGAGGTGCACGAGGCGTGGCCGGAGCGGCTGCTCGTGGTGGGCGACGCGCTCTGCGCGCTGAACCCGGTGCACGCCCAGGGCATGAGCGTGGCGACGCTCTGCGCGGAGGCGCTCGACGACGTGCTGTCCGCCGGCTCCGAGGGCGTCACCCGGCGCTATCACCGCGCGGCCTACGGCGCGCTGGCCGACGCGCTCACCCTCGCGGTGGCCGAGGATCTCCGCTGGTGCACGCCCCCACAGCGCGCGCACCCGACGGTCCCGCGACGGCTCGCCAAGAGGGTCCGGTCCCACCTCGACGCGATCGATCAGCGCGACGTCGCGGCGCGGAGCGCGTACCTGCGGCTCTGGCACCTGCTCGACCCGCTCCCGGCGCACCTGCGCGCGAGGCCGGTCAGCTCGGTGCACGAGGCGCAGTACTCAGCCGCCGCGATGAGCCGCGACGACGTCAAGTAGCCGGTCCACGTCGGACTCGTCGTCGAAGTAGTGGCAGGAGACCCGCACGCCGCCGACGTGGTCGGTGTAGCGCACGGACACCAGCACCGACGCGTCGAGGAGCGCGTTCATGCACGCCTCGTTGGCGGCCGGTGAGCCGAGGTCGAAGGTGACGATGCCCGCGCGCCGGGCGGGATCCGTCGGGGTGACCACGCGGGCGCCGCTCGCCCGCAGGCCCTCGATCGCGCGGGAGGCGAGCCCCTCGATGCGCGACGCGATCCGGTCCTGGCCGAGCTCGAGCACCAGCTCCATGGACGCCGCGAGCGCGACCGCGCCCGGGTAGTTGGCGGTGCCGCCCGTCTCGAGCGCGCGCGCCTCGTCGACGAGCCGGTACTCCCGGAACGGCGTGATCGACGGCGTCTGGAAGTACGTGCCCCAGCCGCCGGCCGGGGGCTCGAGGCTGAGGTAGCCGCCGATGGGCATCTTCAGCTCGGCGAGTCGCTCGCCGCGCACGTACATGACGCCGGCGCCGAAGGGAGAGTTGAGCCACTTGTGGCCGCCCGCGATCACCACGTCGACGGGCGTGCGCGAGACGTCGATGGGGAACGCGCCGAGCTGCTGCACGGCGTCGACCACGAGCCACACCCCGCGCTCGCGGCAGAGGGACGCGATGGCGTCGAGGTCGCAGCGGAAGCCGTGGCTCCACTGCACGGAGCTGATGGCGACCATCCGGGTGCGCGGCCCGATCGCGCGCGCGACGTCGTCCACCGAGAAGGTGCCACCCTCGTGCGCGATGGGGTCGAGCGCGACGCCCTCGAGCTGCGCCCACGGCATGGCGACCTGGAGGAACTCGAGGGAGCTGAGCGCGACCCGATCTCCGTCCTTCCAGTCGAGGGCGCGGGCGAGGGTGCTCAGCCCCTCCGTCGTGCTCTCGACGATGGCGATCTCCTCGGGCTTCGCGCCGAGCATGCGCGCGGCGAGGGGGCGCACCGCGGCGCGGGCCTCGTCCATCGCGATGTGCGCCTCGGTGGCGGAGCGGAAGGGGCAGGTCGCGGTCAGCTCCGCGAAGCGGGCGAGCGCGTCGGTGGCCCGCTTCGGCGCGACGCTCACGCAGGCCGCGTCCAGGAAGGTCTTGTCGGAGAGGGCGGCGAACCCGGCCCGGACCTCGCTCCAGTCGATGTCGGTCACTCTTCCTCTTCCTGCGTGCCCGGCGGCCGGATGGTCGGCGGCCCGGGGATCATGGGCGTCTCGCGCAGCTCGTAGAGATCCTGGAGGGTGGTGGCGTGGCTGCCGTCGAGCGCCTGGCGCAGGATCTCGCGCCCCGCGTCGTCGAGGCTCCCGTGGGGGAGCTTGCGGAGCGCGCCCTTCACGACCGACTTGATGGTGTTCTCGGAGGTGCCGAGCTGGTCGCTCAGGTCCTTGCGGGAGGTGCCCGCGATGGCCGCCGCGAGCACGTCGGTCTCGCGCGGGGAGAGCTTGTAGCGGATGACGGTCTCCTCGAGCAGCCACGACACGCGCTGGTCGGGGACGCGCTCGAAGGCCACCGCGCGGCGCAAGAACCCGAGCAAGGAGCGGCGCCGGGTGGGCTTGGCGTGGAACTCGGCCCGGTAGCGGTGCGCGCGGTTGATGACCTCCGGCGCGGTGTTCGCGGTCAGCACGAGCACCGGTAACATCGGGCGCGTGCCGCGGACCTCCTTGAGGATCTGCGTGCCGGGCCCGTCCGGGAGGTCCTCCTCCATGATCAGGCCGGTCAGGCGCGCGTCGCCCGCGATCACCTCCAGCGTCTCCTTACGCGTGGTGATCGTGCGTGCCTTGCGGATCTTTCGACACAGCGACGCCAGGATCTCGGCCGTCGAGGGTTCGGGATCTGCGATGAGGAAACTGCCGACGTGACTGACGGACACGATCCGTGTGCCTCGCTCGATGCTGTCCCCCGCGCCCATCACCGAGCCTAGCAGACGCGCGCCCGCTGCGGTGAAAAACACACACCCTCCTACAACCCCTCGGGGTGATTCACGCACCGCGTGTGATCCCCCAGGGTGGTGAAGTGCAAACAGGAGCGGGAGGAGCACGAATGCGACGACGAGTAGACCGACCTCGAGCGAGGTTCGGCCGCGCCGTGCTCATCGCTTCCTTGTGCGTAGCCGCGGGCTGCGCGCAGGAAAGCGGTGATGTGGGGGTCCGGGCCGAGCCACTGGTCACGCCGCCGGAGATCGCCAACGGCGTCTCCGACATCGAAGGCCGTTACACCTACGCGGATCCGGACGAGGGGGAGTTCACCATCCCCCTCACGCTCAATTTCTGCCTGCCGGGTGAGCTCTGCATCCAGGAGCAGTCGCAGATCGATGGGTCCGCCACGGTGCGCATCGTCTACTCGCGCGCTCGCAACACGGTCGACGTCTACGCGGACTTCGTCGGGCTGCCCTACCGCCCCACCTACGAGAAGGACTTCGACGACAGCACCGACTTCAACCCGCAGTTCATGCGAGTCGAGGACGCGCGCTGGCAGATGTGGCTGATGGGCACGGTCTTCGGCCGCTACCACGAGACGCTCTACTACGACGCGACGACGCTGCAGTTCCTGGGGACGCGCTTCGACTTCGCGCCCCACGGCGCGCGCCCGTTCCCGGCCGAGGGCACCTACTTCACGGCGCCCGCGCCGGCCATCCGCATGATCTGCTCGCCGATCTTCGAGGGCAACCCGGACGGCACCGGCCACCTGCACTTCACCCTGCAGTTCGACCGCATGGAGGACGCGGCGGGCAGCCCGGGCGTGGTCAACACCATCCACCCGTTCGACATCTGCGAGCCCGACGCGCTGACGAACTACTGGACGCAGACCCGCCTCCCCGACGACATGTTCATGAGCTTCGACTACTTCCTGGAGTCGATCTGGAACGGCGAGGGCATCGGCATCGCGATGAGCGCGGAGCCCTACCCGAAGCCGCCGGAGCTCGCCTACCGCGACAACACGTTCATCACCTGGGGCAACATGTACCCGAGCGTGGTGCCTCAGGGCTTCGGCCTCGACTTCCGGAACTTCGGCACCATCACGCCGATCTCGGGCGTCACCGAACAGCTGGACCCGTGGCCGCCCTCGCGCCGCCACCTCTGCGGAAGTGGGAGCTGAGCCATGACGAAGTTCACGAAGTTTGTCCGGTTCGCCTCCATCCCCCTGCTCGCGCTCGGTGTGGCCGTCGCTCTCTCGACGCCCGACGTGAGCGACCCGGTCGAAGCCGACGGCGGCGCGCGTCACCGCGGTGACCGACACGCCGCGGGCGACGCCCTCCCGGGCCTCAGCTCGGATCTGCAGGACTTGTTCGACGAGGGGCGCGACGCGTTCTTCCACGAGTACACGGTCGCGGAGGGGCTCGGGCCCATCTACAACGAGCGCGCCTGCCAGACCTGCCACGGCGGGCTCAGCGGCGCGGCCGGCGGTCCCGACCCGAACGGCGTCGGCTCCGAGTTCGACGTCACGCACTTCGGCTACGACAACCAGGGCTACTACGACCCGCTGCGGGACCTGGGCGGGCCGATCATCCAGCACCGCGACATCAGCGACGTGGCCCCGGGCTGCACGCTGACGGGCGAGACGGTCCCGGCGCAGGCGAACGTGATCTCACGCCGCCACACGCCCGCCGTCTGGGGCTTCGGCCTCATCGACGCCATCCCCGACCAGGAGATCCTGCGCAACCAGGCCATCGGCCGCGACGGCGTCAACGGCGTCGCGAACTGGGGCCGGGAGATGCAGGCCCGCGCGGCGGGCCCGACGGCCGCCGACCCGCAGCTCCACGTCCGCGGCCAGGTCCGCGTGGGCCGCTTCGGCTGGAAGTCGCAGACGGCGACCATCGCGCAGTTCACGGCCGAGCCCTTCAACCTCGAGCTCGGCATCACCAACCCGTTCTTCCCTCAGGAGTTCACCGCGTCGGGCCTCCGCTTCGGCCACGAGCTCCCGGCCGGGTGTGACGTCGCCGACTCCATCCCGAACGACGACGACGAGGAGGACTCGCTCGCCCTCTACCACTTCCAGGCGCTGGTCGCGCCGCCGCCGCGGCTCCCCATCCAGGGCCAGGCGCGCGCGGGTGAGGTGCTCTTCGAGCGCATCGGCTGCGCCAACTGCCACACCCCGACGCTGCGCACGGCGCCGGTCTACCGGCTCCGGACCGACTCGGGCTTCGTGCGGGTCCCGCAGCTCGAGAACCAGGACGTGCACCTCTACTCCGATCTCCTCACCCACGACATGGGCGACCTGCTGGCCGACGACGGCGGCACGACCATCGGCCGGGTCATGGGGCGGGCGGACGGACGTCGCTGGCGGACCACCCCGCTCTGGGGTCTGCGCTTCAAGAACGCCCTGCTCCACGACGGCCGGACGGCCAGCGTCGAGGAGGCGATCCTCGCCCACGGCGGCGAGGCGCAGAACGCGCGTGACCGCTTCGCGAGCCTCCCCGCCTCGCGTCAGCGTCACCTGTTGACCTTCTTGCAGCGGCTGTAGAACGAACGCTTGAATCACTGTCCCCCCGCGCCCTACGATGAACACTGGTGCGGGGGGACAGCGCGTGGAAGGAACGAATCGACGTGGAACGAAATCCGACGCTCTCCCTCGTGACCGATGAGCAGGCCGACGAGGACCTGAAGCAGATCTACGAGATGTGTCAGCAGGCGATGGGAGGCGTGCCCCACCTCGCGCGCGTCATCGCGAACTGCAAGGACCTCCTGGGGCCCTTCCTCGGGCTCGCGGGCGCGGTCGCCCAGGAGTACACGGTGCCCATGCGGCTCAAGCAGCTCGCCGTGCTCCGGACCGCGGAGCTCAACGGCTGCGCCTACTGTCGGAGCATCCACGTGCCGAAGGGCGAGCAGCTCGGGCTCGACTCCGACAAGATGGAGGGGGTCGCCCAGAAGGACATCCCCGACGACGTCTTCTCGGCCGAAGAGAAGATCGTCATCCGCATGACCGACGAGATGACCGGTCGCGTGGGCGCGGAGAAGGACACCGTGGCCCAGGCGCGAGAGATGTTCGGTGAGGCCGGCGTGGTCGAGCTGATGATGACCATCTCGTTCTACAACCTGATGACGCGCCTGGCGGAGACATCACAAGTTCCGCTGGAGGGATGAGGAGTGGCTGAGGTCGTCGTCTACCGACGCCCGGGCTGCATGTTCTGCGAGCAGGTCGAAGAGATCCTCGTCGAGAACGGGGTCCCCTTCGAGTCCGTCGAGGTCAAGGAGCGGCACGAGCAGGAGGCCATCAGCCGTCGACACGGCGCGCTGGCCTTCCCGCTCGTGCTCGTCGGCGGCAACTACATCGGCGGCTTCACGCACGTGGTGCAGCTGCACTCGGAGGGGCGGCTCCGCGCGGTGATGCTCGGCGAGAAGCCGAAGGAGTCGGGCAAGCCGGACTCCGGCATGGGCCTCGGCTCGCTCAGCGGGTACGCGGCGCTCGGCCGGCTGCTCAACCAGCGCAAGACCGGCGAGTAGCGCTCAGTCGCTCGACGTGTGGCGCTGCACGAAGCGCACGATCTCGTCCGTCGCCCGCTGCGCGTCCGGCACGCCGGCGAACAGCATGAACGCGTGCACCATGTCGTCGTAGACGCTGAGCTCCACGTCGACGCCGGCCTCGCGCGCGCGGCGGCTCAGGGAGATGGCGTCGTCGCGCAGGGTCTCGAGCGCGCCCGCCTGGACCAGCAGCGGCGGCAGGCCCTCGAGATCCGCGAAGAGCGGCGAGACGAGCGGGTGGTCGCGTCGCACGTCCCGGGCGAAGCGCTTCGCGTAGACCTCGAGGACGCGCGCGTGCACGTAGTCGTAGCGCTCGTTCTCCCGGATGGAGGGGGAGGTCATGGTCAGGTCGACCCACGGCGACAGGACGGCGGCCGCGGCGGGGAGCGGATCTCCGGCGTCGCGCAGCGCGAGCAGGGTGCTCATGGTGAGCCCGCCGCCGGCCGACTCGCCCGCGATGACCGTGCGGCTGGCGTCGACCCCGGCGTCGAGCAGGTAGCCCCACACGCGGCGCGCGTCGTCGAGCTGGGCCGGGAACGGGTGCTCGGGGGCGAGCCGGTAGTCGACGGCGAACGCCTGCACCTTCGCCCGGCGCGCGAGCTTGGCGATGTACTCGCGGTGGGTCGCGATGGAGCCGATCGAGTAACCCCCGCCGTGCAGGTACACGAGCACGCGGTCGGGGTCGGCGCCGCGGGGACGGAACCAGGCGCAGGGCACGCCGTCGGCGTCGGCCGCCGTGACGGTCACCGACGCGTTCGCCGCGGGCGGCTTCGAGAGCGCGTGCAGCGCCCGTCGTTGCAGCCCGAGCGGCAGGAGCGTCGAGCGCTTCCCGTAGTGGTGCATGAGGCGCATCCACGCCTCCATCTCGATCGACCACGCGTCCCGCACCGGCCCGCGCATGCGCCGCCGGAGCTTCGCGGTCTCCATGAACGCCTTGCCGATCCATCGTCGAGCCATGACGGACAGTTACCGGTACCTGCCCTCGAGCGCGACCCAGATCGCCGGGCGGAGGATCCACGGGTCCACCACCGGCTGGTCGCCCGCGTCGCTCGCGACGACGTAGCGGGCGTCCAGGAGATCGATGTCGAAGAGCACGCCCGCGCTGACGCCGATGAGCTCCCAGAGCCGCTGATGCACGCCGCCGCGCAAGATGAGCAGCGGGCCCACCGCGTCGAAGGCCTCCGAGAGGCGGACCGGCGCGTCGCGCGCGTCGCCCGGCTCCACGCTGGTCGCGTCCAGGCCCAGCCCGCCCGTGGCGCGCAGGCTCGTGCTCTCGGAGAGCGCGAAGTCCACGCCGGCCTCGAAGCGGAGGACCCACGATCGAAGCGCGATGCGCACGCCCGCGCCCTCGTGACCGCTGTCGGGGAAGAAGTCGACGCCGAGCGAGAGCGCGAGCCGGGGCGAGGCGCGCCCGAGCAGGAGGCTGCCCTGGAGCGAGACGGCGTGGCGCAGGGTGGGGCCGTCCGCGAAGAGCTGCCCGAGGTAGCCGAATGACGCGTCCCCGGAGAGCTCGGAGGGGACCTCGATGGAGGGGGGCGCGGGCTCGGCTTCTTCGACCGGGGCGGGCGGCTCCGGCGCGGGCGGCGGCTCCGGGACGCCGAGCTCCTCGCGGGCCTCGGCGCGCGTCAGCCCGATGCGCGCGCCGGCCATCAGCGCCTCGACCGCGGCGTACACGATGTGCGCGACCTGCTCGCGCCCGACCTCGTCGAAGCCGGCCTCGAGCGGCACGTGTCGGACGAGGATTCGCTCCCACTCCTCGTCCACCAGATAGATCGTCGTGCGCGGTCCGCTCGCGTCGATCCAGACGCGCGCGATCGCGGGCGGCGCCGTCTCGTCCGGCGTGAGCACCTCGCGTGGATCGAGCGCGGCGCGGATGGCGCCTCGGCGCAGCTCCACCTCGACCCGGTCGAGCAGCTCCGTGAGCACCACGGCGAGCCCGCTCGCGTCGGTCGCGTCGCCGACGAACACGAGATCCACCGCCTGCGCGTCGTCCTGCGCGCGCGCGGGCGCCGCGACCACCAGCGCGGACAGCAGCACCGAAGCCAGCGCGAACCCTCTCACGCGCTCATCATACGACGGAGCGGAGGATCGCGGCGTCAGTCGCCGGTGCGGCTGCGCGCGCGCTCGGCGTGCAGGGTGTCCGGGTGGTGGGCGAGGAGCTCCCGCCACGCGCGCTGCTCCTCGGTCCGGCGCCCGAGGCGCATCAGGGCCAGGGCGCGTCCGACGCGGGCCTCCTCGTCGAGCACGCGGTGACGCCCCTGCGCGAGGTAGCGGTCGAACTCGCGCAGCGCGCCGCGCGGGTCGTGCGTGCCGTCGAGCAGGAGGCGGCCGAGGGTGACGTGCGACAGCGCGGCCTCCCGCGAGCGAGGGTGCGCGCTCTGCAAGCGACGGTAGAGGCGAACCGCGACGGGGTAGCGGTGCTCGCGCCGAGCCCGGTTGGCGGCCGCGAGCAGCTCCTCGGCCGAGGGCGCGCGGGCGGGGCGCGCGGGCTCGGGCTCCGCCTCCACCACGACGGGCGCCTCGAGGGCGGGCTCTTCGACCGGTTCTTCGATCGGTTCTTCGACGGGTTCGACCCGAGCGCGGCGGCCGCGGCGCGCGGGCGGGGGCTCCGCCTCTTCCACCGCAGCCGGCGCGGGCTCCGGCTCGGGCTCGTCCTCCATGAGCGCCGGCCACATCGCGAACATCGCCGCGGCGGCGCCGCCGAACGCGCCCAGGAGGAGCGACGCGGCCACGGCGTAGAGGATCGTGCGGCCCGCGCCGACCGCCTTCTTTCGCGGGGCGGCCGCCGGGGCCTGGAGCACGGGGAGGACCGGCGCCTCGCCGA
>SHBB01000379.1 GCA_004213565.1 Sandaracinaceae bacterium
TTGGCCATCTCTGTCTCGGCTTGCTGGTTGAAGGTCGGGTCACTTGGAGAAGTGAAGGCGGTGACGTGACTCGTTTGACTGTCTCATGATGGGGCACCATGGCTTGAAGATTCAAGATCAAGCCGGCTAGAATGTTGCCGTGAACGTCGCGGAGGACCCGGGGTCGCTCGAAGACGCGCTCGACGCGGTGGCGCGCGCCGCCGAGTCGCCGGAGGCGCTGCTGCGCGACGCCTTCGAGGTCATGCAGCGCCGCGTCGCCAACGTGGGCAGCCTGCTCTACCGCTACGACGCGCAGGGCCGCTTCGAGACCCTCGCCGGCTCGCTCGCCGTCCCCATCGGCGCCGCCGAGCCCGCGCTCTTCGATCCCGCGAACGACGCGAGCCATCTCGCCGCCTCACGACTCCCCGCGCGCCCGCGCATCGTCCAGGCCACGGCGGCCGTCTCGCGGCGCGCGTACCATCGCAGCCCCGCCTACCGCGTCCTCTACCGCGAGCACGGCGTCGAGCACATCACGTGCGCGTGGATCGACGGCAGCCGCCCGTTCACGCCGGGCATGCGCGGGTTCATGCTCGCCCGCGGCGAATCCGACGGGGAGCTCACGGACGGCGAGCTGTCTCTGCTGAGGCGGACTCTTCCCCTGCTGACGCGCGCGGCGGGGCGGCTCGAGGAGGGCGAACGCCCCGAGGCGGCGTCCATGCTGGTCGACGTCGACGGGCGCGCGAGCCATGTCGACGCCGACGTCGAGGCACAGCTCGCCGGCTTCGGCCTGACGCCGGACGACGTCCTGTCACGGATCGACGGTCCGCTGCGGCGATGGAGCGAGCTGCGTCGTGAGCTCGCGCTCGCGCGCTTCGCCGGAGGCGAGCGCCTCTTCCACCTGGTGGAGCGCGAGGGCCGCACCCTCTACGTCGAGGTGACCGAGCGGCGCTACGGCTGGCGGGTGCGGCTGCGCACCGAGCGCGACGCGGTGCAGCTGGCCGCGCTCCGCGCTCGCCACGGCCTGACCCCGGCGGAGATCTACGTGCTCCAGGCGCTGGGCCTCGGCCTGAGCAACGCCGAGATCGCCGCTTACCTCTGCCTCTCCGCCGAGACGGTCAAGACCCATGTCGCGCGCCTCCTCCGCAAGCTCGGCCTCGGCTCCCGCCTGCAGGCCGGCCTGCTCATCCAGCGCGTCGTGCTCGACTGAGAGAAGCCCTACGGTGGCAGGTCGGGGTTCACGTTGATGGCGTAGCGCGTCACCCCGGCCGCCCGGAGCGCGTCGATGACCGCCAGGAAGCGAGTGTGCGAGGACTCCCGCTCGGCGCGAATGATGGCGCGCGCGTCCGCCGGCCACCGGCGCCGCGCGAGCGCCTCGAGCGTGATCGGCTCCCCGTCCAAGGAGACGGTGTCCGGGCCCAGGTCCACGATGATCGGCGGCGCCTCGGGCGGCTCGCTCGGCGGCGTCTCGAGCGGGATGGAGACCGAGACGTGTCGCGCGATCGCCCAGCACGCCACGGGCTCTTCGCCCTCCGCGCAGATGCGCTGGAGGCGCTCGAGCTGCGCTCCGCGAGGCGGCTCGTCCGCGCAGAACACGCGGAGCCAGTCGTCGTCGCCCGCGTGGCGGCAGGCGCGCGCGTACTCGTGCCGCGCCTCGCCTTGCTCGAGCGGGAAGACGCCCGACTCGATCCCGGCGCCCAGCCGGGCGCACGCGAGGCCCTCGCCCGCCGCGCACCGCTGTTCGCACGCCTCGAAGGCGTCGTCGTCGAGGCGGCACTCTGGCGGGCTGCAGGCCCACACGGCCCACAGCACCATCCAGGGCGCGACGGCGCGAGTCATGGGCAGCCGAACTGGAGCGGGCAGGACTCCATCACCTGGACCTGCCCGGGGCACTGCGCGGCCATCTGCTGACACTGGGCGAAGTTGTCTTCGTTCATGCAGCCGTCGGTCGGGGCGTAGCCCTCGCAGGACGCGGCAGCCGTGTCGCCGCCAGCCGTGTCGCCGCCAGCCGTGTCGCTGGTGGGCGGCGGCTCGCTGCCGCCGCACGCGAGGAGGGAGAGCGCCAGGCACATCGAGAAGAACGTTCTGCTCACGGGGACCTCACGGGGTTTCGAATCGCAAGACCTCGCCGCCTTCTACCACGCGGCCGGACTCCACGATCGACGTCAGCACCATCACCCGGTCCGCGGGCGCGTCGAGCGCCTCGGCCAGCGCACGCGCGAGCCCGAGCTGCAGGCGGTCCACGGCCTCCGCGGACCAGAGCGAGGGAAGATGCAGCCACGCCATCGCCTCGTACGGGCGGCCCTGCTGGGCGTCGACCTTCACGAGCTGCAGCGTCATGTGCTCCGCCTCGACGCCCGCGAGACGCGACCAGCGCGCGACCAGGTCCGTCTCGGGCAAGCGGGTGAGGAAACATTGCGCGACCGGCATGGCGGCGATTGTACCCAGACCGGGGGTGGCGGGCTCGCCGGCGGAGGGGTGGCGGATCGGCGGATCCCGCCACCCTGATCCCGCAGGAACGTCAGGTCCCGTACGTCGGAACGATGCTTGCGAACGTACTCTCGACATGCGCATCGTCTTCGACCGAGGGACCCTCCTGCTCACCGAGCGCGGCGCGGACGCCGGCTCCCTGCCCGGCGTCGTCTGGGACCCGCGTGTGCGCGCCTGGCGCGCGCCCGCCTTCGCGTGGCGCGCCCTGCGGAGCGGCCCCGACGCCATCTCGGAGAAGCTCGGCCCCCGCCGACCGTGGCCCGCCCCGCTCCTGCGGCCCTATCAAGCGCGCGCGCTCGAGGCCTGGCGCCTGGCGAAAGGACGCGGCCTCGTGTGCCTTCCGACCGGCGCCGGCAAGACGCGCGTCGGCGTCGCGGCGATCGCGCACACCGGCCTGCCCGCGCTCGTGCTCGTTCCGACGCGCGTGCTCCTGCACCAGTGGGTCGCCGCGCTGGACGACGTCTGCCCGGACGAGGTGGGCGTGCTCGGCGACGGCCAGCGGCGGATCCGGCGCGTCACGGTGAGCACCTTCGAGTCGGCCTGGCGGCGGATGGACCAGCTCGGGGATCGCTTCGGCCTGCTGGTCGTGGACGAGGCGCATCACTTCGGCCTCGGGCAGCGCGACGAGGCGCTCGAGATGAGCGTGGCGCCGTTCCGCCTCGGGCTGACGGCCACGCCGCCCGAGGACCCGGGGAGTCTGCCGCTGCTCGTGGGCCCGGTCGTGACGCAGCTCTCCGTCGACGACCTCGCGGGCACCTGGCTCGCGAGCTACCAGCGGCTCGAGCTGGCGCTGGACCTGACCGACGCCGAGCGCGCCGCGTACGAGCGAGACATGGCGACCTTCCGGCTCGTGCACCGGCCATTCATGGCGGGCGCGCCGAACGCGAGCTGGCCCGACTTCGCGAGGGCGTCGAGTCGCTCGAACGACGGCCGTCGAGCGCTGGCCGCCATCCGCCGCGCCAGGCGCCTGCTCGCTTATCCCACCGCGAAGGCCCGCGCGCTGCGCGCCCTGCTCGAGCAGCACGCCAGCTCGCGCGTGCTCGTCTTCACGGCCAACAACGAGACCGCGTACCGCATCGCGCGCGAGGAGCTGATCATGCCCATCACCTGCGACATCGCGAAGGGCGAGCGGGAGTCGGCGCTGGCGCGCTTCCGCGACGGGACGCTGCGGGCGCTCGTGTCTTCGCGCGTGCTGAACGAGGGGCTCGACGTGCCCGACGCCGAGGTCGCGATCGTCGTCGGCAGCACGCGCGGCGCCCGCGAGCACATCCAGCGCATCGGCCGCGTCCTGCGCCCGGCCGTTGGCAAGCGCGCCCTCGTCTACGAGCTCATCACCCGTCGGACGAGCGAGGTCTACCAAGCGATGAGGAGGAGCGAGAGCTTTGCTGCCTGAAGGACTGTTGCCGCGGCCCGAGGAGGGCCCGTTCATGCGCCCGCGTTACCTGCGAGAGGACGACCACCCGTGGCTGCGCGCGCTGCTCGACGTCTACCGCGCGCACGAGGGCCGGCCGCGTCGCGTGCTCTCCGATCGGCTGCGCGAGCCGCTGCTCGTCGAGGGCCCACCGGACAAGCGCAAGCGCGCCATCTACGTGCTCGACCGGCTGATGAAGCGGCGGGTGCAAGCCGTCGTGCGTCCGCGCGACGCCCGAGAGGCGCTCTTCGACGCACGGGCTGGGGGCCTGACTCGCGAGGCGGCGCTGAAGGAGATCGCCGCCCGTCACGAGGTCGAGCCGCAGGTCTTGATGGAGTGCCTCTTCGCCGACCTGCCCGGCGAGCGCCGCCTCTGCGCGCTCCCCGCCGACCTCGATCCCGGCCAGCTCGCCCTCCGCACCAACCTCGCGCTCGTCCAGGGCCTCGTCGCCCGATCCCAGCGCGTGATCATTCGCGCCCACGGCAACGCGCGCGACCTCGTCCGCTACGCGCGCCTCCGGGGCCTGCTCTGCGAGGCGCGCCCGCTCCGCGCGGGGGCCATGCTCGAGCTGTCCGGCCGGTACGCGTTGTTCCGCCGCACCCGGGTCTACGGCCGCGCGCTCGGGAGCCTCGTCCCCCGCTTGCCCTGGTGCGACGACTACGAGCTGCGCGCCGACTACCGGCTCGACGACGCCCCACGCACCCTCGTCATCCGACCCGGCGACCCGCTCTACCCCTGCGAAGAGCCGAGGCGCTTCGACAGCAAGCTCGAGGCGCGCTTCGCCCGCGACTTCGGCAAGTCGGCGCCGGACTGGGACCTGGTGCGCGAGCCCCGCCCCGTGCGCGCCGACGGCACCCTCATCTACCCGGACTTCGAGCTGTCCCATCGCCACCGCGAGGAGCGCTGGCTGCTCGAGATCGTCGGCTTCTGGACCGAGGGCTACCTCGAGACGAAGCTCCGCCGTCTGCGCGCCGCGAAGCTCGAGCGGCTGATCCTCTGCGTCGACCGCGAGCGCGCGTGCGGTCGGAGCGACTGGCCCGAGGGCGCCCGCGTGATCCCCTACCGCCGCAAGATCGACGTCGCGTCGGTCCTGGCGGCGCTGAACGCCGACCCTATCCCTGCGGCTTCAGCTCGCCCTGCTTCATCGTGACCCGCTCGCCGGCCAGCGGCGCGTCGCCTTCGATGCAGAGCAGGCGGACGCGGCTCTTGGCCACCAGGCGCGCCTGATCGTCCCGGATGTCGACCTCCCAGACGTGGGTGCGCCGCCCGGTCGCGAGCGGGGTGGCGCGTGCCGTGAGCGTGCCCTCTCGGGTGGCGCGCAGGAAGCTCGTCGAGTTGTCGAGCCCGACCGTGTTCCGGCCCTCGGCCATCGCGTGGAGCGCGGCGCCGACCGACGCGACCGTCTCCGCCATCGACGCGTACACCCCGCCGTGCACGAGCCCGTAGGGCTGGTGGAGGGAGGGCTCGACCGTGAGCTCGGCCACCACCTCCTCGCGCGTCGCGCGCACGAACCGGAGGCCGATCATCTGGTTGAATCCGGCGCGCTTCTCGTTGAGCGCCGCCGCGAAGTCCTCGAGGGGCTCGTCGTCCATCTCTCTGTTGTGCGGCCAAGGGCGGCGGATGACCAGCCCGAAGGCGAGTCACGGGGCGCTCGGGGCGTCGAGGTCGCCCGCGGCGTAGGCGAGGTACATGTCCATCGCGTCGTAGCCCGCGGTGTTGGTGAACGGCTGGCCGTCGATGACCCACTCGAGGATCACGTCGTCTCGGCTCGTGATCCCGTGCGCCTCGACGAAGGCATCGGGGATGCCGTCCACGCGCCCGTCCCAGCCCGTCGGCCGCGCCCGGGTGGGCAACGACGGCTGCGTCCACGACTTGTTGAACGGGTCCCGGCTGGTCCGGCTCCGCACGTCCTCGATGCGCTCGAGATCGTAGCTGTCCTGGTAGATCCGCACGCTCCCCGCGTCGTCGACGTATCGGTTCGCGCCCACGTCGCCGAGCACGTCCTCGTAGGCGTCCGCCGCGGACAGCGGCTCGCTCGTGTTCGGCAACAGAGGGAATCGCGTGGACGTGAAGTAGCGGGCCGGCAGGCTGGAGTTGTCGGTGAAGGACTGCCACACGTCCCGGTCGTCGAGCTGGGGCGTGGGGTAGAAGCCGGGGTGGTAGTTGTACGCGGTGTAGACGAGGGGAGACTCGGCGCTGCCGGTCTGGATCTTGTTCGCCGTCCCGCCGTTGGCGGTGGAGGTGTAGTCACCCGGCAGGTAGTAGTTGCCGATGTTGTTCAGGTGCGGCGAGCCGGTGTTGGCGTTGATGAGCCGGTTCTGCCAGTTGAACATCACGTTGTTGAGCGCATCGAACCGCCCCGTGTAGCCGCCCTGGGTGCCGATGTTCGGGGTGCGGTGCGACTGGTGCACCCAGAGGTTGCGCACGAAGCTGATGTCTTCGGTGCGGGTCGGGTCCCCGCTGCCGAGCCCCGCGATCACGCCCGTCGCGTTCTCCGAAAACAGGCTGCGCTGCACCGTGACGTTGCGGAGGTCGTTCCACTTGGCGGCCATCGACATCGCCTGGTCGTCGCAGAACGAGAACGAGCAGTGGTCGAAGACGAAGTCGACGCCCCCGTGAATGATCACCCCGTTGTGGTCGTACGCGTCCGACTCGCCGGTGTAGCTGCCGTTTCGGAAGCGGATGAAGCGGAAGATGAAGTTGTCGGGCATGTCGCCGCCCGAGTTCGACAGCTCGATCGGCCGCCCGGAGATGGTGATCCCGCCCTCGGGTGCGGTCTGACCAGCCACCGTGAAGTCGCCGAGCCGGCTCGTGCGCAGCGAGATCCGCGAGCCGAGGTGGATGCGCCCCGACACGTCGAAGACGATGATGCGCGGCCCCTCGGTCATCAGCGCCTCGCGGAGGCTCCCGGGCCCGCTGTCGCCGAGGTGGGTCACGTGGAGGATGCGCCCGCCGCGGCCCCCCGTCGCGTTGGAGCCGCCGCCCTGCGCGGTCGGGAAGGCCTTCAGCGGGGTCAGCTCGAATCCGGGGAGCGAGCCCTCGGTGCAGGTCCTCCCGTCGCCCGTGAAGCCGCGCATGCACGTGCAAGCGTAGCTGCCGGGCTGGTTCGTGCAGGTCGCCTGCGCGTGGCAGTCGTGGGTCCCGGCCGCGCACTCGTCGTCGTCCACGCAGCCCGCGCCGTCGTGGTGGTAGCCCGGATCGCACTCGGTCCCGGGGAGCGGGCGCGGCACGTCGATCGTCCAGCCGCGCGCCACCAGGCTGTCGTAGCCCTCGAGCGCGGCGCTCGAGAGCACCCCGGAGTTGTCCGCGATGCGCAGCTCCCCGTCGGAGAGGCCGTGCCCGTCCAGCGCGTTGACGATCGCGTCGAGGGTCGCCCCCGCGAGCCGGTTGTCGTTCAGCCACAGGCTCAGGAGCGCAGGGTTGGCGCTCACGTCGAAGGTGGACAGCGCGTTGGTGTCGAGGGCGACGAAGCTCGCCTGGGGGTTCTGCGAGAGGTCCAGAGACGTCAGGGCGTTCTCCTGTACCCAGATGGTCTCCAGCGCGACGTTCGCGCTCAGGTCGAGCGTGGTGAGCGCGTTGTCGTAGAGGTCGATCTTCACGAGGTCGGTCGCCGCGCCCAGCTCCGCCTCCGTGATCTCGAGCGACGGGGCCGTGATCTCCTCGAGACCCGCGAGCTCGCCGTCGCTGCTGAGGGTGACCCGCGCCGCCCCCGTGTTTCCGCTCAGGTCCAGCGTCGGCATGTCGGCCACCTGCTCGGGGAGGGTGACCCCACCGGAGACGGTCCAGCGGAGCGTCTCTCCCCGGTTGACGATCGTGGTCGGCGCCCAGCTCGCGCTCGTGGAGGTGGTGACCAGCGCCAGCTCCGTCGGTGCCGTCGGAGCGCCCTCCAGGGTGCCCTCACACCCGCCGAGGAGGCAGAGGAGCGCGAGCGGAAGGCGCTGCTTGCGGCTCGGAGCGGAACGACGACTCGGACGTGAGGCCATGCCCGCATCCTGCCCCGACCCGCTCACCGTCGAGTTAATCCTTTCGCGCGCGTGGGCCGAGAGAGGCGCTCAGAAAGGGGTTCTCTAGCGGGAGGTGTAGAGCAGGCGCAGGACTCGCCCGTCGCGCTGGATCAGCAGCTCGCAGCCGTCGGGGCTCACCGTCGTCTCGAACTCGGTGGCCTCGGCGAGGAGCTCTCCCGGCACCGCGCGGATCGGCCCGAAGGGCTCCCCCCAGCGCTCGCGCGTGGCGTAGACCACGGCGTGCTCGCCGCCGAGCTCGGGCGCGTTGGACACGAAGGTGACCACGCGGTCGTCGGCGGTGACCGCGACCTCGGCCTGGTTGCCCGGACCGGAGAGCTCGTCGACGCGGACCCCGACGTCGAAGTCGTCCTCCAGCGCGGCGCGCGACGCCACGAAGACGTCCTGCCCGCCCGGCCGCGCGGGAGACCAGTAGTAGCGGAGCCCATGCGGCGCGAGGAGCCCGTCCCAGTTGTCCACCCCCGAGAACGAGAGCCCATCCACCCGCGTCGACGGCCCCCACGCGCTCTCGACGTCGGCTCGCGTCGCGCGCTCGACCTCCACCCACTCCCCCGCGCGACCGCGCGCGAAGAAGAGCTGCAGTCCGTCCGGGGTGATCGACGCGCTCGTCTGCTCCGTGCCTGCCTGCTCGAGCCCCGGGAGCGCGCCCTGGTCTTCGAACGGCGCGTCGGCCGACGCCCGGCGAGCGTGCCGAAGCTCCCGGGACGCGTCGTAGTAGAGCGTGCACGCGTCCGGGCTGAACCCGACGTTGTCCGCGCGGCTCACGTCACCGAGCCCGCTCCCGTCGTCGGGCTCGAAGGTGAACGCCGTCGGGTCGGACCAGTCGCAGCCCTCGGCGCGCACCCAGCACGTCGTGGGCACGGGCGGAGGCGCGGCGGCGGGCCCCGCCTCGCAGATGCTGGTCAGGCGGTTGCACACCCAGCCCGAGCCCTCGGCGCACGGGCACTCCTTGCCTTCGAGGGTGTCGCCCGGGACGACACAGCCCGAGGCCGATGCGGCGATGAGAGCGCCGAGGAGCAGTGAGAGTGGCCGGGCTGAGAACACGTCGTGTTCGGAGGGTACTCCGAGAAGCGGGCCGCGTACGCAGGGCAGTGAGGTGGTAACCTCGGCGTTCGGACCTCGAGGGCAGTTTGGATCGAGCCATGGCAGGGCAGACGCCGGAGGTCTTCTCCGCGGCTTCGACGGGCGACCTCGACGCGCTCGCGCGCGACCTCGACGCCGACTGGGCGCTGGCCGGCCGGATGCTCCGGTGGCTGGCCAGCCGCGACGCGCACCACCCCGCGGTCGCGCTCCCGGACACGCTGACGCCGGGTCGAGGCTCCGCGTGGGCGCTCTGGCTCCGCGCCCGGGTCGCGTTCCTGACGCTCGACCTCGAGACCCTGGCCCGCTGCGGTGCGCGGCTCGAGGCGATGGACGACCCGCACGCGCGGCTCTTCGCGCGGCTCGTCCGTGGACAGCGCCGTTGCATGGCCGGCGATCCGAGCTCGGTGTTCGCGATGGCCGCGACGCTGCAGGACGAGGCGCGCGCGCTCTCGGAGCCCACGCTGGTGGTCGAGTCGGTGCTGCTCTCGGCGCTGGCGGCGGCGAGCGCCGAGGACCACGAGGAGGCGTTGAAGCGGGCGCGCCTCGCCGCGCGCATGGCGCAGTCGGAGCGGCTCTGGCTCACGCACTTCACGACCAGCGTGCTCCTGGCGCGGGCGCGTCGCATGACCGGGCAGCCGCACCTGGCCGGCATGATCGCGCGGGGGTGCCTCGAGGTCGCCCCGGCGCTCTTCGGGGGATGGCTGCGCTGGGAATTGCTCCACGCGGGCGTCGAGCCGCCCCCGCCGCGCGTCGACAATCACGCCGAGCGCGCCGCGAGCCTCGCCGCCGCGTGGCTCTGCCGCGGCGAGCGCGACGTCCTCGACCCGCTCGACGCCAGCGTCGAGGG
>SHBB01000038.1 GCA_004213565.1 Sandaracinaceae bacterium
CGAGCGGCTGCTCCGGGCCGATCCGATGCTCCGGCTGGACGCGCCGGAGATCGTCGGCGCGGCGAGCGCGCTCGCTCCCGCCGACGCCTCCGCGGCCGACGTCGCGGCGGCCGTCTCGAGCTGGGTGCACGCGCACCTGCGCTACGAGCTGACCTCGGAGAACCTCGACGCGTCCACCATCCTCGCGCGCGAGCGCGGTGACTGCACGGAGCACGCGCGCCTCGCGGTCGCGCTGCTCCGTCGCCGCGGCATCCCGGCGGAGGTGCGCGAGGGCTTCACCTCTGCGGCGGGCGAGCTGGTGGCCCACGCGTGGGTCACCTACCACGACGGCGAGCGCTTCCGGGAGATCGACCCGACGGGCGGCGTCGACCGCGTCGGCGGCGACCACGTGCCGATGTCGGTGACCGACGCGATGGCGTTGATCGCGATGGGCGACCTGCGCGTCGTCGAGGTTCGCGCCGCGCGCTGACTCTCTGGCCGACGCGCCGCGCGTACGAGGGAGTTTGACGAATGAATAGGATCGTCCCCGAGCTCCCGAGCTCCCCGAGCTCCCGCGCTTGAAGATGGGAGCTCAGAGAGGAAGAGAGTACGTGCCCGTCGCGTGGGCCACGAGCTGGTCGGGGTCGGCGCCGAAGAGGCGCACCTCACCCACCGCCTGCCGACGGCCCAGCCGGATCAGCGTGCCCACGCCGTGCAGATCGTCGGGGGGCGGCTTGCGCAGGAACCGCAGCGACAGGTCGCTCGTCACCGCGAGCGGCTCGAGACCGATGCGGCTGAGGACGGCGCCGTAGAGGGCGGTGTCCGCCATGGCGAAGAGCGCCGGGCCGGAGACCGTGCCGCCCGCGCGCAGGGTCGTGTCGCTGCCGGGCAGCAGCACCGTGCAGGTGCCCCAGCCGATCTCGGTGACGCGCAGATCGAGGAGGCGCGTCAGCGGGATGGTCTCGCGCAGGAGCTCCGAGAGCTCGGCGGCGGTGATGCGGGGCTCGTCCACGGAGCCACCTTGGAGCGCGGCTCAGGGGTTGGCAACGCCAGAGCGCGGCTCCAGGTCCTGTCCGAGATGCCCCACTTCAAGCTCGTGAGCTTCGAGCGCTGCCCCTACGTGCAGCGCAGCGTGACCCTCCTCCGCGAGAAGGGGGTGCCGTTCGACATCGAGTACATCGACCTGTCGAACAAGCCGGACTGGTTTCTCGCGCTCTCTCCCCTCGGCAAGGTGCCCGTGCTGGTGGTCGACGACGAGACGGTCCTGTTCGAGTCGGCGGTGATCAACGAGTACCTCGACGCGGTGACCGAGGGGCGCATGCTGCCCGAGGACCCGCTCGAGCGAGCCCGCGGTCGCGCGTGGATCGAGCTCTCCTCGACGTTCTTCATCGACGTCTGGAAGATGCAGATCGCGGCCGACGCCGAGTCGCTCTCCGAAGCCTTCGCGGGCGCACGCGAGCGGCTGACGAAGCTCGAAGAGGCGCTCCCTGAAGACGGCCCCTACTTCTACGGCGCGGAGCTCTCGCTCGTCGACGCGGCCACCGCGCCCGGCCTCCAGCGCCTCGCCTGGATGGACGCGCTCGATCCCTCGCTGGACGCGTACGAGGGGCTGCCCCGCGTCAAGCGATGGAGCGACGCGCTGCTCGCCCGCGAGAGCGTGAAAGGCAGCCTCCGCGAGGGCACCTACGAGCGCTTCCTCGACTGGCTCGACGCCCGCGAGAGCTGGGTCTCCCGGGCTCGCCGCGCGGCCTGATCCGCCGCAGCGGTATTGAAGCGCAGCATCTACCGGAGAGCGGCGACCGTCGCCGCCGCGCTCAGCATCGCGATGAGCGCCGCCGGGCGATCGAAGAGCGAGACCGCGCTCGCGGCGCCCGACAAGGTGGCCACCGCGTAGATGGTCAGCGCGAACGCGGTCAACGCGGCGAAGCGCGCGCCCGGCGCCCAGGCTGACCTTCGCGCCGCGACCAGCCCGAGGACCCAGGCCGAGAGGGGCGCCGCGACGAGCAACGGACGCGCCTCGATGAGCGCCTCGATCCGTGTACCCCACGCGAGCACGCCGATCGCGGCGGCGTTCAGCAGCGGCGCCGACAGCGCGGTGATGGCGAGGAGCCCCGACCTGTCCCGTCCGTCGCTCATGGACCACGCTGACACGGATCGGCTCGTGAGGTCGACCTCACGCCTCTTTCACCGTGCGCACGAAGGCGCGGATCCCCTGGAGCAGCTCGCGGTCCCGCGTGAGGCGCGAGATCGAGCGCTCGAGCTCCAGCAACACCTCGTCCATCTTGGCGTCCACCGCGGTCAGCCGCGCGCGCCCCTCGTGCCGGTCGGCGGTCTGCTGCGCTTCGATCGCGTCGTCCCGCTCCGCGAGCGCCGGGAGATCGACCTCCTCGAGCCGCTTCGTCGTCTCCTCGAGGGCCTCCACGCGGTGGCGGAGCTCCACCACGTCTTCGCGAGGGTGGCGCGTCCTCGCGTGCAGCGCCTCGAGCCGGGCCCGCATGTGGTGGTGAAACGCGCCGAGCGGCCGCAGCGCGATCGCGGCGAGATACGACGCCGCGAACCAGTAGCCGAGGGCGCCATCCGTCAGCCAAGTCGCGAGCGTGAGGCCGCCGGCCGCGCCCACGTGGAGCGCGAGGCACAGGGCGAGCAGCCGAGGGGCCAGCTTCTTCGCCTCCGCGCGGTCGGCGTCGCTCACCTCGATGCCCCGGGCGGCGCCGTCCTCCTGCTCGACGGCGAGCGCGCGCGCCGCGAAGAAGAGGTCCCACGGCAACCACACCACGAGCCACAGCCCGCCGAGCGCCACGGTGCCCATCACCAGCTCGAGCGCCCGCTCCATGTCGAGCCAGCCCAGCCAGCCCGAGAGCAAGAGCGTCCCCACGAGCAGCGTGACGAGCCACGCCGCGCCCAGTCCGATCTTTCGCATGACCCGTGCTCGGCAACCGACGTGCCGCGCCCGGAGTCAGGCTCTCAACCACGCAAGCGTCGGCTCACGTACACGTGATGCCCGGCGCGCTGCATTCGGTGATCTTCAGCCAGCAGCCTTCCAGTTCGAAGACTGCTCCTTCTCCTTCTTCTCGGCGCGACACTCACGGCACTCCCACGCGTCCGCAGGCCTCAGGCTCTCCATGCGGCGCTGACCGCAGAGGACGCACGTGATGGGCAGAGTCAGGATGGCGCTCATGGAATCTCCCGGTAAGGGTTCGCATCTGCATGATCACACGCCGTGCCGCCCTTCGTCTCGCCTTTTCCTGTATCGAGGACGCGGCAAACCGCCCCGAAGTGCGCCACGATCACACGTAGTAGACGTCGCTCCTGAGCACATATTTCGTACCGCGAATCACCGGTCTCGACGCATGGAGCAGCGAATGCTGAAAGAAAACCGCGCGTCCGGTCCGTGGCGTGATGCCTCTGTCGAGGGACGGAAACCACGTCTCACCGCCCGCCTCGACCTCGGACAGATAAATCATGGAAGTCAGCCGACTGCGCGATCCGTCGGGCCGCTGAACCCACCCGTCCCGGTGCGTCGTGAAGCGCTGCCCGGGCTCGTAGCGGTAGACCCGAAGCCGCTCGTTCAGCCCGACGGGGCGCTCTCCGTGGAGTGAGGGCAGGTGTGGCGCGGCGCGCTCGAACAGCTCCGTCCGCAACGACTCGTCTTCGAACGTCACCCGCGCGTTGTTCCGCGCCGCGGGGTCCACGCGCGTCCCGTCCCGGTAGGCGATCGACGCCACCTCGAAGCCGCGGGCCTCCGCGTCGCGGATCACGCGTGCGCACGCCTCGGGCGTGAAGAAGTCGTCGAGCGTGATCAGCGGGGGCGCGCTCGCGTCGATGGGCGCGTACCGACCCATCAGCGGCTCCAGAGCCAGGCGACGCGGTCGTACGAGAGCGCGTAGTGGACGAGCACCGTCGCGCCGAGGGAGCCCGCGAGGATGGGGTGGCGGACGTGCCAGAGCGCGAGCGCTGCGCCCGCGAAGAGCGACAGCTCCAGCAGCAAGCGCAACACGCCGGGGGTCGCGACGACCGTCTTGCCGGAGCGGCTCGGGTCGTCGGGCACCGCGAAGACGCCCCAGAGGATCGCCGCCGTCAGCGGCAGCGCCACCGCGAGCACCCAGCCCCAGGCGCCGCCCCTCCGGTAGCCCCAGAGGCCCAGCGCGCCCAGCATCGCGAGCTCGAGCGCGAACCGCAGCGCGAGGTTGAGAGGATGGCCGCCCACGCCGCGAGCGTGCTGCAGTCCGGTCGGGCCGTCGAGGCGGTGACGTGTCACCCGGTTCGGGACTCCCCGCCGCAGAGCTGCCCCGGCCTGCGGATGGGTCTACTCTTGCTCCCATGGACGGTTCGCTGCGGTTGCTCATCGGCGCGTGCATCTACGTCGCGTTCGCGGACCGCGAGCTCGACCGTGAGGAGCGGCGGGTGCTGGTGGAGCTGATCGACAAGCGCGTCGCGCTGCCGCCGGGCACGGTCGACCGCTTCATCGTCGAGGTGCTCACCGAGATGGCGCTCGAGGAGCCGCTCGAGTGGCTGCGGGAGGCGGCGCAGGACGCGAACCTGGAGGCCACCCGCGACGCGCTGGTGTGCGCGGTGGAAGAGGCTCGCAGCCACGGCGTGCATCAGATCGAGCGTGAGCGTGTGCGCGAGGTCGCCGACGCGCTGGGCTTCGACGCGGGCGACGCGGACGCGCTCCTCGGCGCGCGCGGCTGACATCGCTCCACCTTCTCGCTCTCTTCCTCCAGAACGCGACGCGGCCGCCGTTCGTGGGTGAGGTGACCTACCTGGTCCCGAGCGCGCCGCCTCTCGTGGCATCCTCATCGCGGATGCGGGGCAAAGCGAGGATGAAGGGCGCCATGCTCCGCGAGGCGCTCTTCTGGTACGACGAGCGGCACGAGCAGGACGCGCGCGACCGGCTCCGCGCCGCCCTCGCTCCAGACCCGGCCTTCGACCTGAGCGCCCCCGCGCTCGGCGTGCTCGCCACCGAGTGGTACGACGCGAGCGCGGTGCATCGCGTGCTGGACCTGATGGCCGACGGGAAGAGCGCCGCCGAGCGCGACGCCCTGGCGCGCGAGATCGCCGACGCCACCGTCGAGCGCGTGAGCCACGGCGTCTATCGCTTCCTGGTGCGCAAGCTGATCTCGCCGCACTTCTACGCGCGGCACATCCAGACGCTGTGGAGTCAGGTCCACTCGACGGGCCGGCGCGAGATGGTCGTCGAGGACGCCGCGAAGCGCGCCATCTCCCGGACCGTCGACTGGGATGGACACCACCCGTTGCTCTGCCGCGTGGCGATGGAGACGGTGGGCTCGTTCTTCCGCGTGATGGGCCTCGAGGACGTGCGCGTCACGCCCGTCGCCTGCGTCGATCGCGGCGACGAGACCTGCGTCGCCGAGCTCACCTGGCGCTGAGCTCCAGGCGACGGCTCGCGTTGGCTTGACGCGGAGCGCGACTCGTCCAGCCTTGGCGAATGTACGGGGATCGGTCCTTCCAGATCGTCGAGCTGTTCGGCAACAGCGTCCGGACGAACGTCGAAGGCATCCTCATCATGCTCGCGACCGGCCTCGCCGCGGGCTCGTGGATCGAGGGCGCGCTCGTGGTCGGCTCGTTCGCCGTCGGCACCGGCCTCCACCTCGCCTGTCACTGGGCCGTCGCGCTCGCGTTCGGCAAGGGCATCGAGCGGATGGTGCTGACCCGGGCCGGCGTCATCGACTACACGGGCGCGCCACCCGGCTTCGCGGAGGGCATCCTCCGCACCCTGGCGGGGCCGTCGATGAACGCGCTCTCTGCGGGGATCGGCTACGCGCTGCTCGCGAGCGGCGCGGCGGACGCCTGGCACCCGTTCGCGCAGACGGCGCTCGCGACGTTCGCCGCCTGCAGCCTCATCCTCACCGCGATCAACTTCCTCCCGGCGATCCCCTTCGACGGGGGGCTGATCCTGCAGTCCGTGCTGAGCCGCTTCCTCGGAGAGTCGCGCGGGCGGACCCTCGCCGCCTGGATCAGCATGACGCTCCTCGGCGCCATGGCGGCCCTCGGGGCCTGGCTGGTCCAGCCGATCCTGCTCTACCTCGCGGTCACCATCGGCTACGACAACTGGCGCAAGCACCTGCGCCCCGTCGCGGACCCCGCGGCGATCGTGTCACGTTGAGCCCCGAAGCCGGCGCGCCGAATCAGGCCGCGGCGCCGCGGCCGGCTTCGGTCGGGTCGTAGCCGAGGTGGGCGGCGAGCTTGCGCTCCACGTCCTCCACGCTGTCGCCGCGGCGCTTGGCGTAGTCCTCGACCTGCTCGCGCGTGATGCGGCCCACCGAGAAGTAGCGAGAGGCCTCGTTGGCCAGGTAGAGCCCGCTGACGCTCGCCGCGGGGACCATCGCGTTGGACTCGGTCAGGTCCATGCCGACGTCGCGCGCGCCGAGCATGTCGAAGAGCGCGGGCTTGTCGTCGTGGTCGGGGCACGCCGGGTAGCCGAGCGCGGGGCGGATGCCGCGGTACTTCTCGGACCGGAGGGCGTCCTGGTCGAGGTCCTCGTCGGGGGCGTACCAGGCGCGTCGCACGCGGTGGTGCAGGAGCTCCGCGAAGGCCTCGGCGAGCCGGTCCGCGAGCGCCTTGGTCATGATCGCGTGGTAGTCGTCGTGGTCGGCCTCGAACTCGCGCACGAGCTTCTCGACGCCGACGCCGCAGGTGACCGCGAAGCCGCCGACCCAGTCCATCTGCCCGCTCTCCTTCGGCGCGACGTAGTCGGCGAGGCAGAGGTGCGGGTCGTCGCTCTTCTTGTCGCGCTGCTGGCGCAGCATCGGGTAGCGGGCGAGCTCCGACGTCCGCGCCTCGTCCTCGAAGAGCACGATGTCGTTGCCCTCCGACCAGGCCGGCCAGAAGCCGTACACGCCGCGCGGGTCGATCACGGCCTCGTCGATGATGCGCTTCAGCAGCGGCTTCGCGGCCGCGTAGAGCTCGGTCGCCGCCTGCCCGTACGTGGGGTGCTCGAGGATGTCGGGGAAGCGGCCCTTCAGCTCCCACGCGGTGAAGAAGAAGGTCCAGTCGATGTACTCGGCGATCTCCGCCAGCGTGACGTCGTCGACGATCTTGCGGCCCAGGAACGGCGGCGCCTCGACCTCCGAGAAGTCGACCGGCGGCTTGTTCGCGTTGACCCTCTCGTAGGGGATCAGCGGCCGCACCGGACCACGCGCGTGGATCTTCCGCAGCTTCTCCTGCTCGAGCAGGTTCTCGGCCTGGAGCTTCTCGCGCTGCGCGTCGTCGAGGAGCGCGCTGACCGTGTTCACCGCGCGCGACGCGTCGAGCACGTGCACCACGGGGCTGTCGTAGGTGGGCGCGATCTTCACCGCCGTGTGCTGTCGGCTCGTGGTCGCGCCGCCGATCAGGAGCGGCATGTGCATCTCCCGCCGCTTCATCTCGCGGGCCACGTTCACCATCTCGTCGAGCGACGGCGTGATGAGCCCGCTCAGCCCGACCATGTCGACCTTCTCGTCGATCGCGGTCTGGAGGATCTTGTCGGCCGGGACCATCACGCCGAGGTCGATGACCTCGTAGTTGTTGCAGCCGAGCACCACGCCGACGATGTTCTTGCCGATGTCGTGCACGTCGCCCTTCACGGTGGCGAGCAGCACCTTGCCCGCGCCCTGCTGCGCCTCGGCGCCGGCCTTCTCCTTCTCGGCCTCGAGGAACGGGAAGAGGTAGGCGACGGCCTTCTTCATCACGCGCGCGCTCTTGACCACCTGCGGCAGGAACATCTTGCCCGCCCCGAAGAGATCGCCGACCACGCTCATGCCCGCCATCAGCGGGCCCTCGATGACCTCGAGCGGGCGCTCGAACATCTGCCGCGCCTCCTCGGTGTCCTCCTCGATGTAGTCGACGATGCCCTTCACGAGCGCGTGCTCGAGGCGCTTGGCCACCGGCTGCTCGCGCCAGCTGAGATCGATCTCGCGCTTCTTGCCCGAGCCGCGCACCTGCTCGGCGTACTCGACCAGGCGCTCGGTCGCGTCCTCGCGCCGATCGAAGAGCACGTCCTCGACCAGCTCGAGCAGCTTCGGCTCGATGTTCTCGTAGACCTCGAGCTGGCCCGCGTTGACGATGCCCATGTCCATGCCCGCGCGGATCGCGTGGAACAGGAAGGCCGAGTGCATCGCCTCGCGCACCACGTCGTTGCCGCGGAAGCTGAAAGATAGATTCGAGACACCGCCGCTGATCTTCGCGCCCGGGCAGGTCGCCTTGATCTGCTTCGTCGCCTCGATGAAGGCGATCGCGTACTTCGAGTGCTCCTCGATCCCCGTCGCGATGGCGAAGATGTTCGGGTCGAAGATGATGTCGGTCGGGTCGACGCCGACCGTCTCGGTCAGGATGCGGTAGGCGCGCTGACAGATGGAGACCTTGCGCTCGATGGTGTCGGCCTGGCCCTCCTCGTCGAACGCCATCACGACCATGCCCGCGCCGTAGGCCCTGCACAGCCGGGCCTTCTCGATGAAGTCGGCCTCGCCCTCCTTCATGCTGATCGAGTTGACGACGGCCTTGCCCTGGACGCACTTGAGGCCCGCCTCGATCACCGACCACTTGGAGCTGTCGATCATCAGCGGGATGCGCGAGATCTCGGGCTCCGACGCGATGAGCTTGAGGAAGCGCTCCATCGCGGCCTCGGAGTCGAGCATGCCCTCGTCCATGTTGACGTCGAGGATGTTCGCGCCGCCGCGCACCTGGTCGAGCGCGACGCTGAGCGCCGCCTCGTAGTCGTCGGACTTGATGAGCCGGAGGAACTTGCGCGAGCCGGTCACGTTGGTGCGCTCGCCGATCATCTGGAAGTTCGCGTCCGGGCGGATCACGAGCGGCTCGAGCCCGCTGAAGCGCGAGTCGTGCGGCTTGTTCGGCACCTTCCGGCCCGGGACGCCCTCGACCGCCTTGGCGATGGCCGCGATGTGCTCGGGCTGGGTGCCGCAGCAGCCGCCCGCGATGTTGATCATGCCCTCGTCGGCGAAGCCGCGGATGATGCTCGCCGTCGTCTCGGGCTCCTCGTCGTACCCGCCGAACGCGTTGGGCAGCCCGGCGTTCGGGTAGACGCTGATGCGCGCCTCGGCGATGTTCGCCAGCTCGCTCAGGAACGGGCGCATCTCCCGCCCGCCGAGCGCGCAGTTGATGCCCACGCTCAGCGGCTTGGCGTGCGCGACGCTGATCCAGAACGCGTCCACGGTCTGCCCGCTCAGCGTGCGGCCGCTCTTGTCGGTGATGGTCACCGAGATCATCAGCGGCAGGCGCACGCCGTCTTCCTGCTCGACCTGGTCGATCGCCATCAGCGCCGCCTTGGCGTTGAGCGTGTCGAAGATGGTCTCCACGAGCAGCAGATCCGCGCCGCCCTCGATCAGCCCGCGCACCTGCTCGGCGTAGGCGTCGCGGACCTCGTCGAAGCTGACCGCGCGATAGCCCGGGTCGTTGACGTCGGGGCTGATGGAGAGCGTGCGGTTCATCGGCCCGATCGAGCCCGCGACGAAGCGCGGCTTCTTCGGGTTCTTGCGGGTGAACTCGTCCGCCACCTGCCGCGCGAGCTGCGTCCCGCGCACGTTCAGCTCGTGCACGATCCCCTCGAGCGCGAAGTCCGCCTGCGCCACCTTCGTCGCGGCGAAGGTGTTCGTCTCGATGATGTCGGCGCCCGCCTCGAGGAAGCGCGCGTGGATCGACTGGATCATCTCCGGCTGCGTCAGCACGAGCACGTCGCTGTTGTTCTTCAGCTCGATGTCGTGGTCGCGGAACCGCTCGCCGCGATAGGCCCCCTCGTCGGGCGCGTGCGACTGGATCAGCGTGCCCATCGCGCCGTCGAGGACGAGGATGCGCTGGTCGAGGAGATCGATGAGCTGCTCTGACTTTTCGTTCATGAGGGCTTCCGTGCGAAGGCGGTGACGACTTCGAAGTAGGGCTTTCGTCGCTCGCGGGACGTGACCTCGCAGCGGGTCACGCGCAACCCGGCCTCCTGGAGGAGGCGCGCGAGGTGGTCCGGCGCGAAGCCGGGGCGGAGGTGTCCATACGATCGGGTGATCGCGTCGTGGTCGTGCGCGGCGAGGGTGACGAGGGCGATGTGCCCCCCGGGCTTCAGCACGCGCGCGGCCTGCTCGAGGACCCGCGCGGGCGTGTGCGCGTAGGTCAGCGCGTTGAAGAGCATGACGGTGTCGAAGCGGTCGTCCTCGAAGGGCAGCTCGTGGAAGTCCGCCTGCACGAACTCCACCCGCGCGCCTTCGAGCCTGCGCTTGGCGGCCGCGAGCACCTTGTCGCTCCGGTCCACGCAGGTGACGCCATCGGCGCGCGGCGCGATCAGCGCGGCCAGCGTGCCGTCGCCGCTCCCGAGGTCGAGCACCTCGCCGAACGTGGCGAGCCCTAGGAACCCGCGCGCCGTCGCCTCCCAGGTCCGGCCGGGCGAGTAGTGCCGCTCCATCTGTCCCGCGACCGCGTCCGGCCAGGCCTCCTCGCGCGCCCGCACCAGCGCCTCGCAGCGCTCTGCATCCGCTTCGAGCACGGAGTCCGAGACCTGCTCCTTCACGAGCGCCCAGAGCCGCCGCGCGGCGTCCGGCATCGCCGCGTGCGCCCGGTAGAGCGTGCTCGCCCCCTGCGGCCGCTGGGTCACCAGCCCCGCCTCCCGCAGCTTCCCGAGGTGCGTCGAGACCCGCGACTGGCTGAGCTCCGTGACCTTGGTCAGCTCCGCCACGCTCAGCTCCTCCTCGTGCAACAGCGCGAGCAGCCGCACGCGGGTCGCGTCCGCGAGCAGGCTCAGCAGGCTGGTGCTGTCGGCGAGCGATACCATCTCTTCATCCCGATGACCGGATGAAGCTAGCCTGGCGCTGTCTCTGGGTCAATCCACGCTCGGCGCAGCGGCTCTGAGAGCCGGGCAACGCCTCAGAGCTGGGCTCGGACGGTCCAGTCGAGGCTCGTCACGCTGCGCAGCGGACACACGTCCAGCTCTTGCAGTACTTCGAGCACACAAGCGGCGGTCGAACGACGGTCCGCCCGAACGTTGATGTCGTCGGCGCTGCGCCGCGCGGCATCGGAGACGAACGAGCGCCGGATCTGAACCGTCACCTCGCCCGTACCGCACGCCGAGAGGCTGGGACTCGCGCGCTCGAACGCCCTCATCATCGCGTGGAGATCCCAGTCCTCCTGACGCTCGGGCGAGCCCAACGCGACAAGGGCAGGAGATTCGTGCGGGCAGGGGCTCGAGGGCGGCACGAGAGACCGAAGCGGCTCCTCGATCTCGGTACGGACACGCACGTGTAGATGACCGCAGGCCAGCCCACCACCGACGCCGATGAGGGGCCCGCCGGAGGGTGGCCAGTCTTCGAGCTCGGCCGATGCCGCGAACGCGGAGGCTCCGGCGCAGCCCGCCGACGTCGCGACCAGGAGCGCGATCAACCCCCTCATGCCCAGATTGTATGCAGAGGTCGGTAACATGCCGAGTTGCCATTCCAGGCAGGCTCGTCAACCCGGCGTGAGGCTGGGCGCACGGCCGTCAGTCTGATGACCACGCCTCCACGATGGCGCGCAGCTTCCGCGCGCGGTCGGGGCGTTCGTGGGCCATCGCCCGGTCGAGCTCGCCCTGGATCGCCGAGCCGAGTCGACGGACCGCCTCCGCTGCCTCGCGCGCGATCCGCCGGTCGCGATCGAGCATGAGCGCCACGAGCGTCGGGTACGACGGCCGATGACGACGATGCGCGACACCTCTGAGGAGGCTGCGGCGTAGATGGGCGTCGCGCTCCTCGCCCAGCCGCTCGAGGGCCAGCGCGAGGTACGCGTCGCGATCGAGCAGCTTGCGCAGCCATCGCAGCGCGACGGTTCGTGGGTTCGAGTCCGGGTGGTCGACGAGGCGCAGCAGGTGCTCGCGCGCGCCGAGCCCTCCGAGCCGTCCGATCGCGCGAGACGCCTCCCGACCCCGCGCGGCGAGCGCGTACTCGAGCAGCGCGTCGGCGCCCGCGACCTCGTCGAGCGGATCGACGGGGTCTGGCTCCTTCGGCGCGGGCGCGACGTCCATCTCCCCGAGGCGAGCGACCCGCATGGTGCGCGCCAACCGCGCGTCGCGCGGGAGCGTACGCGAGACGAGCGCGGAGACCTGATCCGCGCTCAACGCGGTGTGTGCGAGCACCTCCTCGCTCGGCACCGCCTCAACCAGGCGCAGCGCGGCCTCGTCGCCGGCCTCGGCTCGCTCCACCCATCGCGGCAACCAGCTCCGAACCCGATGCAACGGGAGGTGCGGGATCAGACCGAGCGCGCGGCGGCTCTCGCGTTCGTCCGCGGGCCACTCCTGCAACGCCTCGGCGAGCTCCTCGCGCGCCTTCGGATCGTGCGGCAGGGCGGTCTTCCCCGACAGGAAGTCGTGCAGAGTGGTCTTGATGCTCCGAGTCGGCCGCGCTTCGTATCGGCGGCGTGGAGGGAGCCCCTCGAGGTGCGCGTCGAGGACGCGGGCGCGCCGATCGGGCGGAGGCAGGGACACCAGCTCCCCACTCCGCGCGGGGAAGAGCGCCCGCAGGAGTTGCCCCATCGCGCCGTGGGCTGTGGCGGCGTCGAGCGCCCTCTCGAGCTCCTCTCGCGTCCGAACCGCGCGGAGCTCGCCGAGCACGTGCCACCTCTCGTGCTCGAGCATCGGGAGCGCACGCGCGATCCCGATCGCCGCGTGGCGGTGCTCGGGAGAGGACGCCGCGGCGACGAGCGCGCGCGAGGCGACCCACGCTTCGACGGGTGTCTCGGCGCGCGCGGCGAGGCGCAGCGCCTGCGCAGGCTCGATGTCGGCCATCGCCGAGAGCACCGCGTGCGCGGCGCGGCGGGCGTGGGTCTCGGGCGCCTCACAGGCCCACCGCGCCCACTCCGCGCGCCGCGCACGGATGGCCTGCCGCAGCTGAGGCGGGTCCTCGTCGAGCGCCTCGAGCGCGAGCGCAGGCGAGAAGCCCTCGCGCTCCAGACGGTCGAGCGCCGTCGGCTCCACCGGGGCCGGGATCGCGGCGCGGTGCACCTCGGCCAATACGTCGGCCCAGCTCCCGCGCGCGAGACCGACCGCGCCGGCGCGGCACGCCTCCGCCACCCGCTCCGCGGCCTGCCCGCCACGCTCCATCAAGCAGGCGACCTGTCGCACGTCGAGCCGACCGTCGAGCACCGCGAGCAGGTTGGCGTGGTGGTGAGGCGGGGCGTGCTCGAGCGACTCGAGGAGCAGCGCGTCGGCCGCGTCGCCCGCCACGCTCGTCAGCACCTCGACCAGGGTCTCGCGGAGACCTGGGTTGTCGTGTCCCGCGATCCAGCGCAGCACCTCGCGCACGCAGCGCGCGGTCCCGACCGACGCGAGCGCGCTCGCCGCCGCCTTCTTCACGTTCATGTTGGGCGAGCCCAGCGCCGCGATCGCCAGCGGCTCGGCCCATCGCGGCGCGAAGTGCTCGATCGCGCGCAGACCTTGCCGCAGCGGCCGCACGTCCTCCTCCTCGGCGAGGCGCGACAGCGAGAGCGCCAGGCCCTCCGAGTGCTCGCAGCGAAGGAGCGCCTCGACCGCGGCGCGCTGCACGTCGCGATCGGCGTGTCGCCAGAGAGGATGGACGTACCGGAGCTGGCTCGCGTGAAGGGGATGCCGGGCGAGCACCCCGAGCGCCAGCACCATGTCGCGCGCGTCCGCGGCCTCGCGCGCGTCGGCGAGCCAAGCGAGCGCGAACGCCCGGATCAGCCGACCGCCGCCCTCGTCCTGGAAGCGCGTGACGCGACGCCCGTCCAGGGCGAGCGCTCGCTCTCGCTGGAGGAGCGCCCTCTCCGCCTGCGTCAGCGCGTCCGGGTCCCTCGGGCGACGGGCGCCGTGCGCGATCGTCTCCGCCCGGACCGCGCCACGAAAGGCGTCATGGAGCTCGGCGAGCGGCGCTCCGACTCCTACGAGCGCGTGCAACGCGGCGCCGGGATCGCTGCCGGCCACGGCGCGCCGGGTGCGCTCGACCCACTCGGTGGGAGGCGCAGACGCGCGCGCCAGCTGGGCGTCCGTCCACGACTCCGCGCCGTGCTCCTCGATGAGCGCGACGCGATCCTCGGCGACGAGCCAGCACCAATCGAGCGCCACGCGACGCGCCGCGCCGAACGCGACGGGATCCCGCAGGGCGGTCGTGACGCGTTCGAGCGAGCGCGTCGTGCCATGCACGCCCAGCGCGTCGAACGTGCGCTCGGGCAGGGCCTCGAGGTGCGTGAGCAGCGCCTCCTCGTCGACGAAGTCCGGACACTCGGTCGCCGCGGTGAGCAACGCGCGAGCCACGTCGAGGTCCTTCGAGGCGCGGAGCCGCGTCGCGAGGAGATCGCGTCCTCGCTCGCCGCTCGAGGAGCTGCCTTCGACGTGCGCCAAGAGCATGGCCAGACGCCTCCAGCGCACATCGTCGACCGGGACCGCCGCGAGCACGTCCAGCAGCGCGGCGCGGGAGGTGTACGTCACGCGCGCCAGCTCCAGCGGCGTCCACCCGTCGTCGCCGAGGTACGCCTGCACCAGCTCCGGCATGTGCGCGTCTCGCGGGAAGCGCCCCGCGCGATGATGAGCCAGGACCGCGCGCCGCACGTCGAGCGAGCGCGCCAGATCCTCGGCGTCTCCGATCCGGGCCAGCGCCAGTGCCGCCTCCGCACGCAGCTCGCGCTCCTCGGTGAGCTCGCGCGCTCGCTGCGCGTCGTCCTCCTCGGCCATCCGCAGCGCCCGGCGCACGACGTCCGGGCTCTCGTCGCGAAGCCCCCTGCGCACGAATGCTCGCGCGTCCGCCAGCGCGAGCCACGGCTCCGCGAGCGCGTCCGCAAAGGCGACGCGCGCGTCCACCTCGTGATGCTCGGCCAACGGCGCGAGCTCCAGCAGCGCCCGCTCGGACGTCACCGTCGCCAGCGCGACCGACTCGCGTGCCCACTGAAGCGCACGGACGGCCTGGGTGGACTCCACACGCGCCAGACGCCGCAGGACCAGCGCTGGCTGCACGACCGCGCTCGGCGAAAGATGGCGCAGCGCGCGGAGCACACGCGCGTCGGACCAAGCGCCCGCGCGTTCGGCGTCCGCGGCACAGGCGGCGGCGTCCCACAGGGGGCGCAGCGCCGGCTCGGGATCGAAGCCGTCGGGCGAGGCGGGCCCGAAGCGGGCGAGCCGAAGCGTCAGCCTCGCGAGCGCGGCGCGCACCTCGACGTCGTCGTGATGGGCGGGGAGCGAAGCGGCCACCCTCCGCGCCTCCTCGCGATCGGACGCGACGCGAACCTCGACCTCTCGGAGGCGCCGCAGCGCCTCCCCGGCCGGCGAGCGCTCGAGGTGGTCGAGGGTGGACATGGCGTCCCACTCTGGCCGCGCCATCGCACGATCACAAGAGCCGATCCCGAGGCCTCCCGGCCGACGTACCGGCGCGCCCTGGATGCACTGTCGCTCGGACGGTCGGTCCGACGCCGACGCCATCTCGCGGCAGCCGAGCAATGGACCGCCCGTCGCCTTCACAGGAGCGCGCGTGGCCGGTAGCCGCGCGGGCCGCGGATCTCCCTCGGCAGTCGCGATCCGTTCTGGTACCCAGGTCCGCGTATGCTCGTCCGCGCCAAGCACGGCTGTCGCTCTCCGGAGAGGTCTGGGCTGTGGGCCATGATGCTGAGCGTCGCCTTCATGGGCTGTGGCGCGTCGCCTGCCCCGGCGGAGTCGACGCGGACAGCGTCGGCCGTCCCGCCGCGCCCGGTCGGTGTCGACGTGCACATGCACGTCGGACCCGCCGTGCCGGGGCAGGGCGAGAGCTCGGGAGCCGCCGCCCTCGCGGCGCTGGACGAGGCAGGGCTCGCACGCGGGGTGCTCTTGTCTCCAGGCTATCGGCGGGCGCCCGGGTGCGCGGACGACCCCTGCGAAGCGCAGCGACTCTTCACGCAGGCGATGAACGACTGGGCGCTCGCTGAGCGTCTAGTGGCGCCCAGCCGGCTGCGGGTCTTCTGTGGTGTTCCCTGGGAACTCGGGTGGACCTCCGCAGAGGTCGCGCGGTGCGCAGAGGCGGGGGCCGCAGGGCTGAAGATGCACCAGGTGTCCGCGGACGTGTCGCTACGCGACGAGTCGCCGCGCGCAGCCCTCGGGGCGATCCTCGATGCGGCCGCGACCTCCCATCTGCCCGTCCTCATCCACGTGCAGATGCAAGACGCAGACGAGGTACGCGCGTTGTTCGAGCTGGCGCGCGACCACCCCGCCGCCGTCGTCATCGCGGCGCACCAGATCGCCCCGAACCTCGCGCTGCTCCGGGAGGCGCCGGACAACCTGTGGATCGAGGTGAGCGGGCTGACCCACGTGCCCGTCGAGGCGGCGCCGCACTTCGTGGAGAGCTGGCGTCAGCTCGGCATCCACCGCGTGCTTCTCGGATCGGACTTTCCCTCGCTGAGCCCACGCGACCACGTGGCTTGGCTCGAGGCCGCGCCGCTGAGCGAACGGGAGCGGCGCGCCATCATGGGTGAGAACGCCGAGCGCCTGCTCTCGCGACCGGAGGCTCGATGACGCTCGTGTGCGGCTCGTGAACGCGTGGTCGGCGCCGGACCGTGCGGGTCGCGGACCTCGCTCCGGTCGATGAGCCCCGCCGGGGATCAGGTCGGGAGGCTCGCGGTGACCCAGCGCTCGAGGGCGCGGGTGTCGAGGCCGACGTGGCGGAAGGCGGGCACGAGGAGGTCGCGGGCGGCCGCGTCGAGAGCCTCGACGGCGACTTCCTTGGGCGGAACGCCATGGGCGGCGAGCGCGTCGCCGTCGGGGAGCTCGAGGCGGCGCCACTCGCGGAGGTTGCAGACGACGAGGGGGACCAGCCAGTCGGAGAGCGCGGCGCGGAGGGCGGGCGTGAGCGTGGAGAGGTACGCCCAGCCGATGCGCGCGTGGTCGACCTCGTCCTCGAGCAGGGCGCGGAGGGCGGCCCGGGCGAGCGGCGTCTTCGCCTCGCGACGCGCGGCGTCGAGGTAGGCGCTGGCGAACGTCTCGTTGAGCGCGCACTGCCCGACGACGAAGAGCGCCGCGCGCAGCTCGGGCGAGGCGGCCTCGCGATGGACGGGGCGCTGGTGCGGGAGCGACGCGTGCGGACCGACGACGCGCCCGGCGTAGCGGCCGGCGAGCTCCTCGCAGAGCGCGGCGTGGCGGTGCTCGTCGTCGACCGCCCGCGCCGCGAGCGCGACCAGACCCGGGTCGGCGTCGAGCTGCGCGAGGCTGCGGTGAATGATCCCGAACGAGCGCGCGACGCGGGCCTCCGTCGCCGCCTGGGAGAGCCAGATGGAGGCGAGGGTGGCGCGGAGCGAGCGCGGGAGCGCGGCGATCTCCGCGTCGTGCTCCGGCAGCGGGCGCCCGGTGACGGCGCCCCGGTAGCGGCCCGCGCGCGAGACCCGCGCGAGGGTGGGCTCGGACGCGAGGCTCACGGCTCCCTCGGCACGCAGCACGAGCTCCGGCCGCCGTCCTCCAGCAGGTCGTCGCAGCAGACGATGTCGCCGCCGTCGACCTCGGTGCAGAAGAACGCCTTCGTCGTCGGCCAGCCCGGCTCGCACAGCCGGGGATCCTCGCCCGCGTCCGGGAGCCCTGCGTCGTCAGGGCCCGAGTCGTCCGGACCCGAGTCGCCCGGACCCGAGTCGCCCGGACCCGAGTCGGGTGCGAGCGTCAGGCCGCCGTCCACGGCCGGAGTCGACGCGTCGTCGTCAGGCGGCGGCGGAGGCTCGGGCACGTGGCTGGTGAAGGTGCAGCCCCATCCCTCGAGCGCGACCACGCTCGAGATGACGAGGGAGTGAAAGAGTCGGTGGGCCATGACCCCACGGTGAGGCTCCGAAGCGCATAGCGCGAATACATCTATCGCATCCCTGCGATAGTCTGTGTAGATGGGAACGGGGTATGGGACGAAGGGCCGTCGCGCCGCTAGTCGACGATCGCGAAGCAGACCATGACGGCCCCCGCGACCTCGATGCTCCCGACGCCCGCGTCCTCCTCGGTGTGATCATCCACCGAGATGTCCGCCGCGTGAGAGCGATGGCGAAGCGTCTCCGGGTTCACGTCTTCGATGTGCAGGACGCGCCCGATCCGCGCGTCCGCCGCGGCCGCGTAGGTCTCGGCCTTCGCGCGGGCGGCTCGGATGGCGCCCTGCCGTGCTTGCACGCGGAGCTCCTTCAGCCGGCTCGAGTGGTAGGTCACGGACTGGAGCTCGCGGGCACCCGCTCCGACGAGCGCCACGAGGAAGCCCTCGATGCCGGAGAGATCGTGCGTCCTGACCTGGAACTCCCGCGCCGCGCGATAGCCGACCGGCTTTCGGTCTCCCGCGTAGCCGGAGTATGCGAGGTGCAGCGCGACCCGCGACGACATGATCGCGTCGTCCTCGATGGCGTGCTCCCGCAAGACGTCGCGGACGCGACGCGTCGCGTCGTTGCAGTCCTCGATCGCCTCGTCCGGCTGAGGCCAGACGGAAGCGACGACGAACTTTGCCGTCGCGTAGTCGGGCTCCGCGCGGATGCGATGCGACCCGAAGACGGTGGCGCCGACGGCGCGCGTGATGGACTGGCCGACGAACATGGGGCCGACTCTAGAGCACATCGTCGACCGCGCCGAGGACGCCCTCGCGGTCCTCATGGTGGGCGTGCGGCCGATGGTACGCGTCGCGGAGCACCAGCCCGCCCATGCCGATGCCGTGCGTCATCACGAGCGCGAAGCAGGCGCCGACGATCGGCTTGGCGTGGAGGGATCGGCGTCGCCGCACGCTCCGAGTGACACGCGGCGCGACGAATCATCCGGAGGGGGATCAGCCGCGGGGTCCGGCGACGACGACTCGATAGCCTTCGGGTCCCGCCAGCCAGATCTCGCGCTGCTGGGCGTTCGGGTTGTGGAGCGGTCCGTCGAGCACCGTCGCGGCTGCGCTCTCGACTCTCTCGAGGAGCGCGTCGAAGTCGTCGGTGGCGAACCACAAGAGCACGCCGTTGCCCCGGGACGCGTCGGACTCGTCGCCGAGGTGGGGGTGCTCGTGGGCCTCCCAGCGATGGAGCTGCGCGACCATCACGTCGCCGTCCATGAGCATCTCGTATTCCTCGCCGCCGTGGGCCGATCGGAGTCCGAGCACGTCCTGGAACCACGTGGAGGCGGCCTCGACGTCACTCACCACGATCATGGGCTGGGGCTGCATCATCGGTCGTTCTCCATTCGTGTCGCCAGAGCTTCCTACGATAGCCGAGCTCTCGGCCTGCGGGGGCGTGCGCGGTCGAGCATACTCCCGCCGTGTATCGCCAGAACGAGACCGAGCTGCGCCGCGCGATGGACCGCCTCGAGCGCTGGTTCGCGGAGCACGTGGACGAGCCGTACTTCGCGCCCGGAGCGAGCGACGCGGTGGGACCCCTCGCGTCCTTCCTCGCGCGGTGGAACGGGCAGCGGGACGACGCGGCCGTCCCCTTCTTCGAGGCGTTCCATCTGCTCGACGCCGAGTCGTGCGCGAGAGAGAAGGCGATGATGGACGGTCTGGCCAGCGAGGAGGGTTGGCCCGCGAGCTGGTGGGATCCGGACTGGGTGCCCTTCGCGTCCGACGGCTGTGGGCAGCTCCTCGTGCTGGATGTGCGGTCCGGCGCGGTCATCGAGTTCATCCACGACGACGAGCCGCGGCCGGTTCACGCCGAGACGCTCGAGGCGTTCCTCGCGGCTTACGCGGACGCGCTCGAGCATGGGCAGCGCGACTTGCGAGATGGCTACATCGTGGATCTCGACGAGCACGCCGCGGCACTGGCGAGGGCGGAGGAGCGCGAGGCCGCGCGGCAACAGGGGCAGGCGCAGGCGAAGCGCACGCTCGTCTGGACCGGAGCCATGCTCCTCGGCCTCGTCGCGCTGATCGTCCTGCTGAGCTGGGCGTTCGGGCACCGATAGGTCAGCGGCGCCGTCGTACGAGCAGCGCCAGGAGCCCGAGGAGGAAGCCCGCGCTGGCCGATCGCGACCCACCGACCGTTCGGCAGCCGCAGCCGGCCGCGGTCTCACCCGAGCCTCCGTCCGGGAGGGCGGCGCCTCCGTCCCCCGACGGCGCGGCGGCGTCCCCGCCGACTGGCGGCCCGCCGGCGTCGCCCATCGGGACGCCGCCGTCGCGCGGCGGCTCCGGGGCGAAGCCGTCCATCGGGCCGATGTAGCTCCGCGCGACCACGACGTGGTCGATGAACGCGTGCTGGTCGTACGGCGAGGGCGCCGTGCCGCCGTGGTAGATGTTCATCCAGATGCGCTCGATGCGCAGCGAGTCCACGTCGCGGAAGCGCATGTCGGTCCGCTCCATCGAGAGCACGCCGTCGACCCAGGCGCGCAGCACCCCGTCGTTCTCGCCCGGCGTGTTGAGCCGCACGTGCATCTCGAGGCACGCCCAGCGGCCCGGTTCGAGGAGCCCGCCGCGCCCCTCCGCTCCCCAGCTCTCGATCCACGGGTAGCCGTCGCCGTACGTCCCCTCCATGTCCGCGTGGTAGACGTAGTTGCCGAGCACCGTCCGCCGCGCGAGGGGGTTGCCGTCGGGCACGCTCTCGCTGAAGGAGCCGCGCGCGGACCAGCCGTTGGTGCCGTCGGATCGGCGCCCGCCCCAGCCGGCCCGCCCGTAGGTGCCGCTGATGCCCGGCATCTTCCCGCCCTGGACGGTCTGGTTCCAGTCGTCCCCGAAGCGCAGGTAGTAGCGGAAGTAGATCTCCTCGGGCTCCTCGCCGACCTCGTCCATGAAGTCGTAGTGCGAGTTCAAGGCGGTCAGCGCGCCTTCCTCGAGGAGCACGCGGAGCGCGCGTCCGGACAGCGGCGCGAACCCGAAGGCGCCGTCGTCGGCCTCCGTGATGTCGAAGCTCCCGCCGTGCGTCGTCCAGTGGCTCATCCAATCGGCCGCCTCGTAGTCCTCGTAGAGCAACACGTCCGGGTGGTCTGCGATGCCCTCGTCCATCTCGTATGCCGCGGCGATCCCCGCCTCGGGCGCCGGCGCCGCGCGCCCGGTCGTGACCGCGTGCACGCCCACGGCTCCGCTCCCGTACTGCCGCAGCGTGTAGAGACGCAGCGTCGCGCGGCTCACCTCGGAGACCCCGGAGAGATCGAAGCGCAGCAGGGCGCGACCGGCGCGGAGCTCTTCGCCTTCGCCCTGCTGCTGGTAGGTCGACTCCTCCAGATGGGTGTCGGCCGTGGGCTCGAGCGTCGCGCCGTCGAGGACCAGCTGGGGCGGGCTCGCGCCCTCCCGGCTCGAGAAGACGAAGTTGCGCCCGTGCAGGTAGAACCCGCGCTCCGGCACCGAGCCGTCGAGCCAGGCGGCGACCAGGTCGGTGACGTCCCACTCGATCCACCGCTCGGAGTCGGTGTCCTCGATCATCGTCGTCGCCCAGGGCGCGTCGCCGTGGAGCACTCCGTCCCGGTCGGTCCAGTCCCCGAGCCGCTGCCGCCACCGCAGGCCCGCGCCGCGGTTGTAGAAGTCACGCGTCGCGCCGTCGTCCGTCGCGTCGCGCCCCTCGGCCCACGCGTCGAGCTGCGCGGCCGCGGTGCAGGGGAAGGCGAGGACCAGGAGAGCTACGAGGGTACGCATGCCGTCGAGGGTACCGCGCGCCCTCGCCGTGAGCGACTACGCCCGCCGCGCGAAACCCCGGTGCGCTCGGCCCTCTTTCCCGAGCCACGCGGAGGCGCTCCGGAATCGCACGGTGTACGAATGCTCTCCGGCCCGAGAGCGCGTCCGCGCGTAGGATGGCCGGATGCGCACGTCTCCCCGCCAGCTCGTCCTTCTTCTGCTCGGACTGGGGCTCGCGGCTTGCGGCGGGCCACCTGTCGGAGACGCAGACGCCAGCGCCGACGCGCGCGCGCCGAGGTCCGACGCCGCCCCGCCCGATGGAGGGCCACCGGAGGGCGCCGATGCGCTCGTCCTCACGGTCACGTCGACCCGCTCCGACTGGTCACCCCGCGAGGTCCTCAACGACGGCGCCGTCCTCCGGTGGACCGTCGCCGGGCCCGGGGTCGACGAGCGCTCGGTCGACGACGACGCGCCCACGTTCGACCTCTCGGGGAGCAGCGGACCGGTCACCGTGACCGTCGAGAGCGCGGACGCCTTCGCCGGCGTGACGTCGTTTCAGCTCGACGACGCAGGGGTCACCGCGATCGAGGGCGCCTCGCTCCTGTCCGCGGCGACCACCTTCGCGCTGCGGAACAACCCGGTCCGCTCGATCGACGTCTCCGGTCTCGCGCGCGTCGACAACCTCACGATCCGCTCGGGCGCGCTCGAGGCCATCGACCTTAGCGCGCTCTCCACCCTGCGGCTCCTCTGGATCTACGACAACGCGCTGACCGAGCTCGACCTGAGCGCGAACCCGAATCTCGAGTACGTCAACGCCACCGGCAACCGACTCCCCGCGGAGGCGCTCGACCGGATCGTCATGACCCTCGACGCCCACGGACAGCGCGACGGGGAGCTCCTCCTCGCCGGCAACGCGGGTGGGCTGACGATGGCGGCGCAGGCCGCGTACCAGAGCCTGGTGGAGAAGGGCTGGCGCGTCGACGTCCCCGCGCCCGTCCCTGGCGTGCGCACCGTCGAGGCGTGGAAGTCCCTCCTCGACGCCGAGTGGGCGGGCGACCGCGCCGACACCATCGCGCAGTCCACCAGCGGCAACGACCGGCAGCAATATTACTTCATGTTCTACGCCCTCGAGGGGCTCGTGCACGGGTGGATGGCCACCGGCGACCTGGCGCTCCTCGACGACGCGCTGATGCTCATCGAGAACACGATCGCCGACGCGGTGCCCGTGGCCGGCAACAACGCCGGCTACCTCGGTTGGCCTTCGGACGAGGCGAGGTACGGAGCTCGGCGCGCGGCCGAGGGCACCAGCCTCTGGGAGCTCTATCTGTACCGCATGGTCGGCACGCTCCTTCGGGTGATGCACCACTCGCCCACCCTGCGCGCGACGCGCGACTACCAGGCCCGCTACGACGCCATCCTCGAGTTCACGCGGACCCACATCTGGGAGAAGTGGGTGCAGGTCGACCCGACCGGGCTGTCGCAGATCTACCGGAGCCGCACCCACATCGCGAGCCACTGGGCGCGCCTCGGGATGGAGCTCCACCTCATCACCGGCGAGCGCGCTTACCTCGACGTCTTCGAGGCGATCTCCTTCCGCGGCATGCCGCTCTGGAGCGGCGAGAGCCTCCGGAGCCGCCTGCTCGACAACCCCGCCGACCCGGCCGCGTTCGCCCTCTATCAGGAGTGGGACAACCCACGCGTGCAGGACACCTCGCACGGGGCCGACGTCATCAGCTTCTGGGCCACCGCCATCGAGAACCGCATGTACTGGGGGCAGGGCGAGCACGCGGACGACCCGGCGCGCCTCGTCAGGCTCGTGGACTCGGTGATCTGGACCTCCGACGAGCCGCTGCTGCACGCGGCCAACTGGGACGGAACCGGCGGCAGCAACTCCACCGACGCCGGCTTCCACGGATCGCTGACCGTGGGGCGGTTCGACCCCGCCCTGCAGAACCGCATCGAGACCTACGTCTCGCCCTCGACCGCGCCGCTGAGCGACACGCAAGCCATGGGCATCGGCGCCTACAACCGCCGCATCCTCGACCATGGCCGCCCGGTCTACCCCGAGCGCTACATCCCCCTCGACGGTCGCTGAGCGCTCGGCGGAAGGTCGGCTTCAGCGATATGCGCCCCGGGCGCGCGGCTGTGTATGCGGATGCGCGACCCTGCACTCGGCTCCGTGGCAGGAGACGCCGAGCAGGGCACCGAGGCTCGCTCGGTTCGCGGCCACCGCGGCGAAGAGCGCGCGGGTGAGCGGCCACAGCCACCTCGAGGCGAGGAGACCAGTGAGCCCGAAGGTCAGGTCCAGCGCCCACGCGCACGCGAGGAACGCCTCGGGGCCGCTCCAGTAGCGGCCGTCGTCGGCGACCACGACGAGCTGCTCGGCCAGACCCTCGACGGCGCCGAAGCGCTCGCGCGTCGCGGGCGCATGGCAGCAGGCGAAGCGCAACGGCACGAGCTGCGCGCGCGCCTCCAGCCACTGACGGCAGCGCACGCAGAACGGGCACCTCGAGTCGTAGAGGACGAGCAGCCCATCGACCCGATCAGCTGGCATGGGCCGCGCCCACCGCCGGGGCCACGCGCCCGGTCTCGCGGAGCGGGGGCGCCGCCGCGAGGCCGACCCGGCGTCGGATCCGGTAGAAGACGAACATGTTCATGAAGTGCATGATTCCGAGCGAGAGGAGCAGCCAGCCGAGCTTGGTCGCGAGGGCCTCCAGGCCCTGCCTGAGCGAGCCCGCGACGCCTCCCTCGAGCATCACCGCCGCGTATCCGAGGTTGATCAGGTAGAAGCCGACCACCAGCAGCCTGTTGATCGATTCCGCCAGCTGTGGGCGGTCCCTGAATACATCCTCCAGGAACACCTGGCCGTTGCGGCCGAGCGTCCGCGCCAGCCAGACGATCAAGCCCAGGCTGGTAGCGGCGTAGATGACGTAGACGAGCGTCAAGAAGTCGATGGACATGTCGTTCCTCCCCGTGTTTGTTGAACGCGTTCGGTACTCGGCCCGGGGGGTGGGTTCGGGCGCCCGGCGAGTCAAGGGCCTCGGGCCGGTCTCCTCTGCGGTTCAGCTGCCCCGCGCCGACGCCTCGACGCTGTCCTGCACCGCGCCGCAGACGCTATACCGCTGGCATGCGACGGGCTCTTGTTTGTCTGGTGGCGTGCGGCGTGTCTTCGTGCGCACCCGCGAGGGGCCCGGTCGAGGCTCGCGCCGAGGAGCACACGGAGGTGTCCGATCGCGAGACGCCATGTCAGGAGGGCTCCGAGGCGTTGAGCGACGCGATGCAGGCGCACCACGCTGCGCAGGCCTCGGCGCCGGATGAACGAGACGCCGCCTTCGAGCGCGCGGCTCGGCGCTACGAGGCGATCCTCGCAGAGGACTGTGGCCAGCCCGGCGCCGAGCCCACGCAGCGAGCGCGCTTCTTCTTGGCCGAGATCTACTTCCACCGCCTCGACCGGTACGAAGCGGCGGCGGAGCTCTATCTGTCGTTCGCGCATGCCCGGCCCGACGCCGAGCCCGCGATCGACGCGCTCTACAACGCGATCGACGCGTTCGAGCGGTGCGAACGCTGGGATGACGTGCTCGAGGTCGCCCGGCTCTACCTGGAGCGCCATCCCGATCACGCGGACGCTCTCGAGGTGCGCTTCCGGATGGGGCGAGCTCACCTCGCCAAGGACGAGCACCAGCTCGCGCGCCGCGCTTGGCTGACGCTCATCGACGAGTCTCCAGAGAGCGAGCTCGCGGCGCCGGCCGCCGAGAGCCTGCTCGATTCCCTGGAGCAGAGCCCCGACGCCGAAGACGCGGCGGCCGTGCGCGCGCGTCGCGATCATCCAGCGTTCGAGTCGCTCGGGGAGCGGATCGATCGTCTGCCGAGCACGTGACCGAGGCGCCCGCGCAGCCCGCGAGCGGTGTGCTCCGGCAACAATGTCCTGCGGGGTCAGGTGTCGTCGGTCCCCGGCTCCGAGACGACCGCCGGCGCCGGTTCGGAGGCCGCCGACGGCGTCGGCTCCGGAGGCGCCTCCTCGACGGAGGGCACGGTCGTCAGCACCTGATCCTCGTGCCCCCCGAGGAGGTGCGCGAGGCGCTCGCGCAGCTCCTCGTGCAGGTGCTCGATCGACCGCCGCCGCGCCTCGACGACGCCGCCCTCGTGGTCGATCCACACGTGCGCGCGCTGCTGTTCCTCGAACCCCTCCGCCTCGGCGGTGACGTAGAGGAAGCCGTTGCGGACGTCGTACATCGACGCGTCGGCGGTGAAGCGCGAGTCGAGCTCCTGCGCCGGCGCGAAGAGGATCGGCAACAGGAGCGGGTAGGTCGCGAGCCAGCCGTTGTCGCTCGTCTCCTGCTCGGAGCGACCCTCGACCACGAGCAGCGCGTGCGCGCCGTGCCGCGCGGCGGCGAGGCGCAGCGACATCAGGTCGGTGCCCTCGATGAAGCTCCGCGAGATGGGAAAGAGCGTCACCCGCTCGACGGTCTCGGCCGCGTCGATCACGCGCTCGCGGTCCTCGAACGACCAGCGCCAGCTGCCGTCCGGAGGATCGCGGAAGTACACGCCCACCGACACGCGGTCGGGGAGCTGCGGGCGCTGCGCGAGCGCCTCCGCGATGCGCTGGTCGTCGATCTGGATCGGCTCCTCCGCCGCCACGGCCGCCAGCGGTCCGCGGTCCATGCCCATCGATCCGCCGCACGCCGGGATCCCCAGCAGAAGCAGCAGCCACGCCCATCGAAGTCTCTTCATCGTCGCCTCCTTCGAAGCGCCAACGCGGCTCGGAGGCCGGGCTTACAGGCGGGTCAGCGGGACTGGCACATGCCGCCGGTGCAGATCTCTCCCATCGAGCAGTCGGCGTCCGTACGGCAGGGCGCTCCGCAGCCGATCTCGTCGATCATGCCGTCGCAGTCGTTGTCGAGCCCGTCGCACAGCTCGACCGCGCCCGGGAAGACCGTGGCCTCCGTGTCGTCGCAGTCGATGGGGGTGGGCAGACCGTCCCCGTCGACATCTCGCGCCGGGCAGCGCTGGCCGCCCACGGACCCGTCGTCGGGCGCGCAGTCGACCGCGTCGGGGGAGCCGTCGCCGTCTCGATCCGGACCCGGCGGCGCCTCCACCACGGCGCCTCCGGGGCCCGCGGTGACGGCCACGAGGAAGACGTCGTCGTCCGTCGTGACCGCCTCCAGGTAGAGCACGGTGGGCGCCGTCGCGGCGAGCCCCAGGACCTCGAACGAGCCGTCGTCCGCCACGTCGGTCTCGCGCAGATCTCTGTCGCTGCTCACCCGCAACGACGACAGCTCGCCGGAGATCGCGTCCGGCCCGCCGAGGAGATCCACCACGTCGGTCTGATCCTCGACGAGGCTCATCTGACGCACGTCGGCCGTGGGCGGCGTCGGCAGCGGCGTCGCCAGGCAGCTGGTGAGCAGCGCCGCCAGGGTCAGGTGCTTCGCGATCGTGATGGCCAGTCGCACGGGTCTCTCCAAGCTCGGTCGTTGTGATCGAAACGCGACCCCGACCGCAAGGGGACGGGGCCGCGCGTGACTTCAGGGCGCCGCGCAGCGTCCGCCGGCGCAGACCTCGCCCATGCTGCAGTCGGCGTCGGAGCGGCACGCCGCGCCGCAGCCGATCTCGTCCACCATACCGTCACAGTCGTTGTCGTATCCGTCGCAGACTTCGGTCGCGCCGGGGTGCACGCTCGCGTCCGCGTCGTCGCAGTCGGCGGGCGCGTCGTAGCCGTCTCCGTCCGCGTCGCTGCCCACGCACGCGCCCATGGCGCAGCGCTCGCCCGCGGCGCAGTCGGCGTCGGCCGCGCAGGTCATGGCGCAGCCCTCGTCGATCAGGCCGTCGCGATCGTCGTCGATCCCGTTGCCGCAGACCTCGGTGCCCACCTGGCACACGCCCATGACGCAGAGCTCGCCGCGCGCGCAGTCGCTGTCGGCCGCGCAGGCCGTCGTCGGCGGGCAGCCCTCGTCGATCATGCCGTCGCCGTCGTCGTCGAGGCCGTTGCCGCAGACCTCGGCCGCGCCGCTCGGCTGACAGGTGCCGCGCACGCAGAGCTCACCCATCATCGCGCAGTCCGAGTCGGCCGCGCAGGCGGTGGCGCAGTCCTCGTCGATCAGCCCGTCGCCGTCGTCGTCGAGCCCGTTGCCGCAGACCTCGGGCCCACGCGCGGTGCAGCTCCCACCGACGCACGCGGCCCCCATGGGACAGTCCGCGTCGGCGCTGCAGGTCCAGGGGGTGGGCGGTGCGACGCAGGTCCCCGCCGCGCATACCTCGCTCATCGCGCAGTCGGCGTCGCTCGCGCACACGCCGGCGGCCGAGGCCCAGCACACGCCGTCACGGCACGCGGCGCCCGCGGCGCAGTCGGCGTCCGTCGCGCAGACGTCGTGACAGAGGCCGTCCACGCAGCGCGCCCCGCTCGCGCAGCTGCCGTCGCTCGCGCACAGCGGCGCTCGATACCCGCCGGTCTCCGGAGTGGATGTACAGCCGCCCAGCGCCAGCGCGCCCAAAGCCATCGCAAGTGTCCATCGCGTCGTCATCTTCCCGTCGCTCCTTCCGGCGAGCTCCACGCCCGCTTTCGTCGACCTGCCGCAAGCCTGGTGCCAGGAGATGAGACTCAATGATTACAGCGCCTTAGCGCCGTCACCGCCCACATTGATAGTAACTGTTACCATCGTGTGTAACAGTGCCGTTACGTGGCCTGGCGTCAACGGAGATGGAAGCCGACGCGCGCCTTGGGGCCTCATGCGTGGGAGGCCCGTGACCTCCTGAGCGGCCGCCCCGTCGTCCTGAAGCGCGCCTCGCCGGAGCAGCTCGGGACCCTCGAGCGAGAGCACGCGCTGGGTCGGCGCATCCGGCATTCCGTCTTCCGGCGCCTGCTCGGCGCCCTTCGCGACGACGGCGGCTGGCTGGTGCTCGAGCACGTCGCGGGGCGGGCGCCCCGGGCGGGGGACGACGTCGCGGTGCCGCTGCTGCGCGCGCTGCTGCATCTGCACGACCGCGGCTGGGTCCACGGTGACCTCAAGCCGGACAACCTGATCGTCGAGGGCCATCGTCTCCGGGTCATCGACCTCGGCCTGGCCACGCGGATCGGCAGCCCGGCCGCGGGCGGGACCCACGGCTTCCTCGCGCCCGAGCTGCTGCGCGGCGAGCCCGTCTCGGTGGCGAGCGATCTCTACGCGTTCGGCCGGACGCTCCAGGCGCTGGGAGCGCGGGGCACGCTGGCGG
>SHBB01000380.1 GCA_004213565.1 Sandaracinaceae bacterium
CGGCGGCTACACGGCGGCGCGCAAGCCGATCGTGGAGTGGCTCCGGCAGCGCAGCCGGCCCTACCTCTTCAGCAACACGCTCGCGCCGGTCATCGCGGCGACCAGCCTGAAGGTGCTCGACCTGCTCGAGGAGAGCGACGCGCTCCCGAAGAAGCTGCACGACAACAGCAAGTACTTCCGCGCGGGCATGGAGAAGCTCGGCTTCGAGCTGCTGCCCGGCGACCACCCGATCATCCCGGTCATGCTCGGCGACGCGAAGCTCGCCACCAAGATGGCCGACGCGCTCCTGAAGAAGGGCATCTACGTGATCGGCTTCAGCTATCCGGTCGTGCCCAAGGGCGCGGCCCGCATCCGGACCCAGATGAGCGCCGGCCACGATCGGGCACACCTGGACCGCGCGATCGAGGCCTTCGGCGAGGTCGGCCGGGACCTGGGGGTGATCGCGTGAGAGCCCTCGTCAAGGCCAAGGCCCAGGAGGGCATCTGGCTCCAGGATCAGCCGCGCCCCGAGATCGGCCCGAACGATGTGCTGATCGAGATCAGCAAGACCGCGATCTGCGGCACCGACATCCACATCTACAACTGGGACGAGTGGTCGCAGCGCACGATCCCCGTGCCGATGACGGTGGGCCACGAGTTCGTCGGTCGCGTCGCCGAGCTGGGGAGTCACGTGCGCGGCTTCGAGGTCGGCGACCGGGTCAGCGGCGAGGGCCACATCACGTGTGGACACTGCCGCAACTGTCGCGCCGGCAAGCGGCACCTGTGCCGCAACACGGTCGGCGTGGGCGTCAACCGGACCGGCGCGTTCGCGGAGTACCTCTCCATCCCCGCGACCAACGCGTTCAAGCTGCCCGACGACGTCTCCGACGACATCGCGGCCTTCCTCGACCCGCTCGGCAACGCGGTGCACACCGCGCTCAGCTTCGACCTCGTCGGCGAAGACGTGCTCATCACGGGCGCGGGCCCCATCGGCTGCATGGCGGTGGCCATCTGCAAGCACGTCGGCGCGCGTCACGTCGCGATCACCGACGTCAACCCGTTCCGGCTCGAGCTGGCGAAGAAGCTCGGCGCGACGCGCACCATCGACGTGCGCACCGAGAACATCGCGGACGTGCAGAAGGAGCTCGGCATGACCGAGGGCTTCGACGTCGGCCTCGAGATGAGCGGCAACGGCCAGGCGCTGCGGGACATGCTCCGCAACATGAACCACGGCGGCCGGGTCGCGATCCTCGGCATCCCGCCGTCCGACACCGCCATCGACTGGGACCTCGTCATCTTCAAGGGCCTCGTGCTCAAGGGCGTCTACGGCCGGGAGATGTTCGAGACCTGGTACAAGATGATCTCCATGCTCCAGAGCGGGCTGGACGTCTCGCCCATCCTCACCCACACGCTCCCCGTCGAGGAGTTCCAGAGGGGCTTCGACGTGATGCGCTCGGGCGAGAGCGGCAAGGTCGTGCTCGACTGGCGCAAGGCAGGGTGAAGCCGCGGTGATCGCCGAGACGCCGTGCCTGCTCCTCGACCGCGCGCGGCTCGACGCGAACTGCGCGCGGATGCGAGAGGCGGTCGCGCGGCGCGGCGTTCGGCTTCGGCCACACGTCAAGACCGCCAAGTGCGTCGAGGTCGCCGACGCCGCGCTCGGGGACGCGCCCTTCCGGGGCATCGCCGTGTCCACGCTGGCCGAGGCGCGCTTCTTCGCGGCCGCCGGCTGGGACGACATCACCTACGCGGTCGGCGTCACCCCGCAGAAGCTGCCCGCCGCGAAGGCGATCGACGGGCTGACCGTGCTGACCGACGACGTCGACGTGGCGCACGCCATCGCGACCGCGGAGGTCGACGCGTGGCTCGAGGTCGACTGCGGGCAGGGGCGGGGAGGGCGGGCGCCCGACGACCCCGCGCTGATCGCCGCCGCGCGAGCCCTCGGTCCGCGCCTGCGCGGCGTGCTCACCCACGGCGGACAGAGCTACGGGTGCCGCTCCGTCGAGGCGGCCCGCGAGGTGGCCGAGGTCGAGCGCGCCGCGGCGGTCGAGGCGGCCGAGCGCATCCGCGCCGCGGGCGTCGCATGCCCCGAGGTGAGCGTGGGCAGCACGCCGACCGCGCTCCACGCGGCGAGCCTCGACGGCGTCACCGAGGTGCGCGCGGGCGTCTACGTCTTCTTCGATCTCTTCCAGCACGCGATCGGCTCCTGCGGGCGCGACGACCTCGCGCTGAGCGTCCTGGCCTCGGTCGTCTCCCGGCGCCCGGACGGCTCGGTCTGGATCGACGCGGGCACGCTCGCGTTGAGCAGCGAGCGCAGCCTCGACGCCGTCGGCGGGAGCGGCTTCGGCGAGGTGACCGACCTCGACGGCCGCCCGCTCGGCCGGGTCGTCTCGACGAACCAGGAGCACGGGCACGTGGTCGGAGAGGCGCCGCTGGACCTCGCCGTCGGCGCCCAGCTCCGGGTCTGGCCGAACCACGCGTGCATCACCGCGGCGATGCACGACCGCTACCACGTGGTCGAGGCCGGGCGCGTCGTGGCCGAGTGGCCGCGGCTGCCCGGCTGAGCAAGCAGGCCGAGCTTGCCAGGCTGGCGGGATCGACTCATATCGCCGGCGTGGCCGACGACGACGAGACCCTTCGAGATGGCGGCGGCGCGCACGACGGGCCGGCGCGCACCTCGCCGTATCCGATGAGCCGGCTCGCGCCCGCGCACGACCTGGTCGACGTGGCCCGACAGATCCAGCAGGCCGACCGGACCATCGGGACCGTGGTGACGTCCAAGCTCGACGTGATCGCCAAGCAGATCCGTCTCCTGCAAGAGGAGGCGCGCGGCATCCTGGAGGGCGCGCGTCGGGACCTCGACCTGCACCGCGCGGAGTGCTCGTTCAGCAAGCGCGCGGGCGGGCTCTATCACCTCTACGAGCGGCCGGACGAGACCCTTTACTTCTCGATGCTCAGCCCCGACGACTGGCGCGGCAGCCCGCCGCACGCCTTCCGCGGGAGCTACCGCCTCGAGGCGGACCAGTCCTGGACCCCCGCCGACGACATCGACGGCGAGGCGCGGCGGCCCGAGGACGTCGTGCGCGCCCTCCTCGAGCCGCCGCCCGAGGGCTGACGCCGCTCAGGGGACCCGCTCGTCGGGGCCGATGTCCGGGCCCGCGCCGAGCGGGCGCGCGTCGCCTTCGAAGTCTTCCGGGGGCATCTCCGTGGCGTCGCCCGCGTCCACGCAGAGCGAGCCCGCGGGCAGGTGGTAGTCGCCGCCCGCCAGCCCGAGGAGGCCGCAGTCGTTCCAGAGGTTGCCGCTCGCGCCCGCGAGCCGGTTGACGTCGCCGATCATCGTCAGCCGCGACGAGCCCTCGTCGAGGTAGAGGCTCGGACCGGTCGCCGCGGAGGCCGCGCTCGGGTCGTGCAACGCGTTGTTCACGAAGCGCTCGGGATCGATCTCGCCGCTGGGATACTCGATGAAGGCGGCGCCGCGCCCGGTCGAACCGTGGAACAGGATGTTGTCGGTGAAGCGGCCGAGGGTCAGCGGCCCGCCCGACTCCAGCACGAGGGCCGCGCCCGCGCTCGTGGCCCAGCCGCGCGCCGCGCCGCCGGCGAAGAAGTTGGAGTGCACGACCACGTCGGGGCGCGTCGTCGGCGCGCGCTCGAACGCGACCCAGAGGCCGGCCGAGAACTGCTCCGCGGAGTCGCCGCCGCGCGCGATGTTGTTGGTCACGACGACGCGCGTGATGTTGCCCTCGAGCGCGATGCCGAGCCCGTACTGGTCCACCACGCCCGGCGTGACGAGGTTGCCATCGACGGTCGCGCCGCTGCTCGCGACGCGGATCCCGAAGACGGTCTCGGGCCCGCTGACGCCGCGGATGTCGTTCTTCGAGACGCGTCCGTCCGGGCAGCCGAAGAGCTCCACGCCGCGCTGGATGGTGTGGGCCTCCGAGAGGAGGATCGTGTTGCCGACCACGTCGACCGTCGTCTGGACGGCGTAGACGCCCCAACCTCCGTTGCCCCCGCCCCAGCCGCTGCCCGAGCGACCCACCTGGATGGTGTTGCCGAACAGGGTGGGGCGCACGCCGGTGTTGGTCATGTTGGCGGGGTTGATCGCGACCCCGCGCGACGCGCCGCCGTTGTCGGGCCCGATCAGGGTGTTGTTCGAGATGACGGGCTCGGCGCCGGCCAGGATCGTCACCGCGGTGCCCGTGGACGGCCCGCCGCGCGCCTCGACACGGAACCCGTCGAGCGCGGTCGTCGCGCCCACGCCGCTCGGCGCGCGCACGCCCACGAAGCTCGGCGGCTGGATCGTCGAGACATGGCTCGCCGGATCGCGGCGCCAGCTCGCGGGATCGTGCCCACCGACGAGGCTGATCTCGTCGACGAGGGTGACGTCTTCCGGATAGAGGCCCTCCGCCACGAACACGTCGACGCCGCCGCCGATGGTCATCGCGTGGGCGATGCCCTGCGCGATGGTCGCGACGGGCATCGCCTGGGTCCCGGGGTTCGCGTCGGATCCCGTCGTGCTCGACACGAACGTGCCGAGGCCGCCGCAGACCGCGTCTTCGGCGCCGGCCGAGCAGTCCTGGGTGACGCCGTCGCCGCAGATCGCGAGCGCGCCCGGGTGGCGCGTGGGATCGCCGTCGTCACAGTCCCCGTCGCAGTCGGTGACTCCGTCGCCGTCCTCGTCCAGACAGACCGGCCCGGCGTCCAGGTCGGGGTTGCCCCCGTCCGGCGAGCCATCTCGCGCGGCGTCCGTCGCCGCGTCTCCGGGGGCCACGCCTCCGTCGAGGGCGGTCGCCGCGTCCTGGCCGGGACTCCCGTCCTCCGGCACGTAGTCGATCGTCAACCCACAGCCGCTCGCGACCAGCGCGAGGGCTCCCATGCAAGCAAGTAAGCGAGGCATGCCCACCTCCGCTCCTCACGTTAGCGGTGGTGACACCTCCACGGCAAACGGGAGCCGAGAGGAGGCTACTCGTCCTTCTCGGACCAGAGGCCGCGAACCGGGGCGCTCGATTCGGAGGACGACACCGGCGTGGGCGGCGGGACCTCTTGAACGGAGATGTCGAGCTCGAGGCTCTTCTCCGGGTCGACGATCTCCACGTCGCTCAGGCTGAGGTCGTGCACGCTCGGAGCCGGCGGGGCCTGGCTCTTGGCCTTCTTGGCGAGCCCGAGGCGCTCGGCCGCCTGCCGCACGCTCTTGCCAATGGGCTCGGCGTCGATGGGCTCGGGGTGCGTGCGCAGGATCGCGGCGAGCGCGCGCGCCATCTCGGTCGCGGTCTCGAAGCGGTCCTTCGGGTCGGGGGCGAGGGCCTGCTGGATGGCCAGCTCGAGCGGCGCCGGGATGTCGGTCCGCACCTCGCTCACGGGCGGAATCTCTCCCTTGCGGACCGAGAGCAGCACCTCGAGGTCGTTCTTCCCGGTGAACAGCCGCTGCTGCGAGAGCGACTCCCAGAGCACGACCCCGAGCGCGAACAGATCGCTCTGTTCGCTCGACTTCGCGCCGCTGATCAGCTCGGGCGCGCAGTAGGCGAGCTTGCCCTTGATCACGTTCGGCCGGGTCATGCTCGCCCGGTCCATCGCGCGCGCGAGGCCGAAGTCGGTGAGCTTCACCGTGCCGTTCGTGCCGAGCAGCACGTTCGAGGGAGACACGTCGCGGTGGTAGATGGGCGAGAGCGCGCCCGTCTCGTCGCGGCGCTCGTGGGCGGCGCCGAGCGCGCGCAGCACGTCGACCCCGATCGCGGTGACGAGCGGCCACGGCGTCAGCTGCATGCCGCGCGGGTGAGAGCGGACCCAGTGATGCAGGTCGAGCCCCTCGATCCACTCCATCACGAGGAAGTAGTCGCCGTCGTCGTCGACCCCGAAGTCCATGATCTGGACCACGTTGGGGTGATGCAGCCCCGCGCCGACCCGGGCCTCCTCCTCGAAGAGCCGGATGAAGTGATTGTCGGCGCCCTTGGTGGCGTGGATGCGCTTGACGGCCACGGGCCGCGAGAACTTGCCGGCGCCGCGGATGAGGGCGCGCCAGACCACGGCCATTCCGCCTTCGCCGGCCGGCTCGAGCAGCTCGTAGCGGCCCGCGATGATCTTTCCGGGCTTGTCCCTGCGCATGATCGGGTCTCGGAGACTACCTCGGATCGGCCACCGCGCGCATCACCCTCGATGGAACGGCGAGCGGTCGTGGAGCGCCGCGATCTCGGCCTTCACCTGGAAGGCCTCCGACGGCAGGTAGCGGCCGATGGCGTCCGCCAGGGCCGGCTCGCGGATCCAGTGCGCGCTGTGAATCTCCACCGGCAGCAGGCCGCGCTTGAGCTTGTGAAACCCCTGCGCCCCCGCCTCGAAGTGCGTGATGCCGCGCTCGATCGCCCGCTCGATGAGCTGGTAGTAGCAGAGCTCGAAGTGGAGGAACTCGTGGTCCTCGAGGCAGCCCCAGTAGCGGCCGTAGAGGTGCTGGCCCTTCTCGAAGTTGATCGACGCCGCGACCGCGGTTCCCCGTCGATAGGCGATCGCCGCCACCAGCCGGTGGGCGTGGATCTGGCGCACCGCGTCGAAGAAGCGCGGCGTGAGGTAGCCATAGGAGCCGTGACGCATGCAGTTCTCGCGGTAGAAGCGATGGAGCGCCTCCCAGTCGGCGTCCGTCAGCTCCGGTCCCTCCTTCACCGCGATCTCGAGATGGCTCTCCGCCACCGCGCGCCGCTCCTTGCGGACCTGCTTGCGCTTCGAGGAGCGGAAGCGCGCCAGGTAGTCGTCGAACGTGGCGTAGCCCGCGTCGTCCCAGTGGAACTGCACCGAGAGGCGAGGCTTGAAGCCGCAGCCCACGGCCAGGCGACGCTCCTCCTCGGTCAGGAAGAGCAGGTGGATGGAGCTCGCGTCGATCTCGTCCGCCGCGGCGCGCGCGCCCGCGAGGAGCGCGCCGACGGTCCGCGCGTGATCGACGCCCTCCGCGAGCAGGAAGCGCTTGCCGGTGGCGGGCGTGAAGGGCGCCATCGCGACGAGCTTGGGGTAGTAGGGGAGCCCGGATTGGTGCGCGGCGCGGGCCCACTGGAAGTCGAAGATGAACTCGCCCCAGGAGTTGTCCTTGGCGTAGAGCGGCAGCGCTCCGATCAGCCGCTCACCCGCCCACGCCGTCACGTGCACGGGCTGCCAGCCGGCGTCCGGGCCGACGCTCCCGCTCGTCTCGAGGGCGTGGAGGAAGCCGTGCTCGACGAAGGGGTCGTCGCCTCCGACGAGCGCGTCCCAGGCCTCCGGCTCGATCCCTTCGAGGCCCGACCTCAGCTCGACGCGCAGCGCCTCGGATTCCGTCGCGTGTTCGATGCCCGCAGTGTCGGGCCGATCCCCGCGAGCGTCCACCCGCGCGGCCGGTCTCGCTCAGCAGTAGAAAGAGTCGCTGATCTCGGCCGGGTCCAGGCCCAGCGGGAGCGGCGGCGGAGGGCGCGAGGCCACCTCGAAGCGCTCCAGGACCACGGGGAGCGGGATGCGCTCGCGGATCGTCTGGCAGGCGCGCGAGAGCTCCAGCGTGGTCGCGGCGTGCGTCATGGCGAGGGCCGCGTAGGCCCGATGCGCGTAGAAGCTGTCGTCGGCCTGGTCGTCGCACGCGAAGGCCACGAACGCCGCCGCGTACGCCGCGTCGGCGGCGGGTCCCTCGAGGGTCTCGGCGACCTCGGTCGCGGCGAAGCCGTGGGCCCAGCACTGCGTCCCGGGGACACGCCCACCCACCCACTGCAGGGCCGTCATCAGCGCGCGGCGGGGCCGCAGATCCGAGATCGGGTGGCGCGCGACGGCGTCGGTCGCGACCTCGAGCGCGGCGTGCACGACGAGGCTCCGATCGACCCCGACCGCGAGCGCGATCTGGACGAGCCAGTCGGGCCGCGGGCAGTTGCGCCAGGCGCGCGAGAGATCTCCCTCCGCGGCGTGGATCCAGCGAGCGACGTCGGTCGGCAGCGTCTCTTCGAGTCGGGCAATCGGGTTCATGAAGCTCTCCCCAAGGGCCTTACGGCTGCAATTGCCGTGCTCTGAGCCGAAGTTTGTGAGAATCCTCGATCGTGCGGACAATCGGGGGACCGGGACCCCAGCCGACCTCCCCCGGGGGAGGGGGCTGGCCCCCAAGCGCCGCTCCGGCCTCGACCTGGGTTACGGTAGCCCCCGAGATCGCAGCCGAAAGCCGGGCGAGGAGGAGAGCATGACGAGACGGCGAATGGGGAGGCGTGAAGTCACACGTCGCGCGCTGACCGTGCTGGGCGTCGCGTGGGCCGCGCCCGCCGCCCTGGCCTGCAGCGAGCGAGCCGAGGACGCGCGGCTGCACTGCGACGACACCACGGGGATGGCGCAGCGCGTGATCGCCGCCCGGCGGGCTCAGCACTACGTCGACGAGTCGCCTGATGCGGCCGAGCGCTGCGACAACTGTCGCTACTTCCAGGCCGGCGCGGAGGGCCGCTGCGGCACCTGCCGCGTGCTCGAGGGCCCGATCCACCCGGAGGGCACCTGCGATCTCTGGGCGACGACGGGCTGACGCTCAGCCCAGGTCTCGTCCGACGATCGGCGCGATCAGATCCAGCGCCTCCTGCAAGCGCTCCGGCTCCACGCTGGTGAAGCAGAGGCGCACCCAGCTCTCGTAGGCCTCTCCGGAGGCGGCGCCCGGCGTCAGGAGCACGCCCGCGTCGAGGCAGCGCTCGAGCAGGCCGAGGGTGTCCTCGCCTTCGCGGCGCTGCGCCGAGACGTCGAAGAACACGAACGTGCCCCCGTCGGGCTTGGGCAGGCCGAGGGTCCGCGCCGTTCGCTCCGCCGCGTCCTCGTAGCTCCGGCGGGCGCGGTTCAGCCACTCGCCGCCTTCGCGCAGCGCCTTGGCCGCGCCGAGCTGCATGGGGCGCGGCGCGCAGTAGGTCGAGAAGGTCTGCACGCCGCGGATCGCCTTCATCGCCTCGTGTGGCCCGTGGGCCCAGCCCACCCGCGCCCCGGCGAGCCCGTACGCCTTCGACATCGAGTGCACCGCGACGCAGCGGGTCTGGAAGTCCGAGCGCGCCCACACCGGCGGCGGCGGGAAGCCGAAGTAGAGCTCCTCGTAGACCTCGTCGGACCAGATCCACAGATCATGGCGCTCGGCGACCTTCGCCACCGCCGCCACCTCTCGATCCGACAGCACGCGCCCGGTCGGGTTGTGCGGCGTGTTCAGGTAGATCGCGGCTGTCTTCTCCGTGACCGCCGCCTCGAGCGCCGCCTCGACGTCCCACTCGGGGTCGTCGAGCCGGTCGAAGAACGGGACCTCCACCGCCTTCGCGCCGCGCTTGCGGATGATGCCGCGGATGAGGGGCCAGAACGGGGCGGGCAGGAGCACCTCGTCGCCCGGGTCGAGGAGCGCCTCGGCCACCACGCTCAGCCCCGCGGTCGCGCCGCTCGTGACCTGCACGCACTCGCGATCCACGAGGCACTCGCCGCGCCGCTTCAGGTGCGCCTCGATCGCGTCGAGGAGCGCCGGCTCGCCCTGGACGGGCGCGTAGTTGTGGAGACGGGGGTGGGCGTCGGTGCGCTGGGCCTCGGCGCGCGCGGCCTCGAGCGGCTCCATCCACGTGTCGCCGACGTGCAGCGGATAGATCGGGCCCTCGTGCTCCTTGGCGCGCGCCGCGAGGCGGCTGAAGACGCGGTCGCTCAGGCTGCCCGCGCTGGCCGCGGTGTGAGGGAATTTCGGCATGGCGGCGGAGTCTAGCAGGCCGTTGAAGTACCGAGCCCGAAGGATCTCTGAGCGCGACGGCCCGGTTCTCGGTTCGGGGCGACGAGGAAATGCTTCAGCATTTTCGAGGAGACACGGGCCGGGAGACGGGTCGTCCCGCCCGAGAGACGAGGAGCGAGGTTCTTCAACGGAC
>SHBB01000381.1 GCA_004213565.1 Sandaracinaceae bacterium
CGCGGCGATCGGGACGATCCCGTTCGTGGTGATCGGGTACGGCGGCGGCGCCCAGGCGGGCCGCTACGCCGACCTCCAGAACGCGTTCTTCGAGAGCATGTCCGCCTTCACCAGCACGGGGCTGTCGATGGCGTCGCGACCCAGCGAGCTGCCCGCCCCGCTCCAACTCTGGAGGAGCCTCGGCCAGTGGGTGGGAGGCCTCGGCATGACGGTCTTCGTGTACGTGGTCGCGCGGCCGGGCGACGACGCGTTCGGGGTGATGCGCGCCGAGCTCTCGGCGCCCGTGGAGGCCGAGCCGCCCGACGCCTTTCGACGCCTCCTCGTGATCTACGGCGCCCTCAGCGCGTTCGCCGTCGCCCTCTTCGCGGGGCTGGGCATGCCGCCGTGGGAGGCGCTGAACCACGGCCTGACCGGCATCGCCACCGCCGGCATGACGGTCACCGACGACAGCTTCCAGAGCTATCCTACAGAGCTGAAGATCGCCGGCATGCTCGTGATGACGCTGGGCGGGATCAGCATGGTCTCCTACCACCTCCTGCTCTTCCGAAGGCGATGGCGAGAGCTCCTGCGTCGCACCGAGCTTCGGCTCTTGGTTGGCCTCCTCGCCCTCGGAGGGTGCATCACCGCGCTGGCGCACCTGCGCATCGCCGCCGGCGGCTCCGCGCTGGACGCGGCCTTCACCTGGACCTCGGCGCTGACGACGTGCGGCTTCAGCGCCGTCGACGTCGCCGCCTATCCCGCGCCGCTCCTCCTGCTCCTCGGCGGGGCGATGGTCGTGGGAGCGGAGAGCGGCTCCACCAGCGGGGGCATCAAGGCGCGTCGGCTCGCGTGGCTCCTCGAGGGGATCGTCGGCCGGGTGGCGTGGGAGTCCACCCAGGAGGGTCGTCAGCCGGTCTACCGCTTCGACGGGGAGCGGGTCGAGGACGCCGAGGCGACGCGCCAGATGCAGTCGGCGGCGGTCACGACCACGCTCTGGCTCACGCTGATCGCGGGGGCCGCCGTGACCGCGCAGCTCGTGAGCCAGAACGCGGCGCCGTTCGACGACGTGCTCTTCGACTGCGCCTCCGCGCTCGGCGGCGTGGGGTTGAGCGCGGGCTGGGTCTCGAGCGGGATGCCGGACGCGAGCAAGGTCGGGCTGGCCCTCCTGATGTGGATGGGGCGGCTCGAGATCCTCGCCGTGCTCGTGCTCTTGCTCACCCCGCTGCGACGCCGGATCGCGCGCCGGCTGACGCGCTCCGAGGAGTGAGGGACCGTCGTCGGCTTGGCCCGCTCGACGCCGCGTCTAGGAGCCGACTCGGAGCGAACATGGGCGAGCCCCTGCGCGAGTACGCGGCCAAGCGCGACTTCACCAAGACCTCCGAGCCGGCCGGCGAGGCCGAGCCGAGCGATGGAGCGCCGGTCTTCGTGGTGCAGCGGCACGACGCCTCTCGCCTGCACTACGACTTTCGCCTGGAGCATGGCGGCGTGCTCTGGAGCTGGGCCGTGCCGAAGGGCCCGAGCGCGGACCCGAAGGACAAGCGGCTCGCGGTCCGCACCGAAGATCACCCGCTCTCGTATGCGACGTTCGAGGGCGTGATCCCGAGCGGGCAGTACGGCGGCGGCCCGGTGCAGCTCTGGGACACCGGCACCTGGACGCCGCTGAGCGACCCCGACGAGGGGATGGAGCGAGGCCGCCTCCGCTTCGAGCTGAACGGCGAGCGCCTGAAGGGCCGCTGGACGCTGGTGAAGACGAAGCGCGGCGACTGGTTGCTCATCAAGGGCCGTGACGCGCACGCCGTCGACGGTGGCCCCCCGCTGGTCGATCGGTTCACGACGAGCGTGGAGACCGGCCGCACGGTCGAGGCGATCCAGCGCGGGTCGGGGCGCCCCGACCCGGCTGAGGTCGAAGGCACGAGGAGACGCGCGCGGGTGGACGTGAAGCCGCAGCTGGCGACCCGCATCGACGCGCCGCCGAGAGGGGACGCGTGGATCCACGAGCTGAAGCTCGACGGCTACCGCGTGCTCGCGCGCCTGGACCGGGGCGAGGTGAAACTGACGACGCGCAAGGGGCTGGACTGGACGGCGAAGGCGCCCTCGATCGCGGCCGCGCTCGCGAAGCTCGACGTCGACGACGCGTGGATCGACGGGGAGCTGGTCGTATTCGGCGCGGACGGCACGACCGACTTCGGGGCGCTCCAGCGCGCGCTCTCCGAAGGACGCGCGGACGCGCTGCGCTACGTCGCGTTCGATCTCCTGACGCTCGACGGATTCGACCTCCGCGGGGCGCGGCTCGATGCGCGCCGAGCGCTGCTCGCGACCGTGATCGGCGAAGGCATGGATCCGCTCCGCTTCTCCGAGGCCTTCGAGGACGGCGCCGCGCTCCACCGCGAGGCGTGCGCGCTCGGCGCCGAGGGGGTGGTGAGCAAGCGGCGCGACGCGGTCTACGAGGGCAAGCGGACGCGCTCCTGGCGCAAGGCGCGCTGCAGCGCCGAGCTGACGCGACCCATCGTCGGGTTCACGGAGCCTTCGGGCGCGCGCGTCGGGCTCGGGGCGCTCGTGCTCGGGCGCTGGGACGAAGGCGCGCTGCGCTACGCGGGCAAGGTCGGCACCGGCTTCGACCGCGCCACGCTGAAGCGCCTTCGCGCGCAGCTCGAGCCGCTCGAGACGGATGCGCCGCCGGTCGAAGACGCGCCGCGGCTGAAGGGCGTGCGCTGGGTCTCCCCGACGCTGAGCGCGCGCGTGAGCGCCAAGGAGGAAACCCGGGCCGGTCGTCTGCGCCACCCCGTCTTCGTGGCCCTCGAGGAGCGGGAGGCGCCGCGGGTCACGCTCACGAACCCCGACCGCGTGCTCTTCGATGGCGTCGGACTCGAGAAGCGCGAGCTCGCCGCGTACTACGAGGCCGTCGCCCCGCGCATGCTCCCGCGCGTCGCCGGTCGACCGCTGATGCTCGTGCGCGCCCCGCGCGGGATCGACGGCCCGCGCTTCCATCAGAAGCACCGGATGCAGGGCGCGCCCGACGCGCTGCGCGCCGCAGAGGTGGGCGACGACGAGCCACACGTCCGGGTCGACGACGTGGAGGGCCTGCGGGCGCTCGCGCAGATCAGCGCGCTCGAGATCCACGTCTGGGGCGCGCGGGCCGACGCCGTCGAGCAGCCGGAGCGGATCGTCATCGACCTCGACCCCGACGAGGCGGTCGGCTTCGACGCGGTGCTCGACGCCGCTCACGACGTGAGGGGCATGCTGGAGGGGCTGGGGCTGACCGCGTTCTGCCTCGCCACCGGCGGCAAGGGGCTCCACGTGGTGGCGCCGCTCCTGCCGTCTGCCGGGTGGAGACGCACGAAGGCGTTCTGCAAGGCGGTCGCGGAGTCGCTCGTGCAGGAGCACCCCGACCGGTACGTGGCGACGAGCAGCAAGCGCGCGCGGCGCGGGAAGATCTTCGTCGACTATCTCCGCAACGGCCGCGGCGCGACGGCGATCGCTCCCTACTCCACCAGAGCGCGCGCGGACGCTCCGGTCGCCCTCCCGGTCGCCTGGGATGACCTGGAGCGAGGGCCGCGGCGCACCCTGCTCGAGGCGCTGGAGTCGCTCGAGCGACCCGATCCGTGGGACGGGTACGACGCCGCGCGCCGCCCGCTCCCCTGAGCGACTGGACCGCCGAGCGCGCATTGCCACGCCCGGGGCGACTTGCCGCGACTCGAGCGCCCGCGAGCTGAACGGCCAGGACGGTGCGGACGTTGCTTCCCCGCCATGCATGCTCCGAGAGATCACGTTCGAAGACACGTTCGAAGACATGTTCGAAGACATGGAGCGCTGTGCGCGGTGTGAGCACGAGGTCCGCTACGCGCTGACCGTCCGATGCACCTGGTGCGACGCGTGTCTGTGCGAGCACTGCGTCGTGCGGTCGAGCTGGTCCTGCGCGCCTTGCTCCGAAGAGCAGGGCGTCGAAGCGCGAGACCATGCCGTGGAGCGCTCGTCATGAGCGTGCGCGCGATGTGGAAGGGTGTGATCGCGTTCGGCGATCACCAGGTCCCGGTGAAGCTCTACGCGGCGGCGCGAGACGCGCGGACGCACTTCCGCATGCTCGACGCGGACGCGCTCACGCCGGTGTCGCAGAAGATGGTCGACCCACGCACGGGAGAGCCGGTCGAAGACGTCCGTCGCGGCTTCGAGGCGTCCCCGGGGACCTTCGTGATGCTGACGGACGAGGAGCTCGACGCGCTCGCTCCGGACGCGGACCGCGCGGTGGAGGTCCGGGCGGTGCTCGCGCCCGACGCGATCGATCCCGCGCGCTACGGCCGACCGTACTGGCTCGGACCCGACGGCGACGAGGCGGGCTACGGCGCGCTCGCCGCCGCGCTCGCGAAGCCGGAGCGGGTCGCCATCGTGCGCTGGGCCATGCGCAAACGACACTACACGGGCGCGCTCCGCGCGGAAGACGGCGCGCTGAGGTTGAGCACCCTGCGACCGGCCGAGGAGGTGCTCGAGCCGAGCGCGATCGCGCCGCCCGAGGCGTCCGTCGACGCCAAGGAGGCCAAGCTGGCCGAGGCCCTGATCGAGGCGCTGGCCGACGACTTCGACGTGTCCGAGTACCGACCGACCTACCAGGACGCGGTGGCGGAGCTCGTGGCGAAGAAGGCGCGCGGCGAGACCGTGGAGGCGCCGGCTCCCGTGAAGGCGCGCGAGCCCTCCACCGACCTCGAGGACGCGCTCCGCGAGAGCCTGAAGGCGGCCACTCGCAAGAAGAAGAAGTCACGAAAGAAGGAGCGAAGCCATGCCGGATGACGTCCGCGGGTTCTGGAGCGGCACCCTCACCTTCGGGCTCGTCTCGATCCCGGTCGAGCTCTTCCCCGCCGTCCGCAGCCAGCGGCCGAGCCTCCGGATGTTGAGCCCCGAGGGGGTCCCGCTCTCTCGCGTGTACTTCGGCGCCGACGACGCGCCGCTGTCGTCCGAGCAGATCGTGCGCGGCGCGCCGGTCGAAGAGGGGTTCGTCGTCCTGAGCGACGAGGAGCTGGACGCCCTCGAGCCGGAGCGCTCTCGCGACATCCACCTCCGACGGTTCGTGCCGCGAGACGCCATCGGTCCCGCCTGGTTGAAGCGCTCCTACTTCCTCGCGCCGGCGAGCGAGTCCACGCGCTCCTACGCGGTGCTCGCGGCGACCATGGAGAAGCGAGGCCACGCAGGGATCGCGACGTTCGTGATGCGGGGCACGGAGTACCTCGTCGCGATCTTCGCCGACGACGGCATCCTCCGCGCCGAGACACTCCGCTTCGCGGACGAGCTGCGCAGCGCAGAGGACGTCGGGCTCGCGGATCCGCCCTCGGGGGACGCCTCGCAGGCGAAGTCCATGCGGGCTGCCCTGAAGAAGCTCGAGGTGAAGCGCCTCGACGAGGACGAGGTCACCGATCCCCGCGCCGAGGCCCTCCGTGAGCTCGTGGAGGAGAAGCTCGCCGCGGGCACGGACGTGGTCGTCGCGCCGAACGCGGACGAGGAGACGTCCGAGGATCCCGAGGAGCCCACCGACCTCGTCGCCGTGCTCAAGGCGCGCCTGAAGGCGGCCGAGACCGACGCGCCGGCCGGGAAGAAGAAGAAGCGCGCGACCGATGGCGAGGACCTCGCGTCACGGACCAAAGACGAGCTCTACGAGCGCGCGCAGGCCCTCGACATCGACGGACGCAGCCGGATGACGAAGGCGCAGCTCATCGCCTCGATCGAGAAGGCGCAGGCCGCGTAGACCGGCTCAGGCTGCAGCGGCGCTGGCGGTGGACATGCTGGCGGCGGAGAGGCCTGCTCCGTGCACCTCGGCGACCAGGCAAGCGGCGCTGCCCCCTGCAGCGATGAACTGGTCGAGCTCGATCGCCACCGGGCGGTAGCCCCACGCGACGAGGCGTGACTCCATGTGCGGCGCGCCCGAGGCGAGAATCACCCGGTCGCCGATCTGGACGAGGTTGGCGGCGAAGGCCATGGCCTGGCTACGCGGAATCACTTCGAGGTGACGGACGCCCTGGAACCGCTCGAGAGCGCGGAGGTCTCGGTCCGCGATGGCCCCCTCGGCCACGAGCAGCTCGCCTCCGCTCAGGTACGCGACCGCGGTGTCGAGGTGGTAGAGCGCCGCATCGGTCAGGCGGAGCGGGAGCACCTCGCGGCCCGTGAACCGCTCCAGCGCCGCCGCCGCTCGCCGTTCCGATCGGAAGCCGTGCCCGAGCAGATAGCGCTCCCCGACCCGAACCACGTCTCCGCCTTCGAGCCGACTCTCACAGCCGTCGACCGCGAAGCCAGCCGCTTCGAGCTGCCAGCGCCGCGCCGCGAACTCCTCGGCGCGCTCGCGATGACGAGCGCGGGCCAAGAGCGCCCCCGCGCTGCCATCCTCGCGCCGAACGAGCAACGCCGGGTCCTTCATGAACACGCAGTCGTACGCGCCCGGCACGAAGGGCAGCTCGAGGAGCCGCGCGCCGGCCGCGATGAGCGCAGACCGGAAGGCATCGTGCTGAGCGCGCGCGCGTGCGCGGCGCGTGCTGCCGACTCGCATGTGAGGGTTGATGCGCCACGCGACGCGATAGCCGTCGCCGCAGGGTGACTCCAGACCGCTGACCACATGAGTGAATGTCTGCACGCGCGAGACAGCTGCAATGCGCGCGCCGGCTCGTCGTGTGCCTCGCTTGGCGCGGCCCCGACGCGAGCGTGCGATGCCCGTTCGCACGTCGCGGCAACACGCCGCACCTCGGTGGCGCTCAGCTTCGGGCGAGTGCTTGGCTGCGCGCTTGCATCGACAGTCGCTCATGCAGACTCGACGCGACGCCGAGACGACGGATCCTTCGCAGCTCCACCGGGAGCTGTACGCGATGAACGTGCGACGGCTCCGGCCCAGCTCCCCCGCGGCCCCCTTCGACCCTGCCGCCGACGTGCGCTGGCGCGAGGCGGAGGAGCGGTTCCTCCAGGCGGAGCGCGCCGCCGTCGCGGACCGCGCACGCGCGGCGCCTCCGGACCCGGCGGGCTTCGTCGCGTGGTTCGGGGAGCTCCGCGCCGCGGGTCCCGGTCAGCACGACGAGCTCTTCGACTGGCTCGCCGCGTCGGCCACTCGAGAAGACATGCAGTGGTTCCTCGGGCAGGAGCTGGCCACCGAGGCGGGCTTCGACGACCTCGTGGCGCTCACCCAGCGGCGCATGCCGACGCGGGCCAAGCTGGAGCTCGCCAACAACTACTGGGACGAGATGGGCCGAGGCCGGGAGTCGGCCATGCACGGACCGATGCTCGACGCGCTCACCGAAGAGCTGGAGGTGGGCGGCCTGCGGGTCGAGCCCTGCTGGGAGTCCCTTGCCTTGTGCAATACGCTGATGGGCCTCGCCTACAATCGGCGTTGGGCCTTCCACTCGATCGGCGCGCTCGGCGCCGTGGAGCTCACCGCTCCCGACCGATGCGCCAAGGTGAAGGATGGGCTCGCTCGGCTCCGCGTGAGCAAGCTCGCGCGGCGCTACTACAGCCTTCACGAGCACATCGACGAGAAGCACTACGCGCAGTGGGCCGACGAGGTGCTGGCGCCCCTGGTGGAGGAGGCGCCAGAGCGCGCGCCATGGATCGCGGAGGGTGCGCTCATGCGTCTGACGGCCGGCGCCCGGACCTTCGAGCGCTACCGGGCGGAGCTGTGGAGGCCGGCCCGGGCGGGCGTTCGAGCCGGAGCAGATCGTCTCGCCGTGGCGTCGTGAGCCGGCCGACGCCGCTCAGGGCCGTCCGATGCGCCCGGCACCGTCCTTGCGCGTCCACTCATCACCCCTAACCACAGGAGACCAAGACTTTGGAAACACGACATCGATTCGACGAACGAGATCGTTCGACTTCCACGGCGCTCTCGGAGCCCTCACGAGGCGAGCGCGGTCTGAAGGCAGAGGCCCAGAGCCATGCCGAGGACGCCAAGCAGCAGGTGACGGCGATGGCCGATATGGGTCGCGAAGAAGTCGCCGGACAGCTCGAAGCCGTCTCGCGCGCCTTCCGCACGAGCGCGGAGCAGCTGCGCACCGAAGGTCAGAGCAGCGGGCCCTACGTTGCCAAGATCGGCGAGCAAGCCGACCGCGCGGCTCGCTACCTGCGCGAGCGAGACGCCGCCGCGTTGACCGAAGACGCCTCCACCTTCGCCCGGGCGAAGCCGGCGCTCTTCCTCGGTGGCTGTGCCCTCGCGGGCTTCGCGATCGGCCGCTTCCTCACCGCCTCTCCGCCGAAGCCGGAGACCAGCGCCATCGAGCGGCGATCGGCTCAGGTGCCCGCGCCCATCGATGATGGAGAGCGATGATGCAGGCGGCACGAACGGAGGCGGTGGGGCGCGGCAACGGTCACGCCCGACTACGAGATGCGAGCTCGGGGACCGAGGACCAGAAGCTGGGTGAGCTCATGAGCGCCATCTCGCGGGACACCTCACTCCTGGTCGACCAGGAGCTCGAGCTGTTCAAGCGGGAGATGGACGCGCGGATCACGCGTGTGGAGAAGCAAGGTGCGATGCTCGGCGCGGGGAGCCTGGTCGCCTACGTGGGCGTGCTGGCGCTGACCGCCGCCCTGATCCTCGGGCTCGCCACCACGATGAGCGGCTGGATCGCCGCGTTGATCGTGGGCGTGGCCTACGCCGCCATCGGCGGCGCGATGGTCGTGCGCGGCAAGCGGAAGCTGGCCGAGGCCGAGCTGAAACCGAAGAAGACGATCCAGAGCGTGAAGACGGACGCCTGGACCCTGAAGGAGGCCGCGCGATGAACGAGAACGACGACAAGGACATTCAGGCGCTCCGCGCGAACATCGTGGCGACCCGAGAGCGCCTCGCGGCGGAGGTCGGAGAGGTGGGAGACCGCCTGACCCCAGAGCACGCAAAGGAAGTAGCGAAGGAGAAGATGTTGGAAGCGAAGGACAGAGCGATCGAGAGCACGAAGGAGGCGACCGAGCAGGTCGCCGCGAGCGCGGCCAGCGCGGGGCGAACCCTGGCCGACACCGTGCGAGAGAACCCCATCCCGAGCGCGATGGTGGCGGTCGGGGCCGGGTGGCTGCTCTACAAGGCGTTCGGCCCCGAGCGCCGCGTCGAGCGCGCCGCCGAGAGCGCCGCTTCGAGCGCGCGCGCGGCCATGAGCGACGGCGCCGACGCGGCGCGTGCGCGGATGGACCGCGCGAGCGACAAGGCGGCGGTCGTCAAGGATCGCGTCACGGCCCGCGCGACCGAGCTCGCCGATGAGAGCCGCCTGCAGGCGCAACGCGCCTGGGTCCAGACCCAGGACACCTACGACGCGCAGCCGCTCGCGTTCGGCGCCGCGGCGCTCGTGGCGGGCGTGGGGCTGGGCATGCTCATCCCCACCACTACGCGGGAGCGCCGCCTGATGGGTGAGCGACGCGAGCAAGCGCTCGAGCGCGCGAAGGAGCTGGGCTCGGAGGCCAGGGAGGTCGCCGTCGCGTCGGCCCGCGAGGCCGCGGAGCGCGCGAAGGAGACCGCCAAGCGCGAGGCCTCGCGCAAGGACCTCCCCGGAGGCAACGGCATGTCCAGCTCCAACGGTCGCTCGCTCTCCTGAGCACCGCCCCCTCGTCTCGAGCTCTGCGCGGCCTCCGCGAGCGCAGGTCCAGCGGTTCCAGGATCGATCCGCGGAATCGGCTCGTGCCTCGCGCTGTATGAGAGCGCGTGACCGAGCTTCGACGCGCCGCGCCCCACCCCGTCGTCCTGCTGCTCGCCGCGCTCACGGTGGGGGGAGCGGCGAGCGTGGTGGGGCTCGCGGCCCGGTCGAGCGGCGAGACGCTCGCCTGGGCCGCGCTGGTCTGCGCAGGGGTGCTCTCGCTGCTCTGGGTCGCTTCGGCGCGCTGGTCGTCGCTCCGCG
>SHBB01000382.1 GCA_004213565.1 Sandaracinaceae bacterium
AAAGAGTTCGAGATGATTTAGATCGAGTGCGTGGATGGAGTGTGCCGGGTCATGCATGATTGCGCGGTCTGCCTTCCGGATCCGGACGCGAGCCTCCAGCTCGAGGAGCGGCTCCTGCGATGGATCGCCCGCGAAGGCCGCCAAGAGGCGCGAAGGGTCGCCGAAGAGCTCGACGTGCCGCTGCGAAGCGCGCAAGCGGTGCTGCAGGCCCTCGTCGAGGACGGAGCGCTCGTCCGGGAGCGCGCGGGTCGGAGCTTCAGCTACCGCGTCGAGGACACGACGTTCCAGGAACCGACCAGCGCGTGATGTGAGGATACCGCAACGGTGGTGACGCTCCGTGCGCACGGTGGCACAGCTCGCGGCGTCGATCGGAGGAGACGCGCCCGGTTCGGTCGCTGGTACGAACGATGCTGTGGCATCGGGCGTGGAGGGGCGGCGACTGCTCGTGCTCGCGCTGACGGCCTCGTTCGGGGGCGCGCTGGCGGGCTGCTACGTGCACCACGAGCGTCGGAACCCGCCCTCGCCTCCGGCCGACGACGTCGCCCGCGACGCCGGCCTCGACGCGTCGGAGGCGTCCACGAGCGGCGACCCGCGCCCCTCCGACTCGGGGGTCCCCGTCGGCACGGACGGCGGCGGCGATCCCCCGCCTCCCCGCGAGGTCGCCTGCGAGGCGCCGCAGGGCGTGGACTTGCTGCTCGTGATGGACGACTCCGGCTCGATACGGCTCATGGACGAGGCCATCCGCGACAGCCTCCGGCGCATGCTGTACGAGCTGGTGCGGCCTCTCGACGTCGACGGAGACGGCTGGGAGGACTGGGCCCGCGTGACGGATCTGCAGGTCGGCGTGGTGACGACGAGCGCGACCGGCCCCCGCTTCTGCGCCCACGCGGCCGACGGCGCGTTGATGCGCGGCACCCCCGCGACGCTGCCCTATTGCCGTGACTCCCCCTACCCCGCGATCACGCGCTTCGAAGAAGACGACTCCGTCAGCCGCTTGCTGGACGACGTCGCGTGCGTGGCCTTCGGACCCCGCGACGGATGCCAGGTCGAGCAGCCGCTCGAGGCGATGGCCAAGGCGCTCCTCCCGAACGCGGCGCCGTTCGATTTCGTCACCGGCCGCGCGCGCGGCGACCGGGAGAACGCCGGATTCCTCCGCCCGGACTCCGTCCTCGTGGTGCTGGTGTTCGCCAACGAGGACGACTGCTCCATCGCGGACCCGTCAGCCTTCGATCCTCCCGACGCGGGCCCACCCCAGGACGCCGGCCGCGTCGTCCCGCCCCTCTTCGACGCCGGAGCACCGCCTGGCACCTTCGTCTGCGAGGCGCCGGACGAAGGCGATCTCCACGACGTCGAGCGGTACCTCGAGATCCTCCGCTGGCTGCGCCCCGACCCGAGGCGGCTGGTCTTCGGCGCGGTCAGCGGCATCGACGAGTTCGTCGACGATCCACGGCCCGGCGAGCGCTACGGGCGCTGCCGGCGCGGCGCCGGCTACCCCACGCGGCTCGTGGAGCTCGCCCAGGGCCTGGAGGGACGCGCGCTGCTCAGCAGCCTCTGCGACATCCGCGAGGCCCGCATGGTGCGCGGCATCGCGGAGCGCATCGCCCACGCCGCTTGCGGCGACTGAATCGCGAGCTCGGGCCTACGGCTCGTCGTCCCGCAGGGCGCGCGCGACGGTGTTGCGCCCGACGCCGAGCCGGCGCGCCGCCTCGCTCTGGTTCCCATCCACGTGGGCGACGGTGGCGCGCACGTACGCGTCGCGGGCTTCGCTGGCGGTCAGCCCGTGCGGCAAGCGCACGCCGCCGCCCGCCGACGTGGACGCCGACGTGGAGGTGGAGGTGGAGGTGGGCGCGCTCGGAGCACGCGCCTCGGGGAACGCGCTCGCGCGGATCGCGCCGTCCGCGGCCAGCACGATCGCGCTCTCGATCCAGTGCTCCAGCTCTCGCACGTTGCCGGGCCACGGGTGCGAGAGGAGCGCCGCGAGCGCCGCGTCGTCAAAGCGAGGCTCGGGCCGCCCGTAGCGCCTGGCGTAGAGCGCCGCGAAGTGGCGCGCGAGCCGCTCGATCTCCTCGTCGCCGCGCACGCGCAAGCTCGGGACCTGCACCTCCACCACCCGCACGCGATAGTAGAGGTCGCGCCGGAAGCGGCCCTCCTCCACGAGCCGCTCGAGGTCGTGATGGGTGGCGCAGAGCACGCGGCAGTCGCTCCGGAGCTCCTCCCGGCCTCCGACGCGCTCGAACGCGCGGTCCTGGAGAAAGCGCAGCAGCTTGCCCTGCGCCTCCGGCGGCAGGTCACCGACCTCGTCGAGGAAGAGCGTGCCGCCGTCCGCTCGCTCCACCCGACCGGTCACCCGCCGCTCCGCGCCCGTGAACGCGCCTCGCTCGTGACCGAACAGCTCGCTCTCGACGAGCTCCCTCGGCAAGGTCGTGCAGTCGACCGTGACGAACGGGCCCTCGCTCCGGGGCGAGTTGACGTGGATGGCCCTCGCGAGCAGCGTCTTGCCCGTGCCGGTCTCGCCCCGCAGGAGCACCGTCGCGTCCGTGCCCGCCGCGAGCAGGATGCGCGCGTACACCGCGTCCATCGCGGGCCCACGGCCGACGATGCGATTGAACGGGCCGCGCAGCGAGAGCCCCGGCCCGCTCGCGTCGTCGGCCCGCAGCGTCGTCAGCGCGAGCGCGCGCCCGAGCTGCAGGCCGAACGCGACGAGGTAGCGCTCGTCCTCGACGTCGAAGGAGCCCGCGGCTCGGTTGAGCACCTGCACCACGCCCCGCACGGGCGCACCCTGCGCCTCGCGGATGGGCACCGCGAGGATGTTCCGCGTGCGGAAGCCGGTCCGCTCGTCCGCGCTCGGATCGAAGCGCGGATCCGTCGCGGCGTCGTCGATCCGCAGGGCCGCCCCGCGCGCCGCCACGTGGCCCACCACCCCGCGCCCGAGCGGCTGGCGGAGCCGCTCGACCTCGGGCAGCACCGCGACGCGCGTGACGAGGTCGCCGGCCTCCGCGTCGATGAGCCAGACGCTGGCCCGCTCCGCGCCGAGCGCCAGCGCGAGCGTGTCGGCCACGTCGCGGAGGAGCTGGTCCAGATCGACCTCGCGGGCGAGCACGGACGCGAGGTCGACGAGGAGGGAGAGCCGGGTCATCGGCTCCGCAGGATAGGCAGCGGGGGAGGCCTGCGTCACGCGGCGCGGCGCTCCCCACCCCGAGCGGAGTCGGAGCCATGCCCCCTCGAGCCCTGGTCGGGGCGCAGCACCAGGGCGTCACCCTCGCGCGCGGCCACCGTGCCGGGCCGACGGAGGGCAGCCGCGCGCTCGAGCGCGTCGACCGCCGCGTCGTCGCGCACCGGGTCGTGGTGGAAGAGGACCAGCCGCCCCACGTTCGCCGCGTCCGCCACCGCCACGCCGGCCTCCCACGTGGAGTGGCCCCAGCCGACCTTGCTCGGCCCGACGCGGCCCGCGTACTCGTCCTCCGTGTACATGGCGTCGTAGATCAGGACGTCCGCGTCCTTCGCCAGCGCGACGAGGTGCGGGTCCGGGCAGCTGTAGTGCTCGGTGTCGGTGGCGTACACCACGCTCGTCCCCGCGTGCTCGATGCGGTAGCCGAGCACCCCGCCCGGGTGGTTGAGCTTGGCCGCTCGCACGCGCACGTCACCGACCGACAGCTCGCTCCCGAGCTCGCGAAAGTGCAGCTCCGCGCTCATGTCGGACAGGCGAACGGGGAAACACGGCGGCTGCATCTGTGCATCCAGCGCGCCCCGCAGCCCGGGCATTCCCGCGAAGGTCAGCCGGTGCCCGCCGAGCCAGGCCGGGAGGAAGAACGGCAGCCCCTGGATGTGATCCCAGTGCAGGTGGGACAGGAGGATCGTCGCCTCCCGACGCCCCTCCGCGAGCATGCGCTCCCCCAGCGCGCGCATCCCCGTGCCCGCGTCCAGCACGAGCGTCGTCTCGCCGCACTGCACCTCCACGCAGGACGTGTTGCCGCCCGTGCGGACCGTGTGCGCGCCGGGCGACGCGATGCTGCCTCGCACGCCCCAGAATCGAATCGTCGTCTCCATCTCGCTCCTCCTTCGCGGTCGCTCGACCGCACGTCACGGAAGAGCAGGCACCGTTCCAAGGCGAGATCCGCGCTCTCGGGCCTCCACGCGCGACTCCGCCGCTCCCGGCGAGAGCAGCCCTGCGCCGAGCCAGAGCACCTGCGCTGCTTCCTCGCGGCCCCGTCAGCCCGCGTCGAGGAGGCCGCGCGCCGCGAGCGCGTCGACGACCCGGTCCGCGCACACGTCGAGCGCGTCCACGCTCGTGTCGACCTCGAGCTCCGCGTGCTCGGGCGCCTCGTAGGGCGCGCTGATCCCGGTGAAGTCGGCGATCTCGCCGGCCCGGGCGCGCTGGTAGAGGCCCTTGGGGTCGCGGCGCTCGCAGACCTCGAGCGGCGTCGAGACCCAGACCTCCACGAAGCGCCCCTCGTCGAAGCGCCCGCGCACGCTGGCGCGGTCGGCGCGATAGGGGCTGATGAACGCGCTCAGGACGAGCACGCCGGCGTCGACCATGAGGCGCGCGACCTCGCCCACCCGGCGCACGTTCTCCTGGCGCGCTTCGGGGCCGAAGCCGAGGTCCGCGTTGAGCCCGTGGCGGAGGTTGTCGCCGTCGAGCACGTACGCCGCGACGCCGCGCTCGACGAGGCGCTTCTCGACGCGGCGCGCGAGGGTGCTCTTGCCCGAGCCGCTCAGGCCGGTGAGCCAGACGCAGGCCCCGCGGTGGCCGAGCACGCGCTCGCGCTCCTGCTGCGAGACCTCTCCGTGATGCCAGGTGACGTTGGTGGCGCCCATCGCCGGGAACCTGCCACCGCGCCGATTCCCGCTCAAGCCGCGCCGCGTTTCGTCCGTTCGAAGGGGCGAGATGGCGAGTCACGCTCCGAGCTCCCGCGCCGCCGCCGCGCTCCTGATCGACCGGGGCGGGCTCTGGATCGTCGAGAACCGCGGCCCGCGCGGTGAGCGCTACTGGACGCCCCCGGGCGGCAGCGTCGACGCCGGAGAGAGCTTCGAGGCGGGCATGGTGCGCGAGGTCCGCGAGGAGACCGGCCTGATGATCCGCGACGCGGAGCTCGCCTTCGTGCACCGCGTCGGGGCCGTCAGAGTGCAGACCTATCTCGCCCACGACTTCGCCCGAGTGGGCCCGCCCGACGATCCCGACGGGGTGATCGTCGACGTGCGGCGCCTGCCGATCGAGGCCGCGCTGCGGCTGGTTCGCGCCACCGCGCCCCGCGCGATCAGCCGACCGCTGGACGCCTGGTTCGCGGCGGAGACGCTCGGATTCGAGCGATTCACGGTTGCTCCCTCGATCACGCGCCACGTGGGTCTATCTTGAACTGAGTGGCTCAGACGGGGGACAGCGCAGATGGCCGAGGCGCTCATGAACGGGTGGACGAGATGAAGCCGGATGGAGCTGTGCGGCGCGAGGGCGCCCTGGCCCTCGCCCTCGGCTCCGCGCTGCTCGGCGTCGCCGGCATGCGCCTCGTGTCGGACGACCTCGTCGGCGCGCTCGTGCTCGCGGTCGAGCTCGCCGTGCTGGCCCTCCTCGCGCGCAGTCACCCCGGCGAGGACGACGACGCGAGCCTGACCTGGACCGCCGTCGCCGGCGCCTTCGTCGCGCTGCCCACCGCGGTGGGCGCGGTGAACGCCGACTGGATCTGCCTCGCGCTGTTCCTCGCCGCGCCGGCCGGCCTCGTGCTGGCCACGTTCTGGTGGACCCTCATGGGGCGCCTGGAGCCGCTCGAGCGCGGCGGGAGCCTCGAGGACCCCATCCGGGCGCGCGGGCACGTGGCGCGCTGGCTGGTCGCGGTGGCCAGCGTGGCGGGCCTCGTGGGCGCGCTCCGCACCGACCTCGTCAGCGGCGGCCTCGGGCTCGGCATGGCGCTGGCGGCGGCCGCGCTGGCGGGCCGCGCGCGCGGCGCGCTGCGACGCCGACGGCGCTGGCTGACGCGCGTGCGAGAGGGTCGCGTGGAGGGCTGGCGGATCCGCGCGGACCGCGACTTCGAGGACGCGCGCGTGGCGGCCCTGCCCGCCTTCACCCGCGGCCCCATCCTCGACGGGGTGCTCGTCGCGCACACGCCCGACGCGCCCTATCGCGAAGGGATGGGCCAGCCCGTGGCGCGCGTGTCGGCGACGGCGCCGCTCGACCCGGTGCGCTCCGGGCCGGGCAAGGCCCTCGCCGCGGCCGCCGCCTGCATCGGCGCCTTCTTCGCGCCGCTCATCGCCCTGTTCGCCGGCACCCTGTTCGCGGAGCTGCTCGCCCAGGACGACGCGGGCTGCACCAGCGACGGAGTCGTCGGGTGGCTGCTCCTGTTCAGCGGCCCGAGCACGGGCGCGATCCTCTGGCTCCTCGGCCGCCTGCACGCGCCCACCCGGGTCACGGTGTGGTGGCTCGGCCTGGCCGTCTACCTCCTCGTCTGTCCCTTCGTCTGCCTCACCGCGTCGATGGCGGCGGCGTTCTCGTGCTGGCACTGAGGGCCTACGGCAGCGCCTCGACCAGGCCGCGCACGGTGAGCGGGGACGAGCCCTCCACCTTGTTGTTCACCAGCACGTAGAGCTCACAGACGCCGCGCGTCGCCTCGATGAGCGCGGCCACGTCGGCGCGCATCTTGGGCTGCGGCTCCACGATCCGATCGAAGGGCGCGTACGCCTCCTTCATCTCGGCGTAGCGTCGGCCCGGCGGGAGCATCAGGCGGCACACCAGGGGCGCGCCCGCGCCCGCCGCGTCGATGGCGCCCCGCTCCATCTGCTCCCGCACCGTCGGCATGCGGGTGTGCAGGTTGATCACGTGGCTCGCGTGCGGGTGGCGTCGGAGCACGCTCAAGTAGGCGTCGGACAGGAGCGCCGGCTCGCGGAGCTCGAACGCCAGCGGCACCTCGGAGGGCACGCCCCGGAGGAAGCGATCGATCGACGCCGCGAAGGCGCGCGGCTCGGTCGCGACGGGGGACGGCGGGATCTCCACGATCAGCGGGCCGGCGTGGTCGTCGAAGCCCTCGATCAGCGGGATGAGCACGCTCTCGAGGAAGCGCGGCGGGTCGAGGAAGAACGGGTTCGGCTGGCCCGCGCGCTCACCGTAGCGCTCGTGGCGCGGGAACACGCGGGTGGTCAGCTCGCCCCAGACCTTGCTGCACGCGCGGAACCCGGGCGGGAGCTGCGCCGCCTGGGCGCGCCAGTCCTCGCTCGTCAGCGGCGCGTAGTAGCTGCGGTCGACGCCCACCGTGTCGAAGAGCGGGTGCGCGGCGTACTCCCGCAGGCTCTCTCGCACGAAGGCTTGCTTCGTCGCGTAGCGTTTCTCGTAGACCAGGCCTCGCCAGCCCTCGAAGGTCCAGCTCGACGTGCCGAAGCGCACGTGCGGCGGGATGGCCTCGGCCAGCGCGACCAGCTCCGGGTCGGGGGCGGGGAGCGGATCCTGGAACAGGTCCATCTGACCGCTCATCGACGTGACTCGCGGTAGCGCGCGACGGCGGCGTTGTGCTCCTCCAGGGTGGCGCTGAAGGCGTGGCGCCCGTGCCCGCGCGCGACGAAGTAGAGGTACTCGTGATCTTCGTGGTCGAGCACCGCGCGGATCGACGCGAGCCCGGGGTTCGTGATCGGGCCGGGCGGCAGCCCCTCGTGGCGGTACGTGTTGTAGAGGTTGGCGCGGTCCTGGAGCATCGAGCGCGTGATGGCCCCGCCCTCCCAGCGGGCGCAGCTCGGGGCGGCGGATGGTGCAGCCAGGCAACCGTAGCTGACCGTGGGATCCGCCTGGAGGCGCTTCGGGTGGAAGTCGGGCGAGCGGAGCCGGTTGATGAAGACGCGCGCGATGATCGGCCGCTCCTCGGAGACCGCCGCCTCCTTCTCGACGATGGACGCGAGGATCAGCGCCTCGTGGGGGCCCCACGCGAGCTCGCGGCCGAGCCACGCCATCCTGGTCTGCTGCGCCTCGAAGATCGGCGCGGTGCGCCTCTGCCAGTTGCCGACCAGGCGCCGCACGACCTCCTCGCCCTCCAGGTCCTGCGGCATGCGGTAGGTGTCGGGGAAGAGGTAGCCCTCCGCCGTCGGCCCCTCGATCCCCAGCTCGTCGAGCAGGCGCCGATCCTCGGTGGCCGCGATGAACGCGTCGGCGTCGGTCACACCCCAGCGCTCGAGCCGCTCGGCGATGGCGAAGCGGTGGAAGCCCTCGGGGATGGTGACCCGCACCTCCGCCGCGCCGAAGCCGATGGCGATCCGCTGCAAGACGTCGCGCGGCGTCATGTCGTCGGTGAGCAGGATCTCGCCGTCGCGCAGGTGCTCGTCGGCGCCGAGCAGCCGGGCGTAGACCGCGAACACGCGCGGCCGCTCGACCGCGCCGGCCGACGCGAGCTCCGCCGCGAGCGCGTCGAGGCTCTGCCCCGGCGCGAGCTGGATCCGCACCTCACGCCCGCGCCCTCCGGCGCGCGCCTTCGGGTAGACGATGACGAGCCAGCCCAGCCCGACGAGCGCCGCCCCGACGACCAGCGCCAGCGTCGCGATCAGCGCTCGGGCGAGTCTTCGTCGTCCGCGTCGTCCGCGCTTCTTGCGTCCCACGCGTCCTGCCTCCCACGCCGGCTGTCGAGGTAGCTCTGCAGCAGCAAGCTCGCCGCCACCCGATCGACCTTTCCGCGCTGCGCCTTGCCGTCGAGCCCGCCTTCGCGGAGCGCGCGCTCGGCCGCCATGCTGCTCATGCGCTCGTCCCAGAGCACGACCGGCTTGCCCGTGCGCTCCGCCACCCGCTCCGAGAAGCGGCGGGCGCGACGCGCCGAGGCGCCCTCGCGTCCGTCGAGGTGCAGCGGAAGGCCGACCACGATCTCCTCCACGCCCCGCTCCTCGACGATCTCGGCGATCCGGATGACCAGGGCGTCGAGCCCCTTGCGATCGAGCGTGTCGAAGGGCTGCGCGAAGACGCCGTCCTCGTCCGAGAGCGCGAGGCCCACCCGCTTGTCCCCGTGGTCGATGCCGAGCCGCCGCATGCCGGCGCGTTGTAGCGCATCTCGACGCGGCTGGCCTTTCGAGGTGGGTTCGCGTCGTTGAAGTACCGAGCCCGAAGGATCTCGGAGCGCGACGGCCCGGTTCTCGGTTCGGGGCGACGAGGAAATGCTTCAGCCTTTTCGAGGAGACACGGGCCGAGAGACGGGTCGCCCCGCCGGAGAAACGAGGAGCGAGGTTCTTCAACGGACTGGTAGCTTCGCACCGTGGCGCTCGAGCCGGTATGCGCGGGACCCCAGCACCGCTTCGCGGGAGTGGAGAACGTACTGGTATGCGTCTACTGGGGCGCGCCGCCCGCAGAGGCCCTGCACGATCGCGTGCCGTGGGTGGAGAAGGCGATCGCGCGCTACGGCGCCATCGGCGTTCTGGTGGTGGTCCCTCCCGAGGCGAGCGGGCACCTGCCGGATCGCGCTTTTCGTGAGGAGTCGCGGGCCCAGGCCGATCGCTTCCGCGACGCGATCCGGTTCAGCGCCTCGGTGATCGAGGGCGACGACGTGCAGCACGCGCTGATCCGGACCTTCTTGCGCGGCCTCGCGGTGGTGGCCGCGCGCGGCATGGAGGTGCGGTTCTTCCGCTCGGTCCACGACGGCGCCGCGTGGGCCTCCGAGCGAGCCGCCGCTTTGGGGGGCCCGAGCCCTCGGTCCCTCGTCGAGGCGGTCGAGGCCTTGCGAGCGCAGGGCCCGGGGCGCTAGCAGGGTCCGGCGAAGATGCGCGCGATGCATCGCCGAGCGCGACGGCGTGTCCAGCGCGCCGGGCCGACGACGAAATGCTGAAGCATTTCGGAGGAGCGACTGGCGCGCTGGGCGCG
>SHBB01000383.1 GCA_004213565.1 Sandaracinaceae bacterium
ACCGGGTGGGCCAGGCTCTCGGCGAAGCGCGCCGCGAAGCGGTCCAGCTCGTGCGGGGCCAGCGGCCACTCGTGCGCGTTGATGGTCGTCCGGCGCGGCAGGCCCATGCTCTCCCGCGCGTCGTCGATGGCGTGCAGCAGGCGATCGATCTGCCACCGGCTCAGCTCACCCCGGCCGTGCAGCCACCGCACGAAGCGATCGATGAGGGCCAGCGCGCGCCCTTCGCGGTAGCCACACCCTGGCTCCCACCAGAGGTAAATCTGCGTCGGCACCATCGTGACCCACTCGCCGGAGACGAAGTCGCCCCAGCTGCGCGGGTTGTCCAGGCTCACCAGGAGCACCTCGGCGGCCAGATCGGGGTCCGTGGGCGGGCGTTCGAGGACGAACGTGTCCACGACGTCCTCCCACGTCTCCCAGTCGTCCTTGCTCATGCCCACGTGGGGCCGCTTGGGCTGCGTCTTCTTCATGCCGGGGTCATCGCGACCGTGCGCCCGAGGTTTCCGATCACGGGTCACAAAATCGTGTCACGGCGCGAAGAGCAGAACCAGCCCGCCCAGAAGGGCTCCGACCAGACAGGCCCCGACCAGCGCGCCGAGGAGGATCAGAGGCAGCTTAGACCCGGAAGCGGGGGCGGCGGAAGGGGGGGCGGCGATCGGGGCCGCCGCGGGCGCCTGCACGGGGGCAGATGCGGCCATCGCGATGGGGGAGACGGCGGCCTGCGCCATCGGGGGCGGAGGGAGGGAGCCGGCGGGCGCCTGGGCCGGGACGACCGACTGGAGGCGCGCGGCGGGGGCCGGGATCGCGTCGAGCGCGGCCAGCATCTGACCGGCGTCCGCGAAACGCTCGCCCATCTCCTTCGCCATCGAGGTGCGCAGGAGCGCGTCGAGCTCGGGCCGCGCGACGAGCCCCTCGCGTCCCGCGGCCAGCGCAGGGACCGGCTCCAGGAGGTGCGCCTTGAGCATCTCGACCCGCGAGTCGGCGACGAACGGCCAGTTCCCGGTGAGCAGCTCGTAGAGCACGACCCCCGCGGAGTACACGTCGGAGCGCGCGTCCATCTGGCCGCCCGTCCCCTGCTCGGGTGACATGTAGGCGGGGCTGCCCATGACCGAGCCCGCCACGGTGAGCTTTCGGCCCTCGCCCCAGCGCTCGTCGTCCACGAACTTCACGAGCCCGAAGTCGAGCAGCTTGGCGTAGTAGCGGCCGTCGGGCGTCTGCACGACGAAGACGTTCTCGGTCTTGAGGTCGCGGTGCAGCACGCCCAGCCCGTGCGCGTAGGCCAGCCCCGCGAGGACCTGGCGGCCGAGATCCAGCGCCACCGCGGGGTCCAGTGTCCGCTCGTCCACCAGCTCGTCGAGGCTCTGCCCCTCGAGCATCTCCATCACGAGGTAGGGCTGCTGTCCGCCGATGACCCCGTAGTCCTGGACGTCCAGGATGTTCGGGTGCGTCAGCCCGAAGAGCGCCCTCGCCTCGCGCTCGAAGCGCTCGCGCAGGTCGGGCTCTCGCGTGCAGTCCTCGTTGAGGACCTTCACCGCGACCTGCCCGGTGCCGTCCATGCGCTCCGCGCGGTACACGCGCCCCATGGCGCCTTCGCCGATCGCCTCGAGGAGGCGATATCGGCCATCGAGCTCGGTACCGATCAGCGGATCCATGGGCTCCTTGGCGTTGGGAGAGTACCAGCACCGAGATCGTTTGGAACCCAGTACCCGCGTCGGACACCAAAGGTGCGAGCGGGGACGGACGCGCCTCGCGAGGAGGAGAGTCATGGCGAGCATCGCGACTGGGAACGGGCACGGGGGCAAGAAGACGGTCGATCACGAGATCCCGCTCGTCCCATTCATCGATCTGCTGCTCTGCTGCATCATGTTCCTGCTCGTCACCGCGGTCTGGAACCAGCTGGCCTCGATCGACGCCAACCTCCAGTCTCCCGGGGCCGTCGACGCGCCCGACACCGCGACCGAGCAGACCCTGCTCTCGGTGCGGGTCCAGAACGACGGCTTCACGCTCTTCACCGAGGTCGGCGACCAGACGCACATCCCGCTCTCGAGCGAGGGCGCCTACGACGTCGGGGCCCTGTCCGAGCACCTCTCGCACCGCCGCGCGCTCGATCCCAACGCGAGCGCCGCGGTCGTCACCGCCGACGACGGCGTGCAGTACGCGTCGGTGGTCGAGGCGATGGACGCGCTCGCGGGGGGCGGCTACCCGAACGTGACCATCACCGGCAGCCTCTGACGCGGCGGTCTTGGGTGACGTCCACCCGGAGTTTCGGGTCTGCGCCACCATCTTTGGGCCACGGGGTGGGGCCGCGCCGACCAGGCTCGGCGCATGACACGTTTTATGGCGCTCGCCCTCCTGCTCGCTGGTTGCACCGAATCGACGACCCTCGACCCCGGAGGGGACGCGACCCTCGACGCGGCCGCCGCCCGAGACGCGGGCCCCGACCTGGACGCGGGCGAGACGGATGCCGGAGAGATGGACGCCGGAGGGAGGGACGCGGGCCTCTACCCGCCGGGCGCCACCGGCTCGAGCTGCGAGCGCGACGAGGACTGCCGGGAGGGAGAGTGCCTCCACGAAGGCGTCTTTCCCGACGGGGTCTGCACTACGCGCTGCCGGAGCGACACGGTCTGCCCCGTGGGCTCGTACTGCTTGCCCGACATCGAGCTCTGCGCGCCCAGCTGCGAGCCGGGCCGGACCGACAGCTGCCGTCCGGGCTACGCGTGCGTGCCCGAAGCTCTGGGGTCGGGCCGTCCGGCGTGTTTCCCCGGCTGCTACGAGGACGCTGACTGCCGCAGCGGCAGGATGTGCGAGACGATCGGGACCGATCGGTTCCCGGGCGCCTGCTTCACGCCCGAAGCGCCGATCGGAGGCGCGTGCGAGGTGTTCGCCGACTGCAGGCCGGGGAGCGTGTGCATGGACGAGGAGGGCGCCGGGTGGCCCGGCGGCGCGTGCGTGCGGGGGTTCGGCTGCGAGGAGGGCGTCGCGCTCGAGGCGTCGCCGTTCCGCTGCATCGCGCGCTGTGATGTCGACTCGGACTGCCGACCCAGCTACCGGTGCGCCACCTTGCCCGAGGGCCGCGCGTGCGTGCCCGGATGCACGAGCGACGCGGAGTGCACCGCGCCAGGCCACGAGTGCGTGGTCAGCCTCGGCGTCTGCTGGCCGCCCGCGTCGCCGAGCGAGGTCGCGCGGCGCTGCGGGTTCGGGACGGATGTCTGCGAGGCCAGCTACTGTGCGCAGACCGCGGACGCGGACGCGCCGAGCCTGTGCGCGGTCGCGGGCTGCCGCCTGAGCGGGGACGGCCCCTCTCGCGCGTGTCCGGTCGGGTCGGCGTGCGTCGCCCCGAGGAGTGAGCTGCGCCGCGAGCAGCCCGCGCTGCACGACCCCGAGATCGGCGTCTGCATGCCGACCTGCGCGGGCCCGGCCGACTGCCCCCAGGGCACCCGCTGCGAAGCGGGCGCCTGTCAGTTCTGACTGGCCGGCCCGCTCAGAGGTCGTCGAGCGTCTCGCCCTCGGGCGGGGGGCCGTCGTCGCCCAGGTCGTCGAGGGTCTCGCCGCCCCCGCCCATGTCCAGGTCGTCGAGCGTCTCCCCGCCCATGTCGAGGTCGTCGAGGGTCTCCCCGCCCATATCGAGGTCGTCGAGCGTGTCGCCGCCCATGTCCAGATCGTCGAGGGTGTCGCCGCCGAGATCGTCGAGCCCGGGCCCGTCGATGTCGACGCCGCCACCGGGATCGTCGTCCATCGCGTCGATCTCGTCGGCGCTCAGCTCGTTCGAGTCGATCAGGCCCGTCAGCCACGTCGACAGCTGCGGCACGTACGTCGTGATCGCGAGCGCGATGACCAGGAAGCCGATGAAGGGCAGCACCGCCGTATAGAGCTTCGTCACCGGTTTCTCGAAGCGGAAGCTGGCGATGAAGAGGTTCAGGCCCACCGGCGGCGTGAGGTAGCCGATCTCGAGGTTGAGCAGGAAGACGATGCCGAGGTGGTAGGGGTCGATCCCGAAGTGGCGCGCGATGGGCACGATCAGCGGCACGACCACGACGATCGCGCTGAAGATGTCCATCAGCATGCCGACGACGAGCAGGAAGATGTTCAGCGCGAACAGGAAGGCCACGTCGCTGGTGATGAACACCTCCATCCACTCGACCATGCGCTCGGGGACGCGGGCCTGGATGAGGTAGCCGGTGAAGCCGAGGGCGGTCGCGAGGATCGCGAGGATGGCCCCCAGCATCGTCATGCTGTCCTTGATGACGCGCGGCAGATCCCCGCCGATCGTGATGTCCCGGTAGATGAAGACCTCGACGATCACGACGTAGAGCGCGGTGAACGCGGCCGCCTCGTGGATGCGGAGCACGCCCGTCATCAGCCCGGCGATGAGCACGGCCGGGAGCAGGATCTCCCAGGACGCCTCGAGCACCGCGGCGCGCGTCTCCCCCGTGGTGGCGAACGCGCCGGCGAAGAACCCGGCGAGCATCACGGGCAGGAGCATCAGGGTGAAGTGGGGGCCGATCCAGTCGAGGCCCTCCCCCGAGATCGCCGCGCCGAGCCCGCCGAAGATCACGACGGATCCGACGAGGCCGCCGATGCCGCCCGCGCAGAAGCGGAGGAACTGCATCAGGCCTGCCTTGGCCTCCTCCTTGGGCGGCCGCTGCTTCGAGCCGGTCAGGATCGAGTAGGCGACCAGGATCAGGACGGTCAGGATCCCGGGCACGATGCCGGCGAGGAACAGCTTGTCGATGAGGATGCCGGCGACGACGGCGTAGAGCACGATCGGGATGCTCGGCGGGAAGAGCAGGCCGAGCGAGCCGCCCGTCGTCACCAGGCCGAGCGAGAACTTCTCCGGGTACTTCTCCTGGATGAGGGCCGGGAAGAGCAGCCCGCCGACCGCGACGATGGTGATGCCGCTGCCGCCCGTGAAGGTCGTGAAGAAGGCGGACGCGAAGAGGCAGACCACGGCGAGGCCACCCGGGAGCCAGCCGAAGAGCGCGCGCGACACCCGCACGAGTCGTTGCGGCGTGCCCGCCTCCGCCATCAGGTAGCCGGCGAAGGTGAAGAGCGGGAGCGTCACCAGGGTCGGGCTGTCGGCGAAGCGCTCGCTGAAGACGTCGACCGCGACGCTGGTGATGGTGCCGTTGTCGGCGAAGAGGATCATCGCCGCGGCGCCGAAGATGGCGAAGAGCGGCGCGCCGAGGAAGGCGAAGACGATCAGGAGGACGACGTAGAGGGGGTCCATGTCAGCCCTCCCCCTGCTCGCTGGCCTTGTGCGCGACCGTCGGCGTGGAGCCGCCGCCCTTGGCGAGCTCGAGGAAGGCGCCGACGCCGTTCGCGAGGAGCCTGGCGCTCATCACCACGAACATGACGGGCACGATCAGCTGGAGCGCCGCCTCGGGCGTCTCGACCGGGACGCCGACCCCGGCGAGCGCCGTGCGGACGTGACAGAAGATGCCCGGCATCTCGAGGCTCGCGTCGGCCACCTGCGCCATCGTCGCGTCGCACACGTGGAGGGGGCCGGTGTCGCCGAAGACCTCGTAAGTCGCGGGGCGCTCCTCGGCGTTGACGAGCACGGCGGCCCAGAACGCGCGGGCGAGGAAGAAGCTCACCACGGACGAGAAGAGGGCCGCGAGGCCGCGCATCAGCAGCTTCGCCTTGTTGGGCGCCAGGCGCGGCAGCAGGTCGATCCCGATGTGTCGCCCCTCGCGCGTCGCGAGCGAGGCGCCCAGGAAGGCCAGCCAGAGCGTGCCCTTCTGCAAGAACGGGTCGACCCACTCGAGGCTGGAGAGCGCCGTGTTGGCCCAGTCGATCTCCGCGCCCGCGAGGTTGCGGAAGATCGCCTGGACGGAGGCGGCCAGGATCATGGAGAGCAGAAAGAGGGTCGCGAGGACCGCCTCTCCGCGTGCGATGCCCGCGTCGAATCGTTTGAGTGCCTGCAAAGCCAACGCCTCGTGAGTTTCGAGGCGCGACTGTACCCGAGACGCGCGGAGAAACGCGAGTCTCCCGCAGCCGAAGACGCCATAGAAAAAGGCCGGCCCCGAAGGACCGGCCTCTCGCGCGTTCGCGCTGGCGCTCAGCGACCGCGGGCGGCCGCCATCACGCGCTCCATGAGCGCGCGCGGGTAGAGCCGACCGGCGAGACGCTCGCGGGTCTGCCGCGCCGCGTCCTGCCACTCGCTCCGGTGAGCGCTGGTGTCCACCGCGGTGATGCCGTGGCGGGTGGTGAGCGCGCGGTAGTAGCGCCCGTCGTCGCGGCGGATGCGGCGGACGAGGGCGGTGTGCGCCTGGTCCGAGGTCTCCTGCAGCGCCGTCTGGAGGTCAGGCGGGAGCGAGTCGAACTTCTGCTTCGAGATGATCGTCGCGCCGATGAGGAAGCTGTTGGCCTGCTCGGTGACGTGCGTGACCCGGGTGTGCCACTGCAGCGCGCTCGCGGCCGTGGCCGAGGCGACCACGGTGTCGATCTGACCCGTGCTGAGCGCGGGCAGGACCTCCGGCACGCCGAGGCGGACGCCGTTGGCGCCGATGACCTCGAGGAAGGTGCCGAACATGCTGTCGTCGCGCCACACCCAGGGGCGCACGCTGCGCAGGTCCTGGGGGCGGGTGATCGGGCGGTTGGAGAAGATGCGGCCCTCGCCGACGTCGCCCCAGCCCATCAGCTTCACGCCGTTGGCCTCGAACTGCTGCGAGAACTCGTCGTTCATCGCGCTGCGCGCCCGGTCGAGCTGCTGGTAGCTCTCGACCACGCCCGGCGCCTGGAGGACGAGCACGGGGCGCACGATCAGGCTGAGGCCGGTCGAGGTGACCGCCGCGCCGTCCAGCTGCCCGATGCGGATCTTGCGCACCACGTCGCGCTCGTCGCCCTGCGAGCCGCCCGCGTAGACGCGGATCTGGAGGCGGCCGTCCGTGCGCTGACGGAGGGTGTTGTTCCACGCGTCGAAGACACGCATCCAGGAGGAGCCACGCGGCGCGAGGGTCGCGAGGCGGAGCGTGATCGTCTCCTGCGCGTCGACCGGCCGCGGGGCCGTGCCCGGCAGCAACGTGAGCCCGGCCGCGAGCAAGGCCACGAAGAAGAAGTTTCGCTTTCTCATGTCACCATCCCATGGGTCTTCCCGCGCGCGTGCCCGAACTGGACAGAGCGCGACGGGGGCAGAGGCTAGCCCGAATCCCAGCCCGATTCACGCGGTGCGATGTACGCGGTGTGATTCGCGCGTCGGACGGAGCAGGCCCCGCCCGCATTCATCAGAAGAGCTGATCGGTCCGCTGGAGCCAGCGGATCGCGCGCCGACGCGCCATGCGGTTCGTCAGGCGGGCCGTCGGCTCCGGGTCGCCACCGTCGACCACCTCGCGCAGGAGGCGGATGTAGAGGTCACGATCCTGCTGTCCCACGGCGTAGGTCCGCGCGTAGCTGACCTGCACGGTGAAGAACTTCCGGTCCGTGGCCTCGAGCGCGCGCTCGAAGTAGTCGCGCGCCGCCTCGGGGTCACCGCCGAGGGCCTCGGGGAGGCTCGCGTTGACGACGCCGAGGAAGGTCAGCCCGGAGTAGTTGTAGTAGCTCGGGTCCAGCTCGACCGCGCGCTCCACGAGGGTCTTCGCGAACGGCAGCATCAGCACCATCTCGGGGTCGTCGCGGCCCGCGTTGATGGCCGAGCCCCAGGCGTAGCCGGTCCAGAACAGCACGCCGACGTCCTCGGGCGTGGTGTAGGTGCTGTGCACGTACTCGACGAAGCCCTCGTGGCCGCCCTCGAGCGCGGCGTCGATGCCGGGGTCGCGGAGGCGCATGAGGTGGAGCCCGATGTTGCGGCCCCGCTCGTAGAGCAGCCGGGCGCGGCCGGTGAGCCGCTCCTCTTCGTCGAGGTCGCCCTCGTCCTGCGCGCGCTGGACCTCGTCCTCGATCCAGCCGAAGCCGTAGGCGGTGTACGCCCGCACCAGGGTGATCCCCAGCTGCTCGTTGTCGGGGATGATCCGGAACACGCCCTCGAGCTGGAGGATGTTGCCCGGGAGGGCGTCGCCGACGAGCTCGTAGTCGAAGTGCTGCTCGAGGCCCGCGGAGGCCCTCGAGAACATGTTCGCGGTGGAGTTCGCGGTGAAGCGCGTGAGATCGCAGCCCGGGCCCAGGAGGCTGACGGCGAGCGCGATCGTGAGAGGAACCCAGAGACGGTGCGAGCGGGTCATGTCGCGTGAGTACGAAAGGTGGGGCGGGTGTGTCAATCGCATCCGCTTGACGGAGCCCGGGGCGTGCGAAATGGTGCAGGCATGGCGCGTACTCGATGGGCGGTGATCGCGGCCCTCGGAATGCTCTCCGCCCTCGCGACGCCCGGCCTCGCCGGGGCCACCGTCTCGGTCGCTCTGTCGCTCGACGAGATGGTCGATCACGCGGACCACGTGGCCCTCGTCACCTGCGAGAGCGCCCAGGCGAGCCGCGACGATCGCGGCCGGATCGTCACCGACTACGCGCTCCGCGTCGAGGAGTCGATGAAGGGGGACGGCGGCGGGACGCTGACGATGCGCAGCCTGGGCGGCGTGATCGGCGATCTCGGCATGCGCGTCGAGGGCGAGCCCCACCCCGAGCTCGGCCGGCGCTACGTCGTCTTCCTGGAGCGCCGCGGCGGGCAGCTGCGCGCGGTGGGCATGAGCCAGGGGGTCATGCCGGTGACCGAGCAGGGCGGGACGCTCACGGTCGCGCCGGGTGGCGCCGGGATGAGCCTGGTGCAGCGCGTGCGCGGCGGGCAGCTGAGCCCGGCGCCGGCCGCGCTCCTGCATCCCGAGCCCTACCTCGAGCTCCGCACGCGCATCGGCGCGCGGGTGTCCGGCGAGTGAAGCGGCTCGCGGTCGCGCTGCTGATCGTGGCCTCCGCCGCGCCCGCCTCCGCGTCGGCGTGGTGTCGCATGACCTCGAGCACGCGGCAGCCAAGCCCGGGCATGCCCTGCGTCCTCCCCGACGAGACGACCGATCCGCCCGAGCAATTCCTCGCCTGGGAGCGGCCGTGCACCGGCATCGCGCTGAGCGCGGAGGCGATGAGCGAGGATCTGAGCGAGGAGGAGCTTCGCGCGATCCTCGGCCGCTCGATCGCCACCTGGGAGGGGGTCGAGTGTGACGGCGTCGCGATCGGGATCGACATCGCCCTCTTCGAGGAGGAGTCGGTCTGCGTCGCGCCCTTCTACCGAGACGACGGCGGCAACGTGAACGCGGTGACGTTCGTCGAGGACTGGGCCGAGCGCGGCAACGATCCCGCGGCCTTCGCGCTGACGACGGTGTGGCACCGGCGGAGCACGGGGGAGATCCTCGACGCCGACATGGAGGTCAACGAGCAGCGCGGCCCGTACGGGGTCTGCCCCGCCGACGGCTGCGTGGACCGGCGCACGGTCGATCTGGAGAACGTCTTCACACACGAGCTGGGCCACTACCTCGGGCTCGCGCACTCCACGGAGGCGGAGGCGACGATGTTCGCGTCGGCGGTGGCGGGCGAGACGCTCAAGCGCGACCTCGCGGCCGACGACGTGGCGGGGATCTGCGAGGTCTACCCGCCCGGGACGCCCGAAGGCGTGTGCGACGCGACGCCGCGCGGCGGGCTCGTGCTGCACTGCGAGCCGGGCGGCTGCAGCGTGGCGGGCGCGGGCCTGCGCGCCTCCCGCGGCGCGGTCCCGGCGCTGCTGCTGGCGCTGGGCCTGATGCTCTGGCGGCGCAGGTAGCAACCCCGGCGCGCTCCCGGCGATGAGCCGTCGTCGCCACGGAGAGAGCAGTGCCCCGCAAGAAGCCCAAGAAGGTCACCCTGCCCTACCTCGAGCGCGTCGCGCTCTGGTACCTGGAGCGCTACG
>SHBB01000384.1 GCA_004213565.1 Sandaracinaceae bacterium
TACCGGCTGACCCTCCCCGAGAACCATCAGATCGACCCCGACGAGGCGGTGGTCTTCGCGACCGGCCGCGGCCGCGACACCGAGCTGAGGTTCGACGCTCGCGCCTACGCCATCAGCGACCGCACGGTCGAGGTCTCGGTCGAGTACCGCCGGCCGGACGTCACGAAGCCCGAGGCGAAGTTCGACGTCGACGTGCTCGTCTTCCGCGTCGACTGAGGACGGGCGACGACCGTGACCGCGCCGCGGCAGCTGCTCGACTGCCCCGACCGAAGCAACGTCGGTCGGAGGCTTCGGCTCGCCCCGAACGCCGGGCCCCAGGCGGTGCTCGACGTGCGGGGGGACGATGCCGCGGCGCGCGCGGTCACGGTGGTCATCACCATCGCGCCCACCATTCCGGTCGACGCGCTGGGGCCCGACGACATCGTGGCCCGCCGCGACGAGCTCCGCGCGCGGGCCATCGTCGAGGCTGGCGTCGGTGGCCACACCCTGAAGCTCGAGGCCGACGTGGGCGCCGGCGTCGTCTTCGCCGCGAGCGTCTCGTCGCTCCGTGTCTCTGCCGTCAACGACGGCGGGGCGCCGGTCGAGGTGGGCGCCTTCCTCGGCTACGGCAGCACGCCGAGCGCGGCGCCGCGCCTGACCCTCTACCCGCGAGAGGTCGGCTTTCGCGAGCCGATCGAGCTCGACGTCCCCGATTTCGCGACGGCGGTGGAGGTGCTGCGCCCGCCGAGCACCGAGCTGCTGGTCGAGGTCGCGCTCGGCCGGAGCGGCCCGCGCTGGCTGTACGGCGACCGGGTCTTCTTCGACGAACGAATGCGGCCGCTTCCGCTCGCCAACGGGTGTCGACGCGTCCGCATCACCTCGCTCACGACCGGCACGCGTTTCTCGCCCGTCGTCCTCTTCACCCTGGCCTTCTGACTCCGAGACCTCGTCATGCCCGAGCCGACCACGACCACCCCTCCCACGTTCGCCCGCAGCTACGCGAACGTGCCCGCCCTCCCGCCGACGCGCGGAGACGGCTCGCCCGCCACCATCTCGGCCGACACGGACGACGCCACCCAGGAGCGCGTCGCGATCGAGCTCGTCCATCGGCTTCACGCCGAGGTCGAGGCCCTGCGACGGTTCGTCGGCGCGAACGGAGCCCGGCTCCCCCCCGAGCTGGTCCAGACCTGGCAGCAGTGGGTCGCTGGCTACGCGCAGCTCATCGAAGCGGCGCGGACCGATCCCAACGCGTTCGCGCAGCTGGCCTTCGCTCGGTTCGGCTACCTGCAGGTGGACCTCGAGACGTTCCGCCGCTTCTTCGCCCACTACCTCGGCGCGCGTCCGCCCGCGAACGCTCAGCGGGGAGGTGAGGGACTTCCATGGTGGGCGATCGGCTGCGCCGGACTCGCGCTCGGCGCAGCCGTCGCCGGGCTCATCGCCGCGACTCGCTGACGTCTCCCTCCGCATCTCGAAAGGACTCGCCCATGCCCGACCCGCAGATCGAAGGACTCGCGAGCGCGCCTCTGCCGATGCCGGGCGCGCGCATCACCAGCCCGTCCGGCTGGCGGCAGCGCGGCGGCGGCCGCACCGAGTGGCACGAGGGAGCGGACTTCCGCGCCGCGGTCGGGACTCCCGTGCTCGCCACGCGCGCGGGCGTCGTGCACGCGGCGCTGCACGAGCGGACGCCGGGCATTCACGGCTACGGGAACCTCGTCGTCCTCTTCCACCCGCAAGACGGCCTCTACACGGGCTACGCGCACCTCGCGGAGATGCTCGTCGAGCGCGGTGACGCCGTCGTGCCCGGCGCCGTGATCGCGGCGACCGGCGTGACGAGCGGGGGGAAGTGGCCGCGCATGTGCCCGCACCTTCACTTCGCCGTGCGCCGCCCGCGGCAGGAGGCCCGCGCCCCCTGGCCGGGCGCGTACCCCCACCCCGAGCGAGCTCCCTGGGCGCATCGGTCCTACTGGGTCGACCCCATCGAATACCTACGCCGCTTCGGCCTCGAGCCCGCGACCCGGCGCGGCGCTGGCGAGCTTCGGGTGCGCCCCAACTCGGCTGCGGATGCGGGAGGGGGGCGGCCGGTATCGGCCACGTGTCCGCGGCGCTCACCGATCGTGATGGCGGGCGCTGCGGTGCCGCAGACCTCGGAGCGCGAGCTCCACGTGCCACCGCGCTCTCCCCCGGCGCCGCCTCGCGGGGCGACCGCTGTGGCCAGCCGCACGGACTGCGAGCCGGAGCCCGTCTGGCCCTGGTTGCTCATCAGCGGCGGGGTGGGCGTGGGCGTTGCCGCGCTGGCGAAGGCCCTCAACGGCGGGAGGCTCTGATGGCCGGCGACGTCCACGAGCTGCCCATGCCGGTTCCCATCGAGCACCTCGAGTACGAGCGCGATCCTGCGGGCAGTCCTCTCCACCAGGTCGGTCGGATGCTCGTCCCGATGCCCTGGGACATCGCCGACCGCATTCGGGAGGTCGACGCAGCGGTCATGGCGGTCGATCGCACCGTGCAAGCCTCACGAGGGCGGCTCGGCGCGGACTTCGTGCAGAGTTGGACCGCCTTCCGCGAGAATTGGCGCCGCTTTCACGATGGCCATCGGCACTGGGTGCTGTACGTCGCGCGCGGCCTCATCGGCTGGCACGACATCTACGGCCGAGTGCAGGAGTACGAGGGCCGCGTCCAGCAGTGGCGCCTCGCCGCCGAGGAGCGCGGCGTGCGCTTCGCCACGCCCGATGCGACCCCTGCGCCAGTGCGCCGCGACGACGGCGAGGAAGACCTCTTCGACAAGCTTCAGCCCTTCGCCGTCGCGGGGGCCGTGGGGCTGGGAGCGCTCGCGGTCATCGCCGTGATCAAGTCCGTCTCCGACTGACCCGAGGCCACCATGCACGAGCACAGCCAGAACAAGATCCTCCAGTGGCTCCGGCGCATGAAGAACGATGGCGGCGGGGCCGTCTCGCTCGGCCACCTGGACGCAGCGGGCCAGGGCGTTCCGCTCGGGCGCTGGCCCGTGCGCGAGCAAGACTCGCCCGCCGTGCTCGAGCAGCTCAGCGAGTCCGTGCTGAGCGCGGCGGCCGACGATGCCGATGGCCAGAGCGCTGGGTGCCCGCAGCAGTACGTCCTGCTCTTCTACGCGGCCGACGCGCCGAACCGACCGGCCAGCCGCCTCCCATTCCGCCTCTCGCAAGAGACCGAGCGCTTCGCCCCCGAGGGCTCGAGCCTCGCCACCGAGCCAGCGACGACGCAGGGGCAGCTCGCGCAGCAGATGCGGCACAACGAGTTCGTGATGAAGCACGCCTGGGCGGCGGCCGGCGCCGTCACATCGATCCTCGAGCGGCAGGTCCGCATGCTCAACACCCAGGTCGAGCGGCAGCAGAACAAGCTCTTCGCGATGATCGAGGAGCGTGAGGACCTGCGAGACCGCGACGCGGAGCGCATCCTCGACATCGAGCGCTTCGAAGCCGAGCGCGACTTCCGCAGCAAGGTGCTCAGCGAGGGCCTGACGGCCGCCAAGGGAGCGCTCGCGCTCTGGGCGAACGGCTCAGCGCCGCTTCAACTCCCCGCCTCGACTTCGACGACGGTGGTCCCCTCGGCCCCGGCCGTGAACACGCCCGCACCTTCTGCAGTGCCCGAGCCGGCTGCCGTGCCGCCCGCAGCGCTGGTGGCGCTGAGCCAGATCAAGGACCTGATGGAGTCCTTCACCCCGGAGCAGCTCATGCAGCTCCAGGGCGTGCTCTCTCCCATGCAGACGATGTCGTTCCTCTCTCTCGCGCAGCTGCTGCAGGGCGAGGACGGCGACGAGGACTCCGCTGACGTTCCGGTGGACGAGGCCGAGCTCGTCGACGCTCCATGAGGAACGAGGCGTGGCGGAGCTTCGCTATCGATGGGTGTTCGACTCCGACGACCCCACCTACTACGCGCCCTGGGTGCGCGCCCTGAAGGGTCGCAACGGCGTCTACACGATCCGCGACGCCGAGACCGGCGAGGTGCTCTACGTCGGCGAATCCCACACGGAGAGGCTCTACGCGACGCTGACGCGGCACTTCCAGTCGTGGGACGGCTACACCGCAGGCACGACGTACGACCGCTTCGCCGTCGAGGTCGCCACCTGCGCATTGGACTCATCGCGCGGAGACGTCATCCGCCAGCAGGTCGCGATGATCGGCCGGCTGTCACCCTACGACAACGTGCATCACCAGCAGGGCCTGACCGACTGGGTCCCGGACGCCGACCTCGACGAGCTGACGGCGGAGGACTTCATGGATGAGTGGTAGGCCCCCGGCGCGCCTTCACCTACCCCTTGTCTCTCCCGCGGAGCAGTGATTCTCCCCCTGCGCGGCGCGACACAGCTCGTGGAGCTGGTGTGAACGAAACTGCGCACCGCCTGCATGCACGCGGGCCGTGGAGCTCGGTTGCGGAGGCCCTCGGCGATGATGACGTCACGAGCCTTCGCCAGTAACGTTCGCAACGCCCTCAGCCGCGAGTGAGCGCGGCCACGCGACCTCGCCGCCTAGCTAGTCGTGAAGAATGGGCGCGACGTTCTAACGTCGTTTCCGATTAGCGCGGTAAGCAGTGCATAATGCGACGCACCAAACGGACCATGCTCGTGATCCAAGTCGGCTGTCCTTTCTGCATGTACGGGAATATCGGGCTATTTCGGTGCAACTCAGGACGTGTCGTCGCCATGTGCGATGAATGCTCTTCGGTCTGGTTAGACCCACGAAATCTTACCGATAGCTCGTCGATCGTCCCTGACCCTCCTGAGTTTCGTGTGTCGGACGATTGCGCACTGAGCGGGACAGGGACCGGATGGGCATCGTCCGATGACGCGGAGCGGGCTGGTCTCGTAGAGCTGGTCGTAGCACGTGATGATCTGGAGGTGTGATTCTGAGCTACGGGAAGCGATTTCTACGAGCTGATGACGGCTGCCCGAGCCGCAGCTACAGGACGGTGATCGCGGGGACGCGAATGGCGGCCTGCGGGACCGCTGAGGGCGTTCGCTATCGCCGGACCAGTGCGCGTCCGGGCGATCCCAACATTCTTCCGCGGCTCTCGCAGGCTCGCCCTAAGTAGGCTCGTCCTCGTTCTCGAGCAGCTTCGGCAGCACCGAGGCACACCAGTCGATGAGCACCGCCTCGACCCCGGTGACGCGGGCGGCCACCTGCTCGAGCGCGGGCCGGTAGGCGGCCGCGGCCTCGTCGGTGTCGCCCTCCACCTTATCAATCGCAGGGACCTCGACGTCGAAGCGAACACAGGTGGCCTTCGCCCGGAAGGGCAAGCCAGGATCGACAGCCTCGAGCGCCGCGCGGATGGCGTCGGCGTGACGAAGCCGAATCGCCAACGACGCCTCCCGGTCCCCTCCGCGCAGGTCGCCGACCACCTCGACCACGATGCGGAAGCGCCCATTCTTCGGCCGCTCGGCGAAGAGCTGCATTCGCAGCCCGGACAGGCGCTCCTTCGAGCCTTCCCAGGAGGCGACCTGCCGCACGAAGGGGAGGAACACGGCCCGAAGGCTGCCCCCGCCCCCGCCGATACTCCACAGCTCCTCGTTCAGGCCAGCTTGGAGGACCTCGCGGGTCAGCGCGATAGTGCCTGAGTAGCCCTTGCTCAGCCCGCCGCGGCGCCCGATCCGAACGCCGAGCTGGGAGAGAGCCTCGGCGTGCTGGTCCATGACATGCTGGTACGCAGCCAGTTCGGGGCGGCCTAAGCCGCGGAGGACCTCGAGGGCTTCGGCGTGGTCCTCCTCGAGCTTCGCCGTGAGCTCCTCCTGCTCCTCGTCCACGACGTCGTTGCGCACCTGGAGGCATGCTCGCCACTCATCAAGGAGTACGGCTGCTTGAGCCGTCTTCTCGAGCCTCGAGACGCCGTCCGCCCAGCCGAGGTAGGCGTCGTAGCCGATGGTCACGAAGGGCGGCGCGGGAGCGCGGTCGTCGCTCACAACCGGGCACAGGTAGACCTGGAGGGGCAGGACCTCGCGCTCCCCGAAGCGGAGGGACTGTGTCGCCGCCCAGCGGGCATAGTCTGCGGTCTGATCGTCGCCCTCGGTGGCGTCGACCTTGTACTCGAGCACCAGGACTGCTCTGGCGTCTGGTTCTCCGGACAGCGACGCACTCACTAGAATGTCGAGGCGGCGGCGCCGGTCCGTCCCAGGGACGTCGATCCACTGCTCGGTTTGGGTCAGCGCGTCCCCGAGATCGAGCTGGTCGATGTCGACCGGGTCGAGCATCAAGCCGGAAGTGTCCATACGAGCCGCCAGGAGGATGAACCGGCGAAGGGGCTCCGATCCCATCCCGTGACTGGCGTGCGGGTCGAGAAGCCAGGCGAGCAGCGCCGCGTGGCTGATCTCGCGGGTCTCAATGCCGAGGATGTGGAACGCCGACACACGACGCAGTCGATCCTCGAGCGCGTAGAAGTCCTCGGAGGAGAGCAGCGCGTTGAGAGCAGTCCGGGGCGTCATGCTGTGAGCATCTCAAGCGGGTACGAACGCGTTGAGGCGGCCAGGCGACCAGAAGGATGTGGATTGGCGTAGGCGATCAGCCCACGACACACGCTCGCCTCGTGCAGAACCTCGAAGTGCTGTCTCTCGTCGTCGCCGGGTGACTCGGGAAGCCAGAAGGGAGCGTTCTGCTTTGCGGGCGCGATCACCGTCGTCCCGTACACGTCGTCGAGCTCGCAGATGAGTAGGTCCCAAGCGTTCGGCGCGATGGGCGAGAGGCGGTCTGCGATCTCGGTCCACAGGTTCTCGTGGTCAGCGACGATGCGAGACCAACTGGCGGGAGGAGTTATCACCGCTCGAAAGCAACACGAACGCTTCAGTTGCGCAATGCGAAATGCCCCCCGGCCGACACAACGGGGGGCGCTGCTAGCGCTCGCGCAGCTGGACGATTCGGCGGCCAACCGTCGGCCGCGCAGACGAATCTCATGAGTTCATGGGAGGCCGGCGTGCGACCCGCAGATTGACACGGGGGGGGCAACTCGGTCCCCGCATGCTGCGAGGCGGCCTTGCGCTCTGATGCCGCGATCGCCTGCTCGAGAGACCGCGAGTCGGAAAGCGGTGCTCGCCACAGACCTGGGAGAGCCGTGTGCCGGAGCTTGACCGCCGAGAACTGGGCGCTGACCTCCTCCTGAAGCGACTCGAGTCGCTGCATGAACTCATGACGGGTGAGCACGGGCAGCTGCCCGAGGGCAACTGATGTTGCTGACCAGGGTGCGGCAGCCGTCATGAAGACGACGACGAAGCGTTCCAGCCCTTCCTACGCGTGTGCGTCGTGCGGTCACCGGGCGAACACACTCTGGGACCGCTGCCCGGAGTGCCTGGCATTCGGAAGCTTCTGTGAGGCCGACACGACGACGCCCGACGCGGTACGGCCGGCGCGAGGACGTTCGTCCGGGCCGCTTCCCGCGCCGCTGTCCGGCGTCTCGCTCGCGCGTCATCCCAGGCGCTCGTCGGAACTCGGTGAGCTGGACCGTGTTCTCGGACGGGGCCCGAACGGAGAGGGGCTCGCCGCCGGGCAGGTACTCGTCCTCGGCGGCTCGCCTGGGGTAGGCAAGTCCACGTTGCTCATGCAGGCGCTCGCTGGCCTCACCGCAGCGGGCGGCCGCGCGCTCTACGCGAGCGGGGAGGAGACGCGCGAGCAGATCGCCGAGCGCGCGCATCGACTCGGGCTGGCCGACGCGCTCGCGCGAATCGACGTGCTCGACACCCACCAGGTCGAAGACGTGGACGCGGCTCTTCGCGCGGGCGGCTACGTGACCGCCGTCGTCGACAGCCTCCAGACCTTCACGGCCGATGACCTGGGCGATCCTGGCACCACTCGCACCGTCGCGGTGGTGGCGGAGAGGCTCACGAGCACAGCGAAGAGTCTCGATGTGAGCCTCTGGTTGGTCGGGCAGGCCACGAAGGACGGACGGCTCGCGGGGCCGAACGCCGCGGCGCACGTCGTGGACACCCTGCTCTGGTTCGAGCGGGAGCACGGGGCGGACTTCCGCGTGCTTCGGGCCGGAAAGAACCGCTTTGGCTCGGTTGGAGAGGTGGGGCTCTTCCGGATGGACGCGGGCGGGCTGCACGACGTGGCCGATCCGAGCAGCCCCCTCGTGCGCCGAAGAGCCGGCGCCCATCCCGTCGGGGCGGTCTGGGCCGCGGTCGCCGATGCCGACCGGCCGGTGCTGGTCGAGGTGCAGGCGCTCGTCAGCGAAGCCACCGACTCGAGCCCGAAGCGAGTAGCGGTAGGGCTGGATGCGCAGCGCCTCGCTCTCGTGATGGCTGTGCTCGGTCGGCACGCCGGGGTCGAGCTCGAGGGGGACGTCTTCCTGGACGTGCAGTCGCCTACTGGGAGGTTGAGCGATAGAGGCCTCGACCTGCCGATCGCGCTTGCGCTCGCGTCGGCGGCGCGGGACTCGCCGGTACCCGCCGACCTGGCCTGCTGCGGAAAGCTGTCGCTCACGGGCGAGGTGCTGCCGCCTCTGCGGCTGGACGCGCGGCTGAGCGAGATGCGGCGCCTTGGCTTCGGGCGTCTCCTCGCTCCCGTCGGTGGGGGTGCGCAACAGGGCGACGGGACGACGGAGGTCGCGACTCTGGCGGAGGCCATCGCGTTGGCGCTCGGGGGGGCGGCGTGAGCAGAGCAGCGCTGACGATCGGCAGCCTGTTCAGCGGCATCGGCGGGCTCGAACACGGGCTGGAGCTCGCGGGGCTCGGTCCGGTGAGGTGGCAGGCGGAGAGAAATGCGTTCGCGCGCGAGGTGCTGGCGCGTCACTGGCCGATGGCGAGGAGGTACGAGGATGTTCGAGAGGTCGGATCTGGCGCCGAGCGCGTCGACATCGTCTGCGGCGGCTTCCCCTGCCAGGACGTCTCGCTCGCGGGGGCGGGCGCGGGGCTCGAGGGCGAGCGCTCGGGGCTGTGGACCGAGATCGTCCGCGTCGCTGGGGTGGTGGGATGCCGCTACCTCGTCCTGGAGAACGTCTCAGCGCTGCTTGTTCGAGGGGTGGGCTCGATACTCGGGACGCTGGCCGAGAGCGGGTTCGATGCGGCATGGGACTGCGTTCCCGCGGCCGCCGTCGGCGCCCCTCACCGCCGCGACCGGGTGTTCCTACTCGCGTGGCGAGTACCCGATGCCGAGCGCGACGCCGTACGGCAGCTCGCAGAACGAGGGAAAAGTCCCCCACCGCCGGCCGACGCGCGGCACACCGAGTCTCGACTCGTGGGCACGCAGCCGGACACGACTTCGGGCGAGTCGTCGAGGCGGCCGCTCCGAGCCGGCGCGCGCGCAGGATGCGAGCGCCGAGAGAGACGGCACGAGGTCGAGGCCGCTTGCCGCGCGGGCGACATCTTGGCCGACCCCGACCGCTGGCGACGCGAAATCGAGCGGGTCGCGCGTCGGCAACCCGGAGACGAAGGCGCACCCTGGCGTGTCGTTGACGGATGCCGTCTGCCGCTCTGGCCGCCCAGCAGCGACGACGTCGACGGATGGGCCCAAGTCCCGGCCGCAGCTCAACCCGCGGTTCGTCGAGTGGCTGATGGGGTTCGAGGACGAGTGGACCGCGCCCGGCGAGACCGACTGAAGGCGCTCGGCAACGCGGTGGTCCCTGCGGTCGCGGAGGTGGTGGGACGGCTGATCGTGGCCGCGGAAGAGGAACGGCTGAGGGTGCTCGCGGAGCGCACGCGCGCCGCGCAGAAGGAGGGGATCTGATGGGGAACGAAGCACGACGAATGCGGGTGGAGGCGGCTGCAGAGAAGACCGAACTGGAGCTCTTCTCCCGCGCGCTCCGATCCCCGCGCGCCGACTCGCGTCCGGGCGGCAGCGACGCGCTCAAG
>SHBB01000385.1 GCA_004213565.1 Sandaracinaceae bacterium
GGGCATCCGCCTCTCGCAGGCCCTGGCGATGGCGGGCGGCATCACTCGTGATGCCAACGGAGGCGACATCCGGATCGTCCGCGGCGGCCCCGACGACGCGATGATCTACCGCGCCGGCATCGATCACGTGGTGAGCGGCCACTACGAGGACCCCGTGCTCGCGCCCGGCGACATCGTCTACGTGGGCTCGAGCGGCCTGGCAGATTTCCGCGACTTCACGACCGCGATCTCCCCGATCATCAGCATCGGCGCCACCACCGCGATCGGCGTCGCCGCCTTCAGCTCGGGCCCGTAGCGGACTCGGGAGCATATGGGGCGCGGAGCGCGTAAGCTCCGCGCCGCAGCTCGGCGGGCGCGTCCGCCGGGCTTTCGACTCGCCCAACCAGAGAGACTGCGACATGACCGCCGAGAACCCTTTCCGCTGCTACGTGATGGGCAGCGAATCTCTCCTCGTGCAGTGCACCGAGATCCTCCTCCGCGAAGGCCACAAGGTGCTGGGGGTGATCAGCGAGGCGGACGACATCGTCCGCTGGGCCGAGGATCAGAAGATCCCCGTGGTGCCGCCCGGGAAGGACCTCGCGTCGCGCCTCTCGGACGACCCCTTCGAGTGGTTCTTCAGTCTCGCGAACCTCTCCATCATCCCGGACGACGTGCTCGCGAAGCCCACCGAGGGGGCGATCAACTTCCATGACGGCCCGCTGCCTCGCTACGCCGGCCTCAACGCGACGACCTGGGCCCTGCTCCACGGCGAGCGGACCCACGGCGTCAGCTTCCACCTCATCGAGGGCGGAGTGGACGAGGGCGACCTGCTCGCCCAGCGCGTCTTCGAGCTGAACGACCGGGAGACCGCGCTCACGCTCAACACGCGCTGCTACGAGCTCGGCATCGAGACCTTCGGACAGCTGGTCGAGCAGCTCGGCGCGGGCACGCACGAGCGCACCGAGCAGGACCTCGGCAAGCGCAGCTACTTCGGCAAGTTCGACCGCCCCGACGGCGGCTCCACCATCGACTGGGACCAGCCGGCGCACGTCATCGACGCGCTCGTCCGCGCGCTGGACTACGGCGGCTACCCGAACCCGGTCGGCGCGGCCAAGGTCGTGCTCGAGCGCGGCGTGCTGCTCCTCCCGGAGGTCGAGCGGGCGGCGGACAGCACCTCCGAGAAGCCCGGCACCGTGGTCGGCGTCGACGACGACGGCCTCGAGGTCGCCACGCAGACGGGCACCCTGCTCTTCCCGCGCGTGCTCGACGGCGAAGGTCGTCCGCTCACGCCGGAGGCCGCGTTCGCCCTCGGCGTGCAGCCCGGCGCGAGCCTGGTTGCGAGCCCCTCGACCCGGAAGCGGCTCGGGGAGCTGGACCGCGCGATGGCCAAGCACGAGGCCTTCTGGACGCGCCGGCTCTCCACCCTCGAGGCGGCGAAGATCCCGCAGGCCGATCACGCGACCGTCGCGAAGCCGAAGCAGGAGCGCCGCGCGATCGAGGCGACGGCCGCGCCGACGCGGCTGTTCGCGGGGCTGGGCGCGTGGCTCGCGCGGGTCAGCGGCAAGCACGCCTTCGACGTGGCGCACCGGCCGCCGTCGCTCTCCGAGACCATCGCGGGGGCCGAGCGGCTCTACGCAGATCGCGTCCCGATGCGGCTCTCGGTCGATCTGGAGGCGCCGTTCTCCGCCCTCCTCGAGGCCACGGAGAAGGAGCTGGCGCGGGTCGACGCCAAGGGCACCTACGCGCTCGAGATCTTCCACCGCCAGCCGAGCGCGCAGCGCCCGAGCTACGACGTGGTGGCGGAGCAGGTCACCTCGCTCGACGACTGGAGCCTCCCGAGCGGCGCGATCGCCGGGCTGATCACGGACGGGAGCCGCGCGGCCCTCATCTTCGACGCGGAGCGGCTCGCGCCGGCCCAGGCGGACGCGATGCGCCAGCAGCTCGAGGCGCTCCTGCGCGGCGCCGACGAGACGCTCGTGGGCGACCTGCCGCTGCTCTCGGAGGGTGAGCGGCGGCGCCTCCTCGAGGAGTGGAACGACACCGCGAGGGACTTCCCGCGCGACCAGGGCGTGCACCAGCTCTTCGAGGCGCAGGTCGACCGCAGCCCCGACACGCAGGCGCTCGTCTACCGCGGCAGCGCGCTCACCTACGCGGAGCTGGACGCCAAGGCCAACCAGCTCGCGCACCGCCTCATCGGCCTCGGCGTGAAGGCCGACACCCCCGTCGGCCTCTGCACCGACCGGAGCCTCGATCTGCTCATCGGCGCCCTCGGCATCCTCAAGGCGGGCGGCGCCTACGTGCCGCTCGACCCCAGCTACCCGAAGGATCGCCTGGCCTTCATGGTCGAGGACAGCGCCGCGCCCGTGATCGTCACGCTCTCCCGCACCCGAGACGTGCTCCCGGAGGGCGAGGCCACGCGGGTCGTGCTCGACGAAGAGGACCTCGGCGGCCAGCCGACCACGCGACCCTCGGTCGACGGCTGGAGCAGCGACAACCTCGCCTACCTCATCTACACCAGCGGCTCGACCGGCAAGCCCAAGGGCGTGATGGTCGAGCACCGGAACGTCGCGAACTTCTTCACCGGCATGGACGCGGAGATCCCGCACGAGCCGGCCGGCCGCTGGCTCGCGGTGACCAGCCTCAGCTTCGACATCTCGGTGCTCGAGCTGTTCTGGACGCTCGCCCGCGGCTTCACGGTGGTGCTCTCGAGCGACGAGGACCGCGCGCTCGTCAGCGGCGGCGGCGCCGGCGTAAGCCAGTACAGCCACCGCAAGATCGACTTCAGCCTCTTCTACTTCGCGTCCGACGCGGGCGAGAACGCGACCGACAAGTACAAGCTGCTCCTCGACGGCGCCCGCTTCGCCGACGAGAACGGCTTCGCCGCGGTCTGGACCCCGGAGCGTCACTTCCACGCGTTCGGCGGCCTCTACCCGAACCCGTCGGTGGCCAGCGCCGCGCTCTCGACCATCACCAAGAACGTCAAGCTGCGCGCCGGCAGCTGCGTCAACCCGCTCCACCACCCGGTCCGCGTGGCCGAGGAGTGGGCCCTCGTCGACAACCTCTCGAACGGGCGCGTGGGCATCAGCTTCGCCGCGGGCTGGCAGCCCAACGACTTCGTCATCCGACCGGAGGCGTTCGAGAACAACAAGCAGCGCATGCTCGACGAGATCGACATCATCCGTCGCCTCTGGCGCGGCGAGGGCGTGACCTTCGAGGGGCCGACCGGCCCGGTCGAGGTCAAGACCCTGCCCCGCCCGGTGCAGAAGGAGCTGCCGTTCTTCATCACCGCGGCTGGCAACCCGCAGACCTTCGAGCTGGCCGGGACCCTCGGGGGCGGCATCCTGACCCACCTGCTGGGCCAGAGCGTCGACGAGGCCAAGGAGAAGATCGGGATCTACCGCAAGGCCTGGAAGGACGCGGGGCACCCCGGAGAGGGGCACGTCGTCCTGATGCTCCACACCTTCGTCGGCGACGACGAGGAGAGCGTGAAGGAGATCGTGCGCGAGCCGATGAAGGCCTACCTCAAGAGCTCGATGATGCTGATCCAGCAGCACGCCTGGTCGTTCCCGGCGTTCAAGAAGCACGCGCGCGAGGACAAGTCCTTCAAGGACAACTTCCTCAACCTCTCCGCGGAGGACACCGACGCGTTGCTCGACCACTCGTTCGAGCGGTACTACGAGACGAGCGCGATGTTCGGCACCCCCGAGAGCTGTCGCGAGCAGGTCGAGCGCTGCCGCGGGATCGGCGTCGACGAGATCGCGTGCCTGATCGACTTCGGGATCGACAGCGAGACCGTGCTGACGCACTTCCCGCAGCTGAACACGCTGCGGGCCGAGGCGACGGCGCCGCGCGAGGACCTCTCCGAGGACGACTACTCCATCGCCGCCCAGCTCGAGCGTCACGCGATCACGCACATGCAGTGCACGCCGTCGATGGCGCAGATGCTCGTGATGAACGACGAGGCGCGGACCGCGCTCGGCGGGCTGAAGCACCTGATGGTCGGGGGCGAGGCGTTCCCGGGCGCGCTCGCGAAGGCGCTCCGAGAGGCGACCTCGGCCAGCATCACGAACATGTATGGCCCCACGGAGACCACGATCTGGTCTTCCACGGAGGCGGCCGAGCCGGGAGAGGGGACCGTCGCGATCGGCACTCCCATCGCGAACACCCAGCTCTACGTGCTCGACGTGCGGCGCCAGCCGGTGCCGGTCGGCGTCCCGGGGGAGCTCTACATCGGCGGCGACGGCGTCACGCGCGGCTACTGGAAGCGCGAGGATCTGACGGCCGAGCGCTTCGTGGCCGATCCCTTCCGGGGTGGCGAGGCGCGCATGTACCGCACCGGCGACGAGGTGCGCTGGCGCGAGGACGGCCACCTCGAGTTCCTCGGCCGCATGGACCACCAGGTGAAGCTCCGCGGCTACCGCATCGAGCTGGGCGAGATCGAGGCGCGCCTCCGGCTGCACGACAGCGTGCGCGAGGCGGTCGTGATCGCGCGGGAAGACACGCCGGGAGACAAGCGTCTGGTCGGCTACCTGGTGACCGACGGAACCTTCGACGCGGCCGCTCTCAAGGCCCACCTCGGCGAGACGCTGCCCGACTTCATGGTGCCGGCGCACCTCGTGAAGATGGATCGCTTCCCGCTCACCCCGAACAAGAAGATCGATCGCAAGGCGCTGCCCCGCCCGGAGGCCGCCGTCACGCGCGCCGAGGAGCACGTCGCGCCGGCGGGCGAGGTCGAGGAGAAGATCGCGGGCGTGTGGAAGCGCATCCTCGGCCTCAGCGAGGTCGGCACCCGGGACAACTTCTTCGAGCTCGGCGGCCACTCGCTCCTCGCCGTGCAGGCGCACCGCGAGATCGCCGAGGCGACGGGCGCGAAGCTCACCGTGACCGACATCTTCCGCTTCCCCACGATCCAGGCTCTCGCGGATCACCTCGAGGGCGACGGCGGCGGCAACGAGGCGCTCCAGAAGAGCGCCGATCGCGCGGCGGCGCGCCGACAGGCGCTGGGCCGGCGCAGGGTCCTACGGCGGCGGTGATCGAGGACGCGCTCAGCGACCTGCTCGGCCCCCGGGTGCGCTTCGCGGTGCGGATCCCCGGAGAGGTGCCTCTGACGGCGCTCATGGCGCCGGAGGAGCACCTCGCCGCGCGCGCCGTCGACAAGCGCCGCTACGAGCTCGCCGCGGGCCGTGACGCCGCGCGGGCCGCGCTTCGGCTGCTGGGCGCCCCCGCGATCGCCATCGGGCGCGGCCGGCGCGGGGAGCCTCAGTGGCCCGAGGGCGTCGTGGGCACGATCACGCACACCGACACGCTCTGCGTGGCCGCGGTCGCGGACGCCGGGGCGATGCGCGGGCTCGGGCTCGACGCCGAGCCAGACGAGCCGCTCGACCGCGAGCTGTGGTCCCTGATCACGACGCGCGAGGAGCACGTCGCCCTGCAGGATGACCCGCGCCCCGGCGAGCGAGCGCGGCGCACCTTTTGCGCGAAGGAGGCGGCCTACAAATGCCAGTACCCGCTCAGCGGGACCTTCCTCGAGTTCGAGGACGTAGTGATCCGGCACGACGCCGACGATCGCTTCGACGCCGTCTTCCAGCGCAGCGCGCCCCCGTTCGCGGCGGGCGCGACGATCCACGGTCGCTTCGTGCGGGCCGGGGCGCACGTGATCGCGGGTGCCTGGATCGACAACGAAGGAGAGACGCGCTGATGTTGCCGCGGAGCGTGGTTGTGGCGACTTCGGCCGGTGCTAGCTGGATGGTTCGAGTACCATGTCAGCGTTTTCGAGGAGCACCGCGATGAGCGGCCGAGAGATGGATCTCGACGACGAAGAGACCAAGCCGTCTCGTCCGGGCTACCCGGTCGATTGGCGCCGCGTTCTGAGGGCCATCTCCAGAGGGAAGTGGTGGCTCCTGATCGCGGCCGCGGTGGGCGGTCTGATCGGCGTCGTCATCGGGAAGTTCGTGATGCAGCACACGTACGAAGCGAGCACCTCGCTTCGGTACGAAGGCTTGCCCGGCGACGACTTCCAGGAGCCGCAGCGGGCCTTGCCGGCTCTGGTCGCGGTGACCCACACCGACCCGATCATGATCGAGCTGCGCGCCCGCACGAACAAGGACGGGGCCACCCTCGACCTCATGCGGCGCATGGTCCAGGTGACGAGCGACGCGCAGAGCGGCCTGGTCACGTTCACGACCACCGGCGGCACGGCCGAGGAGTCGGCGGACATGGCGAACACGCTCGTGGACGTCTTCCTCGAGCACCACCGCGAGCGCCGCAGCCGAGAGCTCCGCGCGGAGATGGCGAGCCTCGACGAGCGCATCGCCGCGTCCGAGAACGAGGCCGCGACCGCGCGCCGCGCCTACGACTCCTTCCGCGAGGCCAACGGCATCACGGATCTGACGGCGGAGCAGGAGCAGGCCATCGACCAGGCGGCCGACCTGCGCTCGCAGGCGGACCTCGCCCAGGCGGAGATCATGGCGCTCGAGGCCCGCGTCCGGCAGCTGACCGAGGCGCGCGAGCGCACGCCCCGCATGGAGACGGTGAGCACGAGCAGCGGCGGCTCGAGCCGCGTTCGGGAGCTGGAGGCGCGCCTCGCCGAAGCGCGCGGTCAGGGCATGAGCGAGCAGCACCCGACGGTGCAGGCGCTCCAGCGTCAGATCTCGGCGCTGCGAAGCTCGGGCGGCGGCGGGGGCGGCTCGCGCACGGCGCGCAGCAGCCTCTACGAGCAGATCGAGACCAGCCTCTCGGAGGCGGAGACCGAGCTGTCGGCGGCGCGTGAGCGGCACAACAGCCTCGAGCAGCTCGCGGGCACCGCGCAGGAGCGCACCAACCGGTTCAGCGCGATGGAGGGCCAGGCGGCCAACCTGCTCGCGCAGGTCAACGTCAAGCAGGCCCTCGTCAACGAGCTCAACGAGCAGCGCGCGGGCATCGAAGATCAGCTGCGCGACATCGAGACCGGCTTCCGCACCGTCGCGGAGGCGCGTCCCCCCGAGAGCGCCGTCCCCTCGAAGAAGAAGTACGCGGTCGCGGGCGGCATCCCGCTCCTCTTCGTGACGGTGATGCTCGGCATGCTGCTCTACCGCGAGTTCCGCGGGCTGCGCGTCATCACGCCGACCGAGGTGGCCTGGTGGGGCAACGGGCCGGTGATCGGCATGACGACCTGGCCCCGCGATCCGCGCGCGCTGATCGACCTGATCGCGGACATGGACGACTTCGCGCCCGACGCGCGCGGCACGATGCTGGTGGTCGGCGCCACCGACTCCGAGCAGGAGCTCGCGAGCGAGATCGCCGGCCAGCTCAACCACGACTGGAGCTCGACCACGCTCATCGACGTGCCCGTGGTGGGCGCGCTCCCGCCGGGCGATGACCCCGCGCCGATCACGACGCCGTCCTCCTCCCGCGGCCACCACGACGTCTACGACGACGACGAGGTGCTCAGCGGCGAGATCCACGACGGCCCGACCGAGATCGTGCTCGCCGGCAGCCCCGCCGACACCCTCGCGATGGGGGCCCCGAGCTACGCGCCGCCGCCGCGCCCGATCAGCGACGACCCGGCCGACCGGCTGATCTGCACCGCGTGGAACGGCCCGCCCGAGGGGCAGGCCCTGCGCCGCGCGGCCCGGCTCGCCGAGCGGGTGCTGGTGGTGGTGACGAGCGGGAACATCAAGGCGACCGATCTCGCCCAGACGCAGACCCGGCTCGGGCGCGATGGAGCCATCGGCTACGTGCTCGTCGGCGCGAGCGAGAGCACGGCCAAGCTCCCCGACCGCGAGGGCCCGGTGGAGCACTTCTGGGTGCCCTCCCCGTCTCCTCGCTGAGGTATTCGATGCGTCGAGAAGCGTCTCGGAAGAAGATCGTCGCCATCAGCTCGGGAGGCGGTCACTGGATCGAGCTCCTCCGCCTCCGCCCCGCCTTCGACGGCCACTTCGTGGTCTGGGTCACCGTGAGCGAGGCCTACCGCGCGCACGTCGACGGACCGCTGAGGGTGATCGACGACGTGACCCGCTGGGACCGGCTCGGCCTGCTGAAGTGCGCCTGGCAGGTGACGCGCATCCTCCTGAGCGAGCGGCCCGACGTGGTCGTGAGCACGGGCGCCCTCCCCGGCTTCTTCGGCGTGGTGCTCGCGAAGCGGCTCGGCATCCGGACCGTCTGGGTCGACAGCCTCGCCAACGTGGAGGAGCTGTCGATGAGCGGGCAGAAGGTCGGCGCGCACGCCGATCTGTGGCTGACGCAGTGGCCGGAGCTCGCGCGCGAGGGCGGCCCGCTCTACGCGGGGAGCGTGCTCGGGGAGCTCGACCGCCCCTCGGAGTCCCCCGTCATGGCGGAGGCCGAGTGAAGCTCTTCGTCACCGTGGGCGCGCAGATGCCCTTCGATCGCCTCATCGAGGCCGTCGACGCCTGGGCAGCGACGCAGGACGACGTGGAGATCCTGGCGCAGATCGGGGACTCCGAGGTGTCGCCTCGCCACCTGACGCACACGCGCTTCCTCGAGCCGGTGGAGTTCGACCGCGCCTACGACGAGGCCGACGCCGTCATCGGCCACGCCGGCATCGGCACCCTCTTCGCGGCCCTCGAGCGCGGCAAGCCGATCGTCGTGCTCCCGCGCGAGGCGGCGCGCCGCGAGACGCGGAACGACCACCAGATCGCGACCGCGAAGGCCTTCGCCCGGTTCGCCGGCGTGCACGTCGCCTGGAACGAAGCCGAGCTTCCCGCCAAGCTCGGCACGCTCTCCCGCTCTCGAACCGGGCCGCAGCTGGGCGCCTACGCGTCCGGCCCGCTCGTCGAGCGGATCTCCGCTTTCATCGACTCGTGAGGCAGACCTTGAAGATCCTCGTCACCGGAGGCGCCGGCTTCATCGGCAGCCACGTCGCGGACGCGCTCCTCGAAGAGGGGCACAGCGTGGTCGTGCTCGACGACCTCAGCAGCGGACGTGCCGAGAACGTGCCCGAGAAGGCGCTCTTCCTCGAGGGCGACCTGCGGGACGCGGCGCTCGTGGACCGCGCGTTCGCCGAGCACGACTTCGACGTGGTCTGCCACCAGGGCGCGCAGACGAGCGTCAGCGTCTCCACCCGCGAGCCCGTGCGCGACGCGGAGATCAACGTGATCGGCGGGCTCAACGTGCTCGAGGCCGCGCGCGCGCACGGCATCGCCCGCTTCGTCTTCGCCTCGACGGGCGGCGCCATCTACGGCGACATCCCCGAGGGCCAGCGCGCGGGCGAGGGATGGCCACCGCAGCCCATCAGCCCCTACGCGTGCTCGAAGCTCGCGTTCGAGCGCTACCTCGCGGCCTACCACCACGAGCACGGCACCCCCTCGACGATCCTCCGCTACGCCAACGTCTACGGCCCGCGCCAGGACCCCCACGGCGAGGCCGGCGTGGTCGCCATCTTCTGCCAGCGGCTGTCCAGCGGAGAGAAGATCCGCATCAACGCCATGCGCGAGGTCGGCGACGCCGGCTGTGTGCGCGACTACGTCTACGTGGCCGACGTCGTGAAGGCGAACCTGCTCGCCATCCAGGGCAAGCTCGAGGGCAAGGTCATCAACGTCGGCAGCGGCGAGGGGACCTCCACCCTCCAGCTCGCGGAGCGCATCGAGGCGGCCCTCGGCGTCAAGACCGACAAGGAGTGGGGCACGCGGCGCGCGGGCGATCTCGAGCGCTCGGTGCTCGAGCCCAACGACGAGCTGCAGCGGCACACCGGCCCGGCGACGCCGATCGCGGACGGCATCCGAGAGACGGCGCGCTGGTTCGCGGGACGGGCGTGATCTCATGTGCGGCATCGCCGGCGCAGTCGGTCTGATCGAGA
>SHBB01000386.1 GCA_004213565.1 Sandaracinaceae bacterium
CGAGTCCGCGTCAGCGTCCGAGTCCGCGTCAGCATCCGAGTCCGCGTCGGCATCCGAGTCCGCGCCAGCGTCGAGTCCGCGTCCGAGTCCGCGTCCGCCTCCGAGTCCGCCTCCGCTTCCGCGTCCGCCTCCGAGTCCGCCTCCGCTTCCGCGCCTGCCTCCGCGTCCGCCGCGGAGTCCGAGCCCGTCTCCGCTTCCGCGCCCGCCTCCGCGCCCGAGTCCGCGTCCGAGTCCGCCTGCGCTGCGTCCGCCTGCTGTCCAGCCGCGCTTGCGATCGATCTGGCTCCCGGGCGACCGGGCCGCCCGCTTCTCAGGGGTCGCCGCCGGGGCGGGAGGGCTCGATGCGGATCCGCGCGATCTCGGCCGTGCTGCCCGTGCTGCCCTCGTGACGGTAGGTCAGGATGGTGTTCGGGTTGCGCTCGGCGCGCTCGCTGATCTGGACCATGAAGGTCATCGAGAGCTCCACCGGGGCCTGGATGTCGGGCGGCACGACCATCGGCATCGGGTCGCGCAGGATCTCTCCCTCGCGCCAGCGCGTGGTGCGGTAGCGGCCATGCAAGGGGTAGTGCCACGCATGGAAATGCGGCGGGACGCGGTAGCCGGCTGGACCGTCGAAGCTGACCCGGATGAAGAGGTCGTCCTCGATCTCCTCGTCGACGCGGTAGTAGCAAGTGAGGTCGATGACGTCGCGCGGGCCGTACTGCCGGCGCGGGAGATCGCAGCCCAGCACGGTGAACATGCCCGGGTAGACGAGGTTCATCGGGTGCGAGAGGGAGGCCGGCGCCGCGCTCAGGCGGTTCTGCTCGATGAAGGCGTCGGTGCGGTTCTCGCCGCGCGCGACCTGGGCCACCCAGGCCTGCAGGAGGCCGAGCATCTCCTCGGCCTGCTCTCGCCGATCGTCGCTGAGGTCGTTCTCCTCACCGGGGTCCGACGCGAGATCGAAGAGCTGGATGCGACCCTCCTGAACCCACCACAGGAGCTTGTCGTCGCCCCGGTAGACCGCCTTCTGATCGAAGGGGTAGAGCCCGTCCGGCATCAGCTCGCTGAAGAGCAGCCGGTCGTCGTGGCGCTCGCCGTCGATGAGCGGCAGGAGGCTGCGCGCCGGCATCGGGTGCGGGACCGGGATGGAGAGGAGGTTGAGGATCGTCGGGGTCAGGTCGAAGAGCCCGGCTCGGGCCGACACGCGCCGCGGCGCGACGCCGGGGATCTTCATCATCAGCATGGCGCGGACCTGCTCTTCGTAGAGGTCCGAGGCGTGGCCGCGGCGGCCGTGCTCGTAGAACGCCTCGCCGTGGTCGGACGCGAGGATCACCACCGTGTCGTCCATCAAGCCGAGCGCCTCGGCCTGGTCCAGGATGCGCTGCACGAGCGCGTCGGCGAGCCGGATCTCGGTGTCGTAGTGGTCGCGCAGGGTGTCGCCGTAGCGCGACTCCGCAGGGGGCCGCAGGTAGGGCTCGTGCACGTTGAAGACGTGGACCCAGTGGAAGAAGGGCGCCTCTCCCTCCGCCAGCGCGGGCAGGCGCTCGAGCGCGTTCTCGATGACGTCTTCGCGCGGCGCCGTGTAGAGCGGGAGCTCCTCCACCTGGTCGTAGCCCTGGAAGAAGCCCGCCACGCGGTGGAAGTAGTCGGTCCCCATGTCGACCGCGGTCACGTAGCCGCGGTTCTTCAGCAGCTCGGGGAGCATCTCGTTCTCCTCGAGCAGCGACGGCCACAGGTACTCGGGGCCGTAGGCGACCTGGGACGGATAGCGCCCGGTCATCATCGCGGGGATCGAGCGCAGCGAGCGAGACGACTGGGCGACCACGTTCTCGAAGACGATCGACTCCTCGGCGAAGCGGTCGAGGTTCGGGGAGGTGTCGCGCTCGTAGCCCATGTGCCCGAGGTGCGAGGGGTTCAGCGCGTCCACCGTGATGAGCAGGATGTTCGGCCGGGCCGGCAAGCCGCGGGGGCGCGTGTCGTAGTGACCGTCGCCGAGGTCCGCGAGGTCGGGCGAGCCGTCGCCGGCGAAGCAGTCCGCGTCGATTCCGTCCCCTTCGCGATCGTACGCGCCCGGGTGCACGTGCGGGTCGAAGTCGTCGCAGTCGCGGCCGCCGAACGCCCACGAGTGCCCGTCTCCATCCATGTCGGTGAAGCCGCCGTAGCGCCGGACCAGCGCGGTCCCCGCCACGCTCGCCTGCTCCACGAACGCGCGCACGCGGTTGCGGTGCCCGTAGGTCAGTCCGCTCGTCATCCACGCCGCGGCGCAGACCACGGTCGCCGCGCCCATGGCGATCCAGGCCGTCCGACGCGCGCGCGCGCGCAGCAGCCTGCGCGCGAGGAGCGCGGCGCCGAGGTAGAGGATCACCGCGGCGGGGGCCCACGCGAGCGCGCCCACGCCGTAGGCGGTGATGATGGAGGGGTTGCGGACCAGCACGAAGCGGACGATGACCGCGGCCGCGACGAGGGAGAGCGTCAGCAGGAGGCCCGGTGACGCGAGGAAGCCGAGCCGGCGCGCGGCCCGGGAGGCGGCGCCGTAGACGATGAGCGCAGTGAGGGTCGCGGCGGCCGCCCCGCCCACCGCGGCTCCGCCTGCCGCCCAGGCGGCGTTGTCGAGGTGGTGCACGCGGGTGGCGATCAGCGCGTGCGCCTCGCGGCCCACGAGCAGCAAGACCCCCGCCGCGGCCAGGAGCGCGAGACCGCCCCCGAACAGGCGCGGGTCGTTGCGGAAGAGGTCCCGAGCGCGGTGGACGCGGGTCCGGAGCGGCGCGAGGAGCGGCGCGCTGCGCACCAGCGCGATGGCGCCCGCACCGAGGAGGCCGAACGCGAGCCCGAGCGGGAGCACCATCGCCAGCAGGTGGAGCACGCCCAGGACGTGCTCCATCGCGGTCAACTCGAGGCCCTGATCCCCCGCGCTCGCCCACGCCGCGTCGAGGACCCCGAGCCCGAGGGCGGCGATGAGCCCCGCGAGGATCTGCTCCGCGATCAGCGGGGGCGGTCGACGCACGGCAGCGCCCGCCGGACCTCTCGGGGAGTCCATCCCGGCTGGGATAGCGCCATCGCGCCGTGCTGTCAGGTTCGCGGCAGGCATGTGGGGGACGTGCTAAGAGCGGGCGCGGTGCAACCCCACGAGCACGAGCGCATGTTCCGCGCGGAGACGAAGCACTTCTGGTTCGTGGGGACCCGAGGCGTGATCCTGACGCTGCTCCAGCAGGCGCTCGGGGAGCGGCTGATGGGGGCGCGGCTGCTCGATCTCGGCTGCGGCACCGGCTACACGCTGAGCCGACTGCCCCAGAGCGTGGAGGCGGTGGGGCTCGACTACTCGCCGACGGCCCTCCGGCTCGCGCAGCGCCGCGCGCCGAACGTGCGCTACGTCCGGGGGAGCGCCTACGCGCTGCCGTTCGCGGACGAGAGCTTCGACGCGGCGCTCGCGCTCGACATCCTCGAGCACCTCGACGACGACCTGCTCGCGGCGCGCGAGATCGCGCGGGTGCTCCGCCCGGGCGGGGCGGCCGTGGTCGCGGTCCCGGCGCATCGCTGGCTCTGGAGTCAGCACGACGAGGCGCTCGAGCACAAGCGCCGCTACAAGCTCGCCGAGCTCGAGCTGGTCCTGGAGAACGCCGGCCTCCGGGTCGAACGCTCCAGCTACTACAACACGCTGCTCTTCCCGCTCGTCGTGGCGAAGCGGTTCCTCGGCAAGGCGTTCGCGGCCGAGGTCGAGGAGCCCGAGAGCGATCTCTCGGTGCCGCCCGCGCCCATCAACCGGAGCCTCGGCGCGATCCTCGCGTTCGAGCGCCACATCGTCCCCCGCGTGAAGCTGCCGATCGGCGTCAGCTGCTTCGCGGTGGTGCGCAAAGACTGAGCCGCGCCGAAGGCGGGGTCACTCCCAGTCGATCTCGGCCAGCGCCGCGCCCGTGCGGTGCCACGACCGGACGTTGACCCGGACCCGCTCGACGCCGTCGATGCCCAGCGCGTGCTCCACCCACTGCGGGCGCGTCTGGAACTCCTCGAAGCTCCCCTCGACGGTGCGGGCCAGCTCTCCGTTGGCGTAGACCTCGACGGTGTACTCCTGGACCGCGCGATCGTTGAAGTGGCGGTTGTGCCCGTTGAGCAGCTTCAGCTTCTCGACCCGCTCCGGCGGCGAGAGGCTCACCTCCACCCAGCCCGCGGTCCGGTCCGGCAGCAGCCACTCCGAGGCGTGGTCGTCGTCGATGACGCTGCGCGGCGGGAAGTCGGGCCCGAAGGTCCCTGACGCCGTGGCCTCGTAGCCGGTCGGGGTCCGCAGCAACAGGAACAGACCGAAGAGGCCGAGCGCGAGCACGAGGCTCGCGAACGCGATGCGCGATGCCTGGGTCAGCGTGATCTCGCGCGGGGTCAGCGCGCCCGGCGCGAGCGCCTGGTCGGCGTGCCGACGCGCGGTCACGAGCTTCTGGAAGAGCTCGCCGTGGCGGGCCTCGACCTCGGCGTCCAGCGCGGGCAGCGCGGTCGAGGTGAGGGCGGCGTGGGCTTCGCGGACGTCGGCGAGGCGACCGGAGGAGAGGCCGCGGGAGACCAGCACCGGCTCCCAGCCGAGGGCCGAGTCCGCTGCCGCGTCGGATTCCGCTGCCGTGTCGGATTCCGCTGCCGTGTCGGATTCCGCTGCCGTGTCGGATTCCGCTGCCGTGTCGGATACCGCTGCCGTGTCCGAGTCCGCTTCCGAGTCCGCATCCGCCGCCGCGTCCGAGTCCGCTGCCGCTTCCAAGTCCGCTGCCGCTGCCGCTTCCGAGTCCGCTGCCGCTTCCGAGTCCGCTGCCGCTTCCGAGTCCGCTGCCGCTTCCGAGTCCGCTGCCGCGTCCGCTGCCGCTTCCGCTTCCGTATCCGCTTCCGAGTCCGGGCGCGCTACTGATCTGGGGGCAGCGGCGGTCAGGCCGGTGGCCTTGGCGAGCTCGGGGGCGGCGTCGAGGGTCTCCTCGAACGCGGCCGCGGCCATGCGCAGGCCCTCGGCCGTGTGCCCGTTGGACCAGAGCGCGTCCGCGGCTTCGGCGCGCTGACGGGCGATGCCGAGGCGCCGAGCGAGCGCGCTGCGCGCGTCCTCGGTGACCTTCTTGGACGTCGCCTTCGCGTCGGAGAGGAGGAAATACTCCTTGATGGCGCTCGAAGGGGTACCGGTCGTGCTCACGCGTGTCCTCCGCCGGGCCGTGGGCCTCGGATGGCCCGAGGGTTACTCGCCGGGGGCGTCCGCTTCAAGCGCCACAGCGTCAGGGCGCAAACGACACCCAGCAGGGTCAACAGCCACGACCAGCCGAGGTCGCTCGGCGCGTGTCGCGCGTCGACCCTGTGCCGGCCCGCGGGCAGGGCGATCACCAGGCGGCCGAAGCGGTCCGCGCGGGCGTCGCCGGGCGACACCTCCCAGTCCGGGTCGAAGCGCTGGTTGACGGTCACGTCGCCCGGGCGGGAGAGCTCGACCTCGAGCGAGAAGGCGCGGGAGGTGCGGCGGAACGCGAGCAGGCGCGCGTCGGCGTCCACGCGGACCTGGGGGCGGTCTCCGCGCCAGAGCTGCTCGACCTCGCCCCACGGTACCGGGTCGTAGCAACGCATCGTCCCGAGGTGCATGCGTGGGTAGCTCTTGGTGCGACTGAGGTAGCCCTCGCCGTCGTCGACGAGGTGGAAGCGCGACGCCGGGGCGCCGAGGATGGGCGCCTCGTTCCAGCGGCGGGCGAGCCAGGCGTGCTGCTCGACCACGTCCAGCGACACGCCGAGCGCCGCGGCCCAGCTCATCGCGACGACCAGCAGACGCAGGCCGCGATCGGCCGAGGCGCGCAGGAGCGCGCGCCGCGACGCGTCCACCGCGAGCCCGGCGAGGAGGCCGAGGTAGAGGGTCAGGAGGACCGAGAAGCGGCTCGGGATCCGGAGCTGCTCGAAGACCGGCAGCTGATGGAGCAGTGGCCACGGCCAGCTCTCACCCCTCGCGCCGAGCGCGAGCGCGCCGAAGAGCGCCGCCCCGAGCAGGAGGTGGCGGCGGCCGGGGCGGAGCGCGAGCAGCGCGCCCAAGAGGGCCAGCAGCAACACGCCGACGCCGACGTAGGCGCCGTACTCCATCCACTCCCAGGGATGGTGGTCGAAGAACTCCGGGTGAGGGTGGCGGGCGACCAGCGCGTGCAGCAGCTCATGGAGCTCCAGGCTGTCGCGGAGCGGGGTCGGGCGCGGCGCCTCGGTCAGGGCGCGCGCGATGGGCACGACGCGCGCGGCGCCGAGCAGCGCCGTCAGGCCGCCCACGATCGCGCCCGTGCGCAGCGCCCGCCATCGACCGGACGCCAGCCCGTCGAACGCGAGCAGGAGCAGCGCGAAGGGGAAGGGCGCGGTGCCGCCCTCGAAGAGCATGAGCGCGAGCGCCCCCGCGGAGAGCGCGCACCATCGCACGTCGTCATGTCCGCGGCGGAAGCCGTAGAGCGCCCACGGCACGAGGTGGAACGAGAGGAACGTCGCGTGGCCGCCGATGCCGCGCCACGCGAAGAAGCCGCCGAGCGCCCAGGCGGCGGCGGCCACGGCCGCGGCGGGCGCGGTCATCCGATAGAGCCGGCGCGCGACCGTGTAGAGCCCGGCGAAGCCCGCGGCGTAGTGGCCGACCACGAAGAGCTTCGCGCCGATCACGCTGCCGAAGGGCAAGCCCGTGAGCCACCAGGTGGGCGACCAGATCTGCGCCTGAGGCTGGCCCCACGCCGTCACGCCGCCGCAGTGGTGCGGGTCCCACGTGGGCAGCTCGCCGAAGCGCAGCAGGGCGACGCGCGCCGCCTCCCACTGGTGATGGAACCACGGCCAGTCGCCCGAGCCGGAGGCGTCGAGGCGCAGGAGCGCGGGCAGGTACGCGAGCGCGGCGAGCCCGAGCCCCGCGAGCCAGACCCAGCGCCGCTCCCTCCGGCTCACCCGGCCCTTCCGCTCATCGCGCTCACCGGTGGAAGTACATGTCGCGATCGAAGTTGAAGTAGGTCTCGATCGAGCGGTCGTAGTGGATGATGAAGTCCGCGCTGATCCACACCACCATCGCCAGCCCGACCACCGTCCAGAGCCGCGCGAGCTTCACGAAGAAGCGGTTGTCGCGCCAGACCTGGGCCAGGGCGTAGGGCGAGAGCGACAGCAGCAGGAAGAGCGTGATGTCGCGACGCAGGCCCGGCCACGCCTCGGGCTGCTTCGCCCACTCCACCGGCACCGTGAAGTTCATCGAGTACATCACGAAGAGGGTCACGAAGATCCCGCCTCCGAAGAACGTCGGCCGCCGCAGCAGCCGCTCGAGGAAGTCGCCCGTCCCGAGGCAGAGGAACGGGTAGACCGGGATCATGTACCAGCCGAAGGTGTGGTTGCCGCTGCCCAGGCCGATGGCGACGAGGTAGGCGATCATCGGCACGGCGACGACGGCGGCGTTCTTGAAGCCCCGCGACCAGACGCTGGCGCCGTACGCGACCCACAGGAAGAGCGACCAGCCGCGTCCGACGAGGTCGTGGTTGATCAGGATCGCGTCGAGGAAGCGCGGGAAGAGGTTCCAGTGCGTGGGCCGGCTCCCCTGTTTCGCCGTCGTCATCACGAAGACCTCCCAGTCGACGACGAGCGCGAAGACGAGCAGGAGGGACGAGACCCCGACGCCGATCGCGGCGGAGAGGACGGCGCGCCGCGTCTCCCCCTTCTCGGCCGCGACGAGCATCACCAGGGCGGGCACCCAGACGACGGCCGGGATCTTCGTGCAGGTCGACAGCCCCGCGCAGACCGACGCGAGCACGAGATCACGCGTCTTGCGATGCTCTCGCCATCGCAGGAAGAAGAGCATCATCGCGAGCGCGAGGACGACGAGCAGGTCCTCCTCTTTGACCACCCGGGTCTGGAGCGCGATGATCGGCAACGTCGCGTACAGCAGCGCGCCCAGCCACGGCCCGGGCCCCGGCCCGAAGAGCCGCCTCCCCACCGCGACGAGGAGGAAGATCGCGATGACGTTCAGGCCCATCGGCACGAGCCGCGTGTGCTTCAGCTTCGCGTCCAGCCAGTGATCGGCGCCGCCGAGGTGGGCCGCGACGCCCACGATCACGTGGAAGAAGGCCGGCTGCTCGAAGTACGGAGAGATCACCGGGCGCCGCTCGCCGAAGTAGCGCGCCTCCTCCACCGACACGGTGCCACCGTACGCGGCGGGCCAGATCGTCCAGCCACGCGTCGTGCCGTCCTCGAGGATCGACCACCCGTTCCAGGTCGCGAACAGCTCGTCCGCGTTGTCGCGGAATTCGGGGACCACGTCGTAGTCCCAAGCGCGGTAGGCGGTGCCGAGCAGCGCCACCGCGACCGTGGCGAGCAGGCCGAAGCGGCGCCAGCGCGCCCGCGCTCGCGGGGCCCGCATCGCGAAGAAGAAGCCGAGGCCCCAGAAGAGCGCGCCGAGCCCCGCGGCCCACCAGAGGGCGAGGCGCGAGGTCGGCCAGGCCTCGCTCGCGGGCGTCAGTGCGTCGTGCGGAACGGTGGTGCCGGGGCCCGGGCGCGTGTCCCACGTGAGCTCCAGGAAGGCGCTGCGAGGATCCGGTCGGCCGCGCGCGGGGTAGGGCAGGGCGCGGCCCCGCCAGCGCACGACGACGTCGTGCACGCCCGGCGCGAGGGGGAGCGCGCCGGCCGCGTCGCCGTCGAGCGTCTGGCCGTCGACCCGGAGCGTCGCCTCGCTCCGCGCGCGAAGGGAGAGGTAGCGCGCCGGGCCCTCGGGCACCTCGAGGCGCGCGCGCAGCTCCGCGTCGATCTCCGGGAGGTCCTCCGGGCGCGCCAGGCGCTCGAAGGGCCAGCCCTGCACGTAGCGCGCGATGGGGCGGTGCACGTTGGGGAAGGTCGTGCGGTGCTCGACGGTGCGATCGACGAGGTGGCGCTCGCCGTCCGCGTCGGTCCAGTACCAGCGCGCGCTCCAGCCGTGCGCGAAGTAGCCGTCGGCGAGCGCGGCGAGCCCGAGCCACCCGAGCGCGGCCACGATCCCCAGCACCACCGCCCAGCGTCGGCGATCGCGTTCGGATTTCGCGGGGTTGCCTTCGGGCATCGGCGGGGGCCGAGCTTGGGTCAACGGGACGGAGCGAGCAAGGACTCGTAGACGAACGCGCTGAAGGCGTCGGCCGTGCCCTCGGTCATCTCGTGCCCCGCGTCGTGCGCGTACCAGCGCACCGGGTGTCCACCCGCGCGGAGGCGCGCGGCCAGGCGCTCGGCCATCGCGTACGGGAGGAGCGGATCGGCGCGGCCGTGGGACACGAAGACCGGCATGTGCGGGTGACGCGGCATGCGAGGGCCCCAGTCGGACTCCGCGAGCAAGGTGCCGCTCAGCACCCCGAGCCCGGCGTACGGCCGCTCGGATCGCAGCGCGAGATCGCACGCGAGCATCGCCCCCTGGCTGAACCCCGCGACCACCGTGCGCTCGGGCGGCGCGCCCAGCTCTCGCTCCACCGCGCGGAGCAGGCGCGTCGTCGTCACGCGCGCGGCCGCGAGCCCCGGGGGGCGGTGGTGACTGAGAGCGTCGATGGCCCCCGCGCGCATGCGGCGCCGGAGCGGTCGGTCGATGAGCCACCACGCGCGCCGCGGCCCCTCGGCGAGCGTCACCCCGAGCCCCCCCTCCGGGAAGACGAAGCGCGTCCCGGCCGGCACGTCGAGGCCATCGCGGAGCGGCAGCTGATCCTCGGGCAGCGACGCGAAGCCGTGCAGGTAGACCAGCACCGGCCCCTCACCGCCGCCGCGCCCGTCGGTCCCGCCGGCCACGATCGCCCGCACCCCGCCCGCCTCC
>SHBB01000387.1 GCA_004213565.1 Sandaracinaceae bacterium
CCCGGTCCAGGGCTTCGAGCCCGAGCTCCCCGAACGCCCTCGCGAGGGCGGCCGTGATGTCGTCGAGGCTGTCGACGAGGGTTCCGTCCAGATCGAAGATGACGCCGCGCATGGCTCCAATCTACTCGCTATCCTGAAGCCGTGACCGTCTCGGCCGACGACCTCGAGCGGCACCTCGCGAAGCTCTCGGGGCGCATTCAGAATCGACGCGCGGGCATCTACGGCCCGGGCACGCTCTCGTGGGAGATCAACCGCGAGGGAGCGGTGATGCTCGGCGGCGGCGCGGCCGCGCTGCTGCAGCTCGCGCACCCGTTCGTGGCTCACGCGGTCGATCAGCACAGCGACACCCGCAACGACCCGGCGGGGCGCTTCCAGCGCACCTTCGAGCACGTCTTCGCGATGGTCTTCGGCGACCTCGATCACGCCCTCGTCTCCGCGCGCCGCGTGCACGCGCTCCACCGCACGATCCGCGGCCGCATCACCGAGGACGTCGGTCGCTTTCGTCGGGGTGACCGCTACGAGGCGAACGACGAGCGCGCGCTCCTCTGGGTGCACGCCACCCTCGTCGACACCGCGCTCCGCGTGTACGAGCACCTGGTCACGCCGCTCCACCCGCACGAGCGCAACGCGTACTACGCGGAGTCGAAGCTCTTCGCCTACCTCTTCGGCATCCCCGACTCGGTGCTGCCCGACAGCTGGGAGGCGTTCGAGCGCTACTACGCGGACGAGATCGCCTCGGACACGATCGCGGTCGGCGAGCCGGCGAGGCAGATGCGCCGCTTCCTGTTCACCGCGCCGAGCCCCGCGCTGTCGCCGCTGATGCGCTGGTACGAGGCCTTCACCGCGGGCCTCCTCCCTCGGAAGCTGCGCGCGCAGCTGGGCTTCTCCTGGGGCCCGATCGACCGCGCGCTCTTCGCTCGCTCCGTCCCCATCCTCCGCGCCGCCTACCGCGTGACGCCGAGCCGCTTCAAGCGCTTCCCGGCCTACACCGAGGCCGAGCGTCGCCTCGCCGGTCAACCTCCCCACGACCTCGTCGGCCGCTCCATCGAGCGCCTCGCGCTCGGCCTCCTGTCGACGCGGCGGGCCTGAGCGAGATCAGACCAGCGCGGCGAGGGCGCGCTCGACCGAGGAGACGTAGCCGCCGCCGAAGAGGTTCACGTGCACCATCAGCGGGTAGAGCTGGTAGAGCGGCACGCGCGCGTCGGCGCCGGGGGAGAGCGGCGAGGCCTCCTCGTACGCCGCGAACACCGTGGGCGAGAACCCGCCGAAGAGGCGCATCATCGCGAGATCGATCTCCCGGTGGCCCCCGTAGACCGCGGGGTCGATGAGGACGGGCGCGCCCGCGTCGTCGGTGAAGCAGTTCCCGCCCCAGAGATCGCCGTGCAGCCGCGCCGGCGGCTCGGGCTCGCCGACGAGCTCCTCGAGCTGCGCGAAGAGCCGCGCGAAGCCATCGCGCATCGCGCGGCTGACGAGCCCGCGATCGGCCGCGCGCGCGAGCTGCGGCTCGAGGCGGCGGGCCCGGTAGAACGTCGCCCAGTCCGGCTCGCGCCGGTTGTCCTGCGGGAGATCGCCGATGAAGTTGTCGCTCGGGCCGCCGAAGCCGTCCGCGCCCGCGGCGTGGATCGCGGCCAGGCCCCGCCCGAGGCGCGCGTCGTGATCGGGCGCGGCGCGACCGGGGGAGAGGAGCTCGAGCACGAGCACGTCCTCGCTCACCGCGAGCACCTCGGGGACCCGGAGCGCGCCCGGCTCGCGCAGCCAGTCGAGCCCCTCGGCCTCGCGCGGGAACATCGTCGGCGCGGCCCCGGGGTGCGTCTTGGCGAAGGCGCGTCGTCCGTCCGAGAAGGTCAGGGCCCACGCCTCGTTGATGTCCCCGCCGCCCACCGCGCGGACGTCCTCGATCTCGGCGCCGAGCACCTCGGCCACGAAGGCGCGCACCGGCGCCCGCATCAGATCGCGTGCTCGCGGCGAAGCTGCGCGAGGAGGCCCTTCGCCGCCGCCTCGCAGATGTCGTAGACGAGGCCGAAGCCGCCTTCGTAGTAGGGATCCGGCACCGACTGTCCCGTGTCGCCGTCGGCGTCGAAGTCGCGGAAGAGGTGCACCTTCTTCCGGTCCGCGTCGCTGCGCGCGAGGGCGAGCACGTTGTCCCGGTTGCTGGTGTCCATCACGACCACGTAGTCGAAGCGGTCGAAGTCGGCCGCCTTCCACTGGCGCGCGACCGAGCGGATCTCGATCCCGCGGGCCTCGGCCGCCGCGCGCGTGTCCGGATGCGCGCGCTCGCCGACGTGCCAGCTCCCGGTGCCCGCGCTGTCGACCGCGAAGCGCGCGGCCACGCCCTCGCGCTCGATGAGGTCGAGGAAGACCGCCTCCGCGGTGGGGGAGCGGCAGATGTTGCCGAGGCACACGAAGCAGACACGGATCGGGTCGGACATGTCACCTGCTCAATCGGTTACGAGCGCTCAGTCGGTCACGAGAACCCTGGAGCCCTGGAAGCCGGCCCCGCGCTCGGTCGAGACGCCGTGCCAGCCCTCGGGGACCTCCGGCCAGGTGTGCTCGAACACCCGGCGCGCGTCGCGGGGCGCGAGGTTCACGCAGCCGTGGCTGCGCTGGAGGCCGAAGCGCGAGTGCCAGAAGGCGCCGTGCAGCGCGAAGCTGCCCTCGAAGTACTGCGTCCACGGCACGTCGTCGATCCGGTAGGAGTCGTCGCCCGCGTCCGGGCCGAGGTTGGCCATGGTGTCGGAGACGAACTTGCGACGGATCCGGAACTCGCCCCGCGGCGTGTCGTGGCCGTCGAGCCCGCTCGAGACGAGCGTCGCGTAGATCGGCTGGTTGCCGCGGTAGAGCACGAGGGTCTGCTCGCCGATGTCGACGTGCACCCAGGGCTCGCCGGCCGCGACGCCGCGTGGCGGGTCGATGCGCTCGGCCACGCCCGCGAACCATGCCCGCAGATAGCGCGGCTCTCCGTCGGGCCCCTCGAGCACGTGGTAGACGCGGTCGCCGATCCGCTCGCGCCTGAGCCACGGCAACCTCGCCTGACGCTCCCACGCCTCCATCGACTCGTCGTCGGTGAAGCGCGTGGTGCCGTCCTCGCGCTCCACGCGCCGGAGCGGGCGGGCGGTGCGCACGGCGAACGCGAGGGGCAGCTGCGTCTCCTCGTCGAGCTCCACGCCCGCGAAGTCGCTGCCCGTCGTCTCGAGCAGCTGCGCCTCCTTGATGTAGCTGCCGCGCACCGTGCGCGCGAAGCGCCGCTGCGAGCGGACCTCGGTCCCGTTGCTCGCGACGTAGAAGCTGCGGTGCAGGTAGCGAGCGACGACCGAAGGCATCCGGGGCTCTCCCGCGAGCCGTCCGTCGCGCAGCAGCTCCGCGCGCCGCTCCTGACCGTCGTTGAGGAGCTCCGCGTAGCGGCGCCCATGCGCGGTGGCGTCCCGCTGATCGTCGCGCGACGGCAGCTGGTGGTACTCGGGCACCTGCGGCTCGCGCACCATCATGTAGCGGTAGGGCAGCGGCGCGTCGGTGTCGGCGGCGCTCTCCTCTGCGGCGCCGTCCGGCGGCGTCTCCGCCACGTCCACGCCCTGGCCCGCGCAGGTCCAGCCGCGTGGGTAGAGCTCGTAGAACCCGGTGTTGCAGCGCGGCGTCTGCACGCGCGCCGACTTCAGGCGCACCCGACCGCCGAGGCGGAGCCAGCCGATCACCTGCGACTCCGGATCGGCCTCGGCGCGCACGGGGATCTGCGCCGCGGTCACCAGGCCGTGCATCGGGAAGTCCCGGTCGAGCATCTCGCGGTGCGCGGCGCGGCGGCGCTCCTCGAGCGCGTCGTCGGTCTCGCCGGGGGCGCGCTCGATCTCCGGGATCGGGGAGATCGTCTCCTCGGGCGCGGATTCTTCGGCTCCGAAGAAGGTGGACAGACCGACGGCCCCTCCGATCGAGAGGAGCGCCAGGCCGGGGATGATGAGGGTGCTGCGCTTCATGGATCCGCTCACGCGCGAACGGAGGTTGTACCCCGGGGACCGCGTCCCGCAACGGATTCGGGGTTGACCCAGCCGCGCGCCTTCGGAGATAGAGGGGGTGGAGGTCGAACGACGTGAACATCCTGCTGGGTCCGGACGTGTACGTGAACGCCTCGGTCGCGGGGGCCGGGACTGCGCCAGAGCAGGTGGCCAACCGCGTGCTGGGCAACCAGAAGTCCCGCAGCAAGACCACCGAGTGGATCCTCGCGCGGACGCGCGGGATGCTCGAGGCGCACCCGAACTTCGTGAACGACAACCTCGAGCCGCACATGGCGCGCATCCGCGAGCTGGTCGACGTGGTCGAGCTGGAGGCGGAGCTCGAGGTCGACGACTGGAAGGGCGCGCTCTTCGAGAGCGCCAAGGCCGCAGACGTGACGCGCGTGGTGACCGATCACCCCGATCTCGCGGACAAGGACGAGATCGATGGGATCGAGTTCCTCTCGACCGACGCCTGGCTCATCGAGCAGCAGACCCCGCCCCCGCCTCCGCCTGGCGCCGCGAAGAAGGCCTGAAGTCCACGCGCTCTCGTAGGGCTGTGCTATGAGCCTAGGGACGGGTCTGGGTGGCCAGGAGGCCGCCCGCCCGTCCTCGACAGCGGCACCCATCCGCGAGCGGCACGTGAACCGTCAGAGCCTTCCCTCAGCGAGCATCGACTCGGGCGAAGAGGTCTTCACCCTCGAGGTGCCGGCGGTGAACGAGACGGCCGTGCTGGTCGAGGTCCCCCACGCGGGGCTGGCCGTACCGGACGCGGTCCGGCCGCAAGTCGCCGTGACGCGCGAGGTCGTGCTTCGCGACAGCGACATCTACGTCGACAAGCTCTACGCGCGCTCGGCGGATCTGGGCGCCTCGTACCTCGCGGCGAAGGTCTCGCGCTACGTCGTCGACCTCAACCGGGCCCCGGACGACGTCGATCCCCAGACGGTGCCCGACCACCCGGACCCCCGGGGCGTGCAGCCGCGCGGCGTGGTCTGGAGGGTCACCACCGACGGCCGCCCCGCGCTGCGCGAGCCGCTGACCTACGCCGCGCTCGAGCGCCGGCTGAGCCTCTTCCATGCGCCCTATCACCGCGCGCTCGTCGAGCAGCTCGAGCGCAAGCGGGAGCGCTTCGGCGACGCCATCCTCCTCGCGGCCCACTCGATGCCTTCGGTCTCGCGCGCCGGGCGCAATCACTCACCGCGCGCCGACGTCGTGCCCGGCACCCGCGGCCGCACCACCGCGGACGCGCGCATCATCGAGTGCGTCGACGCGCACTTCCGCGCCGCGGGCCTGAGCGTGCGCCACGACGACCCCTATCGAGGCGGCTGGTCGACCGCCCACTACGGCCGCCCGAGCGAGCGCTGGCACGCCGTGCAGATCGAGCTGAACCGCGCCCTCTACGTCGACGAGGCGACCAGCCGCCCCAAGGACGGGGACTTCGAGAAGCTGGCCGAGATCTGCCACGCGCTCGTCGCCGAGCTGGGCAAGCTCTGACAGCGGCTGGCTCTAGCGCGCGACCGGGGCTTCGAGCGCGACCGGGTCACCGGAGCGGATCTCGAGGCGGTAGCGGCTGTTGGCCGTCTGGAGGTAGTAGACGTCGCGGCTGCCGGCCTCGCCTTCGGTCTTCGCGCAGAGGCGAAGGATCCGCTTGACCGGGGTCGTGACGTACTCGTGCAGACCGTCGGGAAACTCGATCACCAGGACAGACCCCTTGCGGGGCGCCCGGAGGAGCCTGCCGACCACAGCGCGGCCCGGCTTCCGACCGACCTTGCGCAGAACGACCTCCACGGGATCCAAGCTAGCACACCCCGCCCATGGGGCAAAAGGGCGTTGTGCGATGGACGGGGCCCGTCCCAGACGGTATGTGGGCGGGGGTCTCGCGGCCCGGGTCGTGGCGACCTGAGCAGCTCCGGGCAAGCCTCGGAAACGACGCGAGAATTCCGCCGGAGTCATCGATGCACGTGATGCACGCGGAGGTGGGCTGGATCGAGGTGATCGTGGGCCCGATGTTCAGCGGCAAGAGCGAAGAGCTCATCCGCAGGCTGCGAAGAGCCCAGATCGCGCGCCAGCCGCTGCAGGTCTTCAAGCCCGTGATCGACGACCGCTACCACGCGTCGCGCATCGTCAGTCACTCGGAGGCCAGCATCGAGGCGATCCCCGTCAAGGACGCGCGCGAGCTGGCGGAGCGGGTGCGTCGCGACACGCGCGTGGTGGGCATCGACGAGGCGCAGTTCTTCGACGACGCCATCGTCGACGTGGCGCAACGCCTCGCCAACCAGGGCCTGCGCGTGGTGATGGCCGGCCTCGATCAGGACTACACGGGCAAGCCGTTCGCGCCCATGCCGACGCTGATGGCGGTGGCCGAGTACGTCACGAAGTCCCTCGCGATCTGCACCCGCTGTGGCTCGCCCGCGAGCCGCTCCCAGCGCCTCGTCCCGGCCGGGGCCCAGGTGCTCGTCGGCGCCACCGAGGCGTACGAGGCGCGCTGCCGCGCCTGCCACTCCCCGCGGGCCGAGAACACCACGCGAGACCTGTTCGCGGAGCGCGACGAGCCGTGAGCCTCGAGGTCCACATCCCCACCGACGACGGTCCTCGCGCCTGGTCGGTGGCGCTCGTGGCGATCGTCGGGCTCGCGGTGGGGCTGGGGCTCGCGGCGTGGGGAATGGAGACCGAGCGCGAAGGGGGGGAGGAGAGAGACGGGGAGAACGCCTCCGCGGCGGATCGCGATCCCGATTCCGCTTCCACTGCCGAGTCCGCTTCCGCCTCCGCCTCCGCTTCCGAGTCCGCTTCCGAGTCCGCTTCCGAGTCCGCTTCCGAGTCCGCTTCCGAGTCCGCCTCCGCTGCCGATCCCGATCCCGATCCCGAGCGCGATCCCGATCCCGATCCCGACCCCGACCCCGATCCCGATCCCGATCCCGCGTCCGGATCCGCGGTTGCGGTCGCCTCCGAATCCGCGTCCGCGGACGAGCGGGGGACGGCGACTGGGGGTGGCGCCGCGCCAGCGGCCTCCACCGCCACGGGGAGGGTCAGCCCAGGACGGGTCGCGTACCTGCGCTGTGACGGGATCGGGCGCTCGGGGCGCTGTCCTCGCGACCCCGCGCTCGAGGCCGCGGTGTGGGAGATCGTGCGTGGGCTCGGCGTCTGCGGGGGGCGACCGGCCGCGGCCGGGGAGGGCGACATTCGGCTGGACTACCGAGGGGGCGGGGCGCCGGAGATCCGATGGCGCGACACCTTCGCCGACGACGTGGTGCGCCTCGACGGTGAGGCCACGCTCGGGTGCCTGCGTGCGCCGCTCGCGGCGACCCGACAGAGGCTCGGCGCGGAGCGGCTGCTCGTCTCGTTCCGCTTTCGATACGAATGAGGGTTGCCTTTGTCCGGAGCGCCCCCACGTTCCTGACCGCGCCATTCGAAGCGCCCGCTCCGAGCGACCTCCTCACTGCCGCGGCAACTTGCCGCGGCAGAACCGCTTAAAGACCGCGGCGTTCGAGCGTGCTCCGCGCAGATGCTGCGCTCTCGCGGCGCAGCCAACGACGGCACGGCCTTCGCACTGGGCGACGGGCGGGGAAACCACCACCGCCCAAGCCGAGCGACACCCGATTCAGGGCGTCCCCTCGGGCGGGAAAGGACAGCCGATGACGCTCAACCGTCCCCTCAGCCTCGACTCCTACCGCCGCGATCTCGCCGACGTGCAGCCCCTGGATGGGGAGACCGAGATCGAGCTCGCCAAGCGCTGGCGTGAAGGTGACCAGAAGGCCGGCGCGCGGCTGGTCGAGTCGAGCTTGCCTTTCGTGATCAAGATCGCCCGCGAGTACCGTCGCTGGGGCGTCCCGATGGAGGACCTCATCCAGCAGGGCAACCTCGGGCTCCTGCGCGCGGCGCTCAAGTTCGACCCCGAGCAGGGCTGCCGCCTGATCACCTACGCCGTCTACTGGATCCGCGCGGAGATCCGCGAGTACGTCGTCCGCACCTACCGCATCGTGCGCCTCGGCACGACGCGCACCGAGCGCAAGGCGATGCGCGCCTATCGCCGCGACGGCATCGAGACGGTGGACGAGTTGGTCGAGATCAGCGGCATGCCCGAGGCGCGGGCCAAGAAGCTCTGGCCCATCCTCACCCAGCGCGACTTCTCGCTCGACGCCGAGACCGACGAGCGCGGCCCCGCGGTCGGTCGGCTGCGCGACGTGGCCGAGTCGCCCGAGGACGCCTTCGCGCGGGCCGAGGAGATCAGCGGCGTGCGCGAGAAGCTCGGCGCGGCCATGGAGCTGCTGAGCGCGCGCGAGCGCCGCATCATCGAGCAGCGCCTCCTCGTCGACGAGCCGCGCACCCTCGAGTCGCTCGGCCAGGAGATGGGCGTGTCCAAGGAGCGCGTCCGGCAGCTCGAGGCCCGCGCGCGCACCAAGCTCCGGGGCGCGCTCGCGGAGTGGTACGAGCCCGCCGCGGCCTGACTGGAGCGCATCTCTCACTCCACGCGTATCATCCCAAGACAAGCTGACGCGCCGAGGTGCCCGTCGCGGACCACGAGCCAGATCGGCACCTCGCCGGGCTCCATCGGCGCGGTCCACTCCGTGTCTCGACCCGGCGGGCGCGTCGTCTCGAAGCCGAAGCCACCCGCGGTGGAGAACCACGAGTAGTAGGCGTCCTCGCGCCCGGTGATCACCTGGCCCTCGAGGTCGAGCGCGGGGAAGGTCTCGAGCCAGTCCTCGTCGGGCTCGGGCGAGAGCGTGACCGTCTCCCCGGGCGCCACGCGCGGGACGTCTCCCTCCGGCGCGCACACGGTCGGCTCTCCGCTCCGCGCGCTGAGCCACGCCTCCCCGACCCGGAAGCGCGGCGGCGGCGGGTTGGTGAGGCGCGAGGGAGCGGGCGACAGCGCGATCCGCTTGAAGCCCTCCATCGCGATCTCGCCGTTCACGCGAAGCGTGAACCGGGCGAGCAGGGTCAGCCCGACCGTCTCATAGACGTAGCGCACGACGCCCTCCGGCGTGCCGAGCGGCGCGTCGTCGATCGCGGCGAGCAGAGCGTCCATCGCCGCGCGCGTCTCCTCTCCCGGCAAGCGCGCCACGCCGTCGACGACCTCGAATCGCACCACGCGCGGCGCGCCCTCGAGGGTCTGCCCCGCCGCGGCCGCGAGGGCCGGGACCCCGAGATCGATCTCCCACTCGACCGCATGATCCACTGGGTCCGGAGACGCGACGACCGTGGACAAGCGCACGTCCTGCCCCGGGGTGGACTCCGCGGGCGTGGCGACGGCGGCGATGACGCGCGGCGAGCGCACGATGGAGGAGGGCGCGAAGTCGGGGCCCTCGCAGCCCGCGAACAGCAGCGCGAACAGCAGGGCGCGTCTCATCGTGGAGCCAGTCATTGCAGGGTCCCCCGCACGCCGATCGAGGGGATGATCGGCAGCCCCCGAAGGAGTCCGCTCCGCGCGTAGTCGTACTGGAAGAGGCGGCCTTCGGGCAGCTCCGAGAAGTACACGTTGATCACGTCCAGGTAGACCGAGCCCTTCACCGCGCCGAGGTCGAACTCCCGGTCGATGCGCACGTCGAGCTGGTGGCTGTAGGGGACCCGCGGGCCGCGCGGCCCGAAGATCGCGAGGTACCCGCCCGTGTCGGCGTCGAAGCGCGCGCCCTCGGCGTCTCGCGCGGGCCGGCCGCTCGCGAGCTGGAACCGACCCCCGAAGCGCCACCCGTCGAAGCCGTAGCTCGCGACGACGTTGAGCACGTGGGTCTGATCGAAGCCGAAGACCTCGGGCGCCTG
>SHBB01000388.1 GCA_004213565.1 Sandaracinaceae bacterium
CGATGTACACTGGGGTACGCGCCATGATGCACGACCATGCAGCGCATGTGCTCTTGCTGCTCTGGGCCCTCGTGCTCGGCGGCTGCTTCAGCCTTCACCAGGGGGGCGACGGCGGTGACGCGGCAGTCGAGCCGGGAGTGGATGGGGGCCGCGGGCTGGACTCGGGAGCGGGAGCCGAGTGTCCGCGAGTCGGCGCGACCATCCTCTGTGGGCGATACTGCGACACGCCGGCGTGTGGGGGCGGGCTCTGCAATTCGCTCTACGATACGTGCGTCGGAGACGACCACCGCGGTGGCAACCGATGCGGCGAGGGTGAAGACGGGTACTTCTACCAGTTCTGCCTGGGTGGCAGCGTTTGCATCATGAATGACCGAGGCCAGCAGTGCGTAGACCCCGAGTTCTGCCACTGGATTCGCGAGCGCGACGAGCCCGAGTACACCTCCGCCATCTGCCGCTACTCGGATGGGACGACCTTCGTGGACGGACCACTCGAGGGGGAGTGCGGGAGCGGAGCCGACCCCGACTTGCCCTTCTGTGGCGGCGCGTGCGGGGACACCTGCCCGGCGGTCAGTTCCAGCCCGTCGCTGTGGGGGCCCGGTTGCTTCGGGTTGAGCGAGCACCGCGCGTTCGGGGTCTGCTCGCCCAACCCCAACCCGCCCTGCGAAGAGCGCAATGCAGACCGGCTCCTGGCGGAGTGCGCGCTCGATCTGCGGCTCCTGTCCGGCGTCTGGATGCCCAGCTGCGCGTGCATGCGCCTCACGCAGGAGCCCGGCGGCGCGCTGCCCGATCGAGGAGAGCCAGTCGCGCTGCAGAGCTGCCTCGCCTACCGCGAGATCTATCCCGACCAGGTGAGCTGCCTCGATGGCGAGTGGAACGAGCTCTGAGCCCTCTCGATGACTCGCATCGAGGTGGGCCACCGAGTTTGACGAATGAACAGGATCGTCCCCGGTCCGCTCAGTCGACGCGGTAGGCGTCGGGCGGCACGCAGAGCGGCAGGCGCAGGACCGCGTCCAAGCAGCCCCCGCGGGGACGACCGGTCGAACGGCAGGGGTCGAGCCCCACGTCACGGCAGACATACGGCGTGAGGCACTCGGCACGGACACCGCAGGCTCGCAGCTCGACGCACCCCTCGCGCGCGAGCGTGGGCGCGCCGCCGGGGGAGGCGTACGCGCAGCCCTCCCTCGCGCTGCACGCGGGCTCATCGAGCTCGAACGGACACGGCTGCGGGAGGGCGGGCAGCTCGACTCCGGCATCGAGCCGCGCTTCGGCGTAGTGGTGCTGTGCGCAACCTCCGAGCGCGAGGAGCCCCCAGATCACGAACCGGCCCATCGCTGGAGTCTACGCCTCCCGGCCGGTCCGAGGCACCAGCGCGACCGTTCGGCTCGCCCTCCTGCCGCTCGCCGGAGAAGTGTGGTCGACGCGCGCGCCGCGAGACATGCGGTGGGCATGAGCGGAGCGTGGCGACGGAAGACGTGGTGGATGGGCGGCGCGACGCTGGCGCTCCTGCTGGCCTACAACGGGGTGTGCTTGATGCACGCGCGCGCGATGACGACCTTCGTCGACGGAGGTGAGCGCACGGGACAGCCGGAGCAGCTCGGGATCGGCGCCAAGCTGCGCGCGACGCTCTTCGGGGTGACGGTGCCGCGGCCGATCAACGCGCGGTCGCCGGCCGACGTGGGGCTCGCCTACGAGACGGTGACCTGGTCGAACGGGCGCGGCGGCACGCTGGAGGCGTGGGACATCCCGGCGCCGAGCCCGCGCGGCGCGGTGCTGGTGTTCCATGGGTACGCCGCCAGCAAGGACCAGCTCCTCGAGACGGCGCGGCTGCTGCACGAGGAGCGCTGGTCGGTCGTCATGGTCGACTTCGAGGGCTCGGGCGGCTCGAGCGGAGACACGGTCACGATCGGGCACCGCGAGGCGCTGGACGTGATGGCCACGCTCGATTGGGCGCGTGGACGCGGGATCGAGCGGCCGATCCTCTATGGCTTCTCCATGGGGGCGGCGGCCATCCTGCGCGCGGTGGGTGAGCTGGGCGCGGAGCCGGCCGCGATCGTGGTCGAGGCGCCGTACGATCGGCTGCTCTCCACCGTGCAGCACCGCTTCGAGCTGATGGGGCTGCCCGCGTTCCCGAGCGCGGAGCTGCTCGTGTTCTGGGGCGGCGTGCTGCACGGCTACGACGGGTTCGACAACGAGCCGGTCCGCTGGGCGGCGGGGGTGCGCGCGCCGACGCTCGTGGTGGCGGGGTCCGAGGACACGCGGGCGCGGCCCGAGGAGGCGCGCGCGGTGGCCGCGGCGGCGGGGGCGCGGCTGCTGCTCCTACCCGGGCACGGGCACGTCCAGAGCGCGAAGGTGGCGCCCGCGCTCTGGCGGCGCGAGGTGGCCGCCTTCATCCGATCGCACGGTTGATCCGACGAGCCCCTCAAAGGAAGACGTGACCCTCCGTTGAGGTGCTCCGAGGGCGCTTCGCCCCGACAGGAGGAGACGCGTGAAAGTTCTCATCGTGGACGATTCGAGCACCGTCCGGCAGCAGGTTCGTATGGCCCTCACGGGCGCCGGGTTCGACGTGATCGAAGCCTGCGACGGCGAGGAAGGCTTCCAGAAGGTGGAGAGCGCTTCACCCGCCGTGGTGATCTGTGACGTCAACATGCCCCGCATGAACGGCATCGAGATGGTCGAGAAGATCAAGGCGAGCGGGCGATCGGTGCCCATCGTGATGCTGACCACCGAGGGCCAGCCCGAGCTCATCCAGCGCGCACGCGCGGCGGGCGCCAAGGGCTGGATCGTCAAGCCGTTCAAGCCAGACCTCCTCGTGGGGGCGGTGACCAAGCTCGGGAAGGCGGCCTGAGATGGCGTGCCTCGACACTCTCATGGCGGAGCACCTGCGCCCGCTCTTCTCCGGCTTCCGCACGGCGGACGACGAGGACCAAGCGGGCGACGAGATCACCGCGCTGGTGGGCTTCACCGGCGACGGCGGCCTCGGCGGGTGCGTCGTGATCCGCGGGAACAAGGGCGCCTTCATGGACAGCGCCCCCTTCCTCGGGGTCGACGTGATGGACTGGGCGGCGGAGCTGGCCAACCTGGCCGCGGGCCGCGTGAAGTACGGACTCTTCTCGGGCCGGCGCTGGACCATCAAGCAGACGACGCCCGTGGTCATGCGCGGCGCGATCGTGGAGCCGAGGCGCATCCCCGAGATGCGTGACTTCGCGCTCACCGGGCCCAACGGCACGCTCCGCGTGTGGGTGGAGCTGCGGGGCACCGAGGACGCGGCCGAGCACATGGAGACGCCCCAGGAAGAGGGCGACGCCATGGGCGCGGGCGAGATGCTCCTCTTCTGAGCGCGTCCTCCGAGCCGGGTTGGGCTCGGAAGACGCGGGGTGACTGCGGGCGCGCGGCGCTCGACGGAACGGGGTCCGTCGGATCCCTCGTGGTGGATGAAGCCCGAGTGGTGGGCAGTGGGGTGATCGATGAAAGTTGAGCAGGGGAAGTCGTTCGCGACGGACGGGCACCAGGCCGTCGCGGAGGCGACGCAGGGCTGGGCGGACGAGCCGGAGATCATCTTCGTGTTCGCCTCGATGAAGCAGGACGGGCAGGCGGTGGTCGACGCCCTCCGCGCGCGCTTCGGCGAGGTGCCGATCGCGGGCTGCACGACCGCGGGGGAGCACCTCGCGGGGGCGCACTCGAACGAGTCGCTCGTCGCGGCCGCGGTGTACGACTCGTCGATGCGGTGGACGACCGAGGTCATCACCGACCTGAAGAGCTTCGGCGAGGAGGACGCGCGCGGCGTGACCGACGCGCTCTTCGCGAGCCTCGGGGTCGAGCGGGAGACCCTCGACGCGTCGAAGTACTTCAGCCTGCTCATGATCGACGGGCTCTCCATGGCCGAGGAGCGCGTCAGCGCGCAGCTCGCCGAGGCGCTCGAGGGGGTGCCGCTCGCGGGCGGCTCCGCCGGCGACGACCTGGCCTTCACCGAGACGCGCGTGCTCACCAGCGCGGGCGCGCTGACCAACGCCGCCGTCGTGGTGCTCGCCGACAAGGGCGACAGCGACGTGCGGATCGTCAAGCACCAGCACTTCACGCGCACGCCGGAGATGCTCTGCATCACCAAGGCGGACCCCGCCTCGCGGACCGTCTTCGAGATGGACGGCTACCCGGCGATCGAGGCGTACGCGCGGGCCCTCGGCAAGACCGTCGACGAGGTCACGGGCGACGTCACCTTCCTCAACCCGGTGACCTTCGCCTGCAACGGCGAGCTCTACGTGCGCAGCATCCAGAAGGTGAACGAGGACGGCTCGATCACCTTCTACTGCGCCATCGAGGAGGGCATGGTGCTCGACGTGGGCGGCCACGGAGACATGCACGCTTCGCTGTCGTCGGATCTCGGCGCGCTCCGGGAGGAGCTCGGCAAGGCCGACTTCATCGTCGGCTTCAACTGCATCCTCCGCGCCCTCGAGGCGAAGCAGGCCGAGGCCTTCGACGCGCTCGGCGAGGTCGTCGGCGAGACGGCCGGCGCGATGATCGGGTTCGACACGTATGGGGAGCAGCTGAACGGGCTGCACATCAACCAGACCCTGGTCGCGGTGGCGATCAAGGCGGCGGCGTGAGGGGCGGAGCGATGACCGAGATGAGCTGGGAGCGCAGGGCCGAGGCGGCCGAGAAGACGGTCCGGGTCCTCAAGCACGAGGTCCGCAAGCTGCACGACGGCGGCGCGCAGAGCCCGATCCACCGCGCGCTGGAGAAGGCGCGGCAGCGCGAGGAGCAGAACCGCCAGCGCCGCGAGCTGGCCGAGGTCCGCGCCGCGAACCTGGAGGATCAGGTCGCCGAGCGCACCCGCGCGATCCGCACCATCCTCGACCACGTCACCTTCGGGTTCCTGGTGGTCGGCCCGGACGGTCGCGTGCGAGAGGGCTTCACGCGCTCGTGTGAGGCGCTCTTCGCGCGCGAGCCGGAGGTGGGCGGCGCGCTGACCGAGCTGCTCCGCTGCGACGCGCGTCAGTCGGCCGAGATGGCGCTCGGGCTCGACCAGATTTTCGAGGACTTCATGCCCGAGGAGGTCACGGTCGATCAGCTCCCGAAGCGCTTCGAGATCGAGGCCCGCGTGCTGCGCCTGGAGGCCCGCGCGGTGCGCGCCGAAGACGAGACGGTCGACGGCGTGCTCTTCACGGTCAGCGACATCACCGCGCTCGAGGCGGCGGAGCGAGAGTCCCGCCACCGCGAGGTGCTCATCGGCATCCTCCAGCAGAAGACCGCCTTCGAGCAGTTCGTGATGGACACGCGGACGAGCCTGGAGATGGCCCTCGAGGCCGTCGACGACCAGGTCACCGTCCGGCGCGTCGTGCACACGGTGAAGGGCAACGCCGCCTCCTGGGGCCTGGACGACGTCGTGAGCGTCACGCACGAGGTCGAGATGGACGCGGAGATCGGCGGCGACGGCATCGCGGCCGTGCACGCCGCCATGCGCGCGTTCCTCAAGGACAACGTCGCGGTGCTCGGCTTCGACTACGACGACGTCGAGCCGGCGTTCGAGATCACGGCGGAGAACCTGAAGCGCCTGCGCACCCTGGCCGCCGACCCGGCCAACATGAACGAGGTCTCCGGGTGGATCCGTCAGGTCGTGCAGCGACCGGCCCACGAGCTCATCGGCCCGATGAACAGCTTCGTGGAGAAGCTCGGCCAGCGCCTCGAGAAGGAGGTGGAGTTCGAGCTCTCCGGCGAGGACGTGCAGGTGGACTCCGAGGTGATGCGCCCGGTGCTGCGGAACCTCTCGCACCTCGTGCGGAACTCGGTCGACCACGGGCTCGAGCCGAGCTGGGAGCGCGGAGAGAAGCCCGCGCGCGGCCGCGTGTCGGTGCACATCATCGACGCGGGCAGGGCGTGGGAGATCCGCGTCGAGGACGACGGGCGCGGGATCCCGGTGGACCGCTTGACCGCGAAGGCGGTGAAGCTGGGCCGCGTGGACGCCGAGACGGTGGCCAAGATGGACCGCCAGCAGAAGATCGCCCTCATCTTCGAGGACGGCGTGTCGAGCGCGGACGTCGCCACCGACATCAGCGGGCGCGGGGTCGGCATGAGCGCGGTCCGGGCCGCGGTGCGGGCCTCGGGCGGGTTCATCGACGTGCAGACCAGCCCGCGCGGCACCTGCTTCGTGCTGAGCGTGCCCAAGCCGTCCGAGCGTGCCGCGGCCTGAGGCGTTTGCCTTCAGCGGACGCTCACCCGGTCGTATCCTGACGAGGTGAGCGTGATCCAGACCTATCGAGAGCAGCACCGCAAGGCGCTCGAGATCGCCGAGCGGCTCGTGGCCGCGAGCGACGCGGCAGAAGACGCGAAGGCGACGCGACGCACGCTGTCGGAGCTGGCGGGGGCGCTCCGGGTGCACCTCGCGATGGAGGATCGCTCCCTCTACCCGGCGCTCGCGAAGCACACGGACGCGACGATCCGCGGGACCGCGACGCGCTTCCAGAAGGAGATGGGCGGCCTCTCCGACGCGCTCCAGGACTACAGCCAGCGCTGGACGTCGACCGCGATCGCGGGGGACTGGGCCGGGTTCCGGAGCGAGACGAGGGCCATCGTGCGCGCGCTCGACGAGCGCATCCGGCGCGAAGAGCGAGAGCTCTACCCGCTGCTCTGAGGCGCGAACCGGACGTACATCCACACGTCCAGGACGCGCCCGCTCTTGAGGGCGGCGCGGCGCTGCGTCGACTCGAGGAGATAGCCGTTCTTCTCGAGCACGCGGGCGGACGCCGGGTTCGTCTCGAAGACCGGCGCCTCGAGCCGGAGGAAGCCGCGCTCCTCGAGCATGTGTCTCGAGAAGGCGCCGACGGCCTCGGTCATGATGCCGGCGTTCCAGAAGGCGTGGCCGAGCCAGTAGCCGATCTCCGCGCGGATGGCGTGCACGTCGAGGCCGGGCTCCATGCCGATGCCGCCGACCGCCTCGCCGCCCACGTCGATGGCCAGGTTGAACTGGCGCCCGGCCCCCGACGCGTGCTCGATCCAGCGCCTCCCCTCCTCGCGGGTGTACGGGTGCGGGAACAGATCCCGGACCGTCGCGGCCACGCGCGGGTCGTTCGCGTGCCTGACCAGCGACTCGAGGTCGTCGTGACGCCACGCCCTCAGGACGCAGGAGCGCAGCACGAAGGGGCCCAGCACGCCCCGAAGGGTACGCGATCCGTGGCCATCTGCGACGCGCGCTCGTTGACACCGAATGGCAGGCCCAGGTACCACAGTCGGCGATGGGATCTCGTTTGCCCTTCCAGGGCGGGATGGGGTCGAGCGCTCGGCTCGCACTTCTGATCATCCTGGCCACGGCCGCTCCGATCGCGCAGGCCGCGATCTCTCCGGCTCGGGCGGGTGCGCAGTGCATCGACGAGGCCATCCGCGACGAGCTGAACGCGCGCCGTCGATACCGGGGCGTGCGCGAGCGGCTCTTCCAGAAGGCGCTCCGGCACGAGCTGAGCGTGATGGGCGGCGTCTACGCGGCCGACCTGCTCAGCGCCTCCTATCTGATCCAGGGCGCCTACACCTTCCACGTCACCGAGGACCTGGGGCTCGAGGCGAGCTTCGCCTACAGCCAGTCGGACTCGGAGCTGGTGCGCATCATCGAGAACGACCGCGGCATCTCGCTGATCCGGATCGAGGCGCCCGTCTACGTCTACCAGGCGCACCTGATCTGGTCGATCGCGTACGGCAAGCTCCGCTGGTTCGGCGACGGAATCAGCCGCTTCGACTTCAACCTCGCCATCGGCGGCGGCCTGACCGACAACCAGACCTCGCGCGGCCTGACCTTCAGCGCGGGCATCGGCATCAAGTTCTTCTTCGACGAGTGGTTCTCGCTGCGGATCGACGTGCGCGACCAGGTGCTCCAGCAGGAGCTGCTGGGCGAGTCGGCGATCGTGAACAACATCACCGCGACCCTGGGTCTGTCGGTGTTCATCCCGTTCACCCCATGACGAGCGAAGCGAGTCACCCCTTGCCCCTGCCCTTGCCCGTGCCCGCGGAGAGAACGCGATGCGCTCGATAGCCCGCACCCTCCTGGTCCTCGTCGCGAGCCTCCTGCTGGTGATCCTCCTCGCCGAGGAGGCGGACGCGCAGCGACGCCGACGCCGCCGTCGCCGTCAGCCGCCGCCCGCCGCGCAGGTCGAGGAGCCGCCGGTCGAAGAGACGGAAGAGCCGGCCGAGGACGGCGAGGAGGTCGCCCCGCCCGCGACGCCGATCGAAGGCGAAGAGATGGACGCGCCGCCGGTCGAAGAGACACCGCCCGAGCCGAGCGAGCAGCCCACGGAGGCGTTCGACCCCGGCCCCGCGCCGCCCGACGTGACGCCGATCCGCGCCGACTACGTCTCGCTGATGGACGATCTGGTTCAGGCCCGCATGCGGGTGCACGCGCTCGGGGCGGAGCTGTTCCGGACCCGCATCACGGTCGATCTACAGGACCGCACCGGGGACAACGTCACGCTGTCCCGGCTGACCGTGCACCTCGACGGGGCGCCGATCTTCCGGAGCGACGGCCCGCTCGAGCACGGCGCGCAGGGGCAGAACCTCTTCAGCGGCGCGCTCGCCCCCGGCCCGCACGTGCTGACGCTCGAGCTGGAGCAGCGCGCGCGGGAGGACGACGCCTACCGCTACGAGGTGCGCGAGTCGTACCGCTTCATGGTCGCGCGCGAGCGCCTCAGCGAGGTCACGCTGATCCTCGAGGACGGCTCGGACATGGCGCGCAGCTTCCCGAGCGGCGGCGAGGGCCGCTACGACGTCCGCACCCGCATGCGCGTCGCCACGCGCGCGCTGCCGGCCGGCGCCCCGGCCGCGAGTGGGCCCGCGCCCGCGTCGGAGGAGTAGCCCTTGCGGCCCCTTCAAGGCATCGCTCTGGGTCTCTCACTGGGCGCCTCCGTGGCGGCCTCGAGCGCGCACGCGCAGGAGGCCACCGCGACCGACGAGGCCGGCACGGCGCTGACGCGGTACTACGACGCCATGGCCGAGCGGCGCCTCATCGCGCCCGAGACCGGCTCGGCCACGCAGCTCCGCGACCTCGTGCGAGAGGGCGAGCGCCTCTACCTCGACGATCGCTTCGAGGAGGCGCAGCGCGTGCTCTACGAGGCGGTGGAGAGCCCGCGCTTCCGCGACTTCAACAGCCTCGACGAGTACCGCGAGGCGGAGTTCATGCTGGCCGGCGCGCTCCAGCGCCTCGGCGCGCTGCGGAGCGCCTGGCGTTACCTCGAGCGCATCCTCGAGCGCGGGGTCGAGGACCCGTACTTCGGCCCCGCCTACCGCCGCGCGGTGGACGTGGCGCTGCAGGACGCGAACCTCGCCCAGGCCATCGAGCGGCTCCAGGGCGTGGCGCCGCAGGAGATCCTCCAGCCCGACGCGGCGAACGAGCTGCTCTACCTGCAGGGCCGCGAGCGCTACGACGCGCACGACTGGGAGGGCTCGGCCCGCTTCTTCGAGCAGGTCGGCCGCCGCAGCCGCTTCTACGCCAACGCGCGCTACCTCCAGGGCGTGATCGCCGCGCAGGCCGGCCGGCTCGAGGACGCCGAGGCCCAGTTCTGCGCGATCGCGACCACCGAGGACACCGACAGCTACACGTTCTTCGTCGATCGCCGCTACTTCGAGATCCGTGACCTGACCTGGCTGGCCCTCGGCCGCGTGGCCCACGAGGCGCGCCGACCGGAGGACGCGTTCTACTACTACTTCCAGGTCCCGCAGGACTCGGACCGCG
>SHBB01000389.1 GCA_004213565.1 Sandaracinaceae bacterium
GCTGCGCTCGCTCTGCGCGATGGACGGGCGCTCGCTTCGCTGCGCTCGCTCCGCGCGATGGACGGCGCTCGCTTCGCTGCGCTCGCTCCGCGGGATGGACGGGCGCTCGCTTCGCGTGCTCGAGGGCGAGTAGGCTTGCGTGATGCGTGGGCGAGGAGGGATGCCGAGCGAGTTGGGGGCGGCGATCGCTGCGCTCGAACAGGTCCAGGGCGGGATGATCGGGGGGCGGGTCGCGTCGGCGGAGGAGCTGGAGTCGGTGCGGTCGTCTGCGCTCGCGGCGGCTCGTGAGGAGGTGCGCGCGGCGATCTGCCAGTTTTCACCCTCATGGGACCACCCACGGGCGGAATTTGCAGGCCCATGGGACCACCTGATTTTCAGCCCGATGGGACCACCCGCGGGGGATGCGCCTGAGATTTTCAGGCTCATGGGACCACCCGGTTTTCAGCCCGAAGGGACCACCCTGAGGGCTCCCTCGGTTCGGTGACCGGACCTCGTCCGGAGTGACGCACGTGCGGGCGTGTATCGACTCCGGATGGCCTACCGGGAGCTGAAGATGATCGAGGTGAAGGAAGTGCTGCGGCGCGCGGCGGAGGGGCACTCGCTCCGAAGAATCGCGCGGGAGACGGGCTTGGACCGCAAGACGGTCCGGCGGTACGTGGAGGCGGCGCAGGACGTCGACGGGACGGACGATGAGCGCGTGCAGCAGGCGGTGCGCGAGGTTCAGGTCCGTCCGCCGACGCCGCCGAGCGAGAGCCGTCGTTTGCTGGCGGCGCATGAGCCCCGCATTCGCGAGTGGCTCTTCCCCGACCAGCCGGGGCGCCGCGCGCTGCGGCTGACCAAGGTGCACGTGCTGCTCGCTCGGCAGGGGGTCGACGTGACGTACACGACGCTCTGGCGCTGGGCGCACGACGAGCTCGGCTGGCGAGAGCGGAAGCCGACCGTGCGCGTCGACGACCCGCCTCCCGGCGAGGAGGCGCAGGCGGACTTCGGTAAGATGGGCATGCTCTTCGACCCGGAGACCGGGAAGTCCCGGGCGCTGTGGTGCCTCATCGTCACACTGACGTGCAGCCGGATGCAGTTCGTGTGGCCGACCTTCGACCAGACGACGGAGGCTGTCTGCGAAGGGCTCGACGCAGCCTGGGAGTTCTTTGGCGGCATCACTCAGCGGCTCGTCGTCGACAACGCGAAGGCGATGGTCGTCACGCCCCACGCGACGGCGCCGAGGATCAACGACGCCTTCGCCGAGTACGCGCAGGCTCGCGGTTTGTTCACCGATCCAGCGCGCGTGCGGTCCCCGAAGGACAAGCCTCGGGTCGAGAATCAGGTGCCCTTCGTGCGTGAGAGCTGGTTCGATGGAGAGGAGTTCGTGGATATCGATGATGCGCGGCGGAGCGCACACTCGTGGTGCGCCAGCGTCGCGGAGCGCGAGCACGGGACGACCTGTCGCGTCGTCCGGGAGCACTTCGAGGCGGAGGAGAAGGCGAAGCTCCAGCCCCCGCCGACGAGCCCCTTCGACGTGCCGCGTTGGACCGAGGCGAAGGTCCACCCGGACCATCATGTGCAGGTCAGCAAGGCGCTCTACTCGGTGCCGACGAGGTACATCGGCGCGACGCTTCGGGTGCGTGAGGATCGGACGCTCGTTCGGCTCTACCGCGGCGCGGAGCTGATCAAGACCCACCCACGTCAGCGTCCCGGCCAACGCTCCACGGATGCATCCGACTACCCGCCGGGCAAGGACCAGTACGCGACCCGCAGCCTCGACGGGCTGATCGCGCAGGGTCACAAGAAGGGGCCGACCATCGGCGCGTACCTCGAGCGCCTGCTCGACGGGCCCCTGCCGTGGACGAGGATGCGGCAGGCCTACCAGCTCGTGAGGCTCTGCGACCGGTACGGGGCATCGCGAGTCGATGCCGCCTGCGCGCGCGCTCTCGAGTTCGACGTCCTCGACGTCCCGCGCCTCGGCCGGCTGCTCAAGCGCGACTTCGAGCGGGAGATGCTCGCCGAGGACGAGGGCGCGCTCGCCCAGCTCTCGCAGCACCCGCGCTTCGGACGGGACGACGACGAGTTCCGGACTCGCGGTGAGAAGGGGGAGGAGCAGTGATGTCGCGCCAACTCGACCCGGACCTCGAGGCCGCGCTCAAGAAGCTCCGGCTCGGGAAGATGATCCCCACGATGCCCGAGCGCATCGCCCTCGCAGAGAAGAGCAAGATGGCGTTCGAAGAGCTGCTCCTGCTGCTCTTGCGTGACGAGATCGATCGCAGGGCGAGCACCGCCACGGCCCGGCGCGCGAAGGAGGCTGGGCTCCACCCGGACATGTGCATCGAGCGCTGGGACGAGACGACGAAGGTCACCTTCGATCGGCGGATCCTCCAAGAGCTGCTCTGCCTCCGCTTCATCCCGGAAGGGCGCAACGCAGTCATCCTGGGACCCGTCGGCGTCGGCAAGACCTTCCTCGCCACCGCCATCGCACACGCCGCCTGCCGGCACCGCTTTCAGGTTCTGATGACCCGCGCCGATGACATGCTCCGCAAGCTCAAGCAGAGCCGCATGGACAACTCGCGGGACGCGCTGATGATCGAGCTCACTTCGGTCGACCTGCTCGTCATCGACGACTTCGCGATCGAGCCGATGACGCGCGAGGAGAGCCGCGACATCTACCAGCTCTTCGTCGAGCGCAACGGACGGGCCGCGACCATCATCACGAGCAACCGCGACACGAGCGAGTGGATCGCGACCTTCGACGACGTCCTGCTCGCCCAGAGCGCCGTCGACCGATTCATCAACAACGCCTACGACCTCGTCGTGGAGGGCGAGTCCTACCGCGCCCGGCTCAAGCCCACCGTCGACGACACCAGCCCGCCGCCCACGACCCCGGTCACCAAGCCCGACCATCCGATCCGGAAGCGTAGGCGCTAGCCGGGACGTCGGGGCGATGCCCCTCCGGGACGTCGGGGCGATGCCCCTCCGGGACGTCGGGGCGATGCCCCTCCGAGGGTGACAGCGAGCCGTCGGGCGGGCACTCTCCGCTCAGCGTCATCGGACCGACCCCCGGTCCCATCTGGTTGAAAATCAGGCGGTCCCTTGGGGGTGCAAACCGGCACGATCGACGCAGGGCCGGCTGGCGCTGGGGCGGTGCTCGACGGGATGCCTCCTTGGGCGCGATCGCTGCTCGAGCCGTCGCTGCTGGCTCGGCTGGAGGCGGTCGCGGCCCAGCGCGTACGAACGACGCCGGTGAGGGTCGTGCGGTTGCCCTTCGGCGCGTTCCGCTGGGCCCACGACCTCGCGAGCTATGTGTGCGAGCGGCCGCTGTCGGTCGGTGGGCTGTCGGTGACGCTCGCTGTCGCCGACGCGGGGCCGGAGGAGGTCGCGGAGCGTCTCCGGGCGCACGCCTGGCTCCCGTCGCGGCTCGACGAGGTCGTCGACGGCGCCCGGCGCTTCGCCGCGCGCGAGGGGCTCGAGTTGCACGTCGAGGGCTACGCCGACGTCGAAGCGGGGCCGATCACGGCGGCCGCTTTCTGTGCACGCCTCACTCCGACGCATCTGAGCCTGGAGGCGGACGCGGCCGTGATCGACTTCGACGACGGGGACCTGTTCTGGGGCCACCACGTCGCGGTCCGCTGTGATTCGACCGGCGCGCCTCTCGAGTGGGTGATCAGCGGCTGAGCGCTCAGACGAGCTGCCAGTCGCTCGGGTCGGCCGCGTCGAGCGCGGCTCGGGCCGCGTCCGCGTCGAGGGCGATCTGGGCCTTGAGCGCGTCGAGCCCGGAGAACTTCTGCTCGCCGCGGATTCGCTGGACGAAGCCGACGCGCGCGGTCGCGCCGTAGATGTCGGCGTCGAAGTCGAAGAGGTGCGCCTCCACCGATCGACCGGCCGCGAAGGTCGGACGCACGCCGAGGTTGGCCACCCCGCGGTGCAAGGTCTCGCCGACGCGCATCACCACCGCGTAGACGCCGTCGGCGGGCAGCAACACGCGCTCGCAGTCGAGGTTCGCGGTCGGGAAGCCGATGGTGCGGCCGCGCTGATCGCCCTGGACGACCGTGCCGCCGACGTCGTGCACGCGACCCAGGAGCCGGGTCGCGCCCTCCACGTCTCCGAGCGCGACGCGCTTGCGGATGCGCGTGGAGCTGACGACGTCTCCGTCGAGGTGCACGGGGCCGACCGTGCGGACCTCGAACCCGCGCTCGGAGCCCAGCGCGCGCAGGGTGTCGACGTCGCCCGCGCGACCCTTGCCGAAGCGGAAGTCCGGGCCGACCACGACGCCGCTCGCGTGCAGTCGCTCGCCGATCACGCGTCGGACGAACTCCTCGGGGCGCATCGCGGCGAGCTCCTCGTCGAACGCCAGGATCTCCACGGCGTCGGCGCCGAGCTTCTTCAGGAGCGCCGCGCGCCGGGCGGGGGTCGTCAGCAGGGGCGGGGCCTTCGAAGGCGCCAGGACCATCGCCGGGTGCGGGTCGAAGGTCAGCGCGGTGACGTGCGCGCCGAGCTCGCGCGCCGCGGCGAGCAGCGCGCGGTGGCCCAGGTGCACCCCGTCATGGTTCCCGGGGGTCACCACGGTCCCCGGGTGGACGGCGCCGGAGTCGGCCGAGTTGTGGGTGCCTGAAACGTCGCTCATGGCGCCGGCCCATGCTGGAGCAATTCCCGCCGCGCGCAACCGCCCCGCGGCGATCGGGCCCCCGATCAGCGACAGCAGCTCGCGGGCATCAGGAACGGCGTGCAGAGCGGCGTGATCGTGCCGTCCTCACCCACCGCGAAGTCCACGCCGGGCTCGCTGACCTCACGGATGGCGCGGGCGCCGTCGCGTCCCTCGAGCACCGCCGCGTCGCGCAGCGGGCAGAGCGGCAGCCCGCAGAGATGGGCGATGGGCCCGCAGCACGCCTCCGGGACGTCCATGTAGGTCACGCTGTCGGGCATCATCGTCGTCGCGCGCACCGTGGTCTGACAAGCTTCGATGCCGTGTCCGTCGGAGTTGTCGTCGGCGGCAGGAGCGTTCGTCCCGTCGGGATCCACGACCGAGAAGCGGCCCGAGGGGCCCTGGCTGCACTGCTGGAGCGTCATCGAGTCGTCGCACCCGCCGAGCGGGGCGCGCGGGTCGCCGCAGCCGGTCAACGGGTTCTCGTCGAGCTGGCTCACCGCGATGGGGTTGCCTTCCTCGTCGAGCGCGTTCGGGCGATACACCGGGTCCGGGCAGCCGAGCTCGTTCGGGATCGACCACGCCTGGCTCGAGAACGACCCGCCCTCGATCACCCAGTCGTTGTCGGTCCGGCCGCGCACGATGCCGTCGACCACGCTGTCCGGGAGGCCCGGGTTCTCCTCGACGACCTGCGCGCGGAAGTCGATGGCCCGGCCTCCCGCGATCCCCGACAGGACGTTCACGTCGTAGTTTCCGGTCGGGATCTCCTGGCAGTCCACGGGGATGCGCTCGTAGATCTCCGCGAGGTTGCCCGGCGTGATGTACGGGATGTTGCAGACGGGGTTCGTCGGGTCGAGGTTCACCGCGACGATGGGCGGGACGGCGATGTCGATGCTGGGATCGAAGGTGTCCTTGGAGCCGGTCTGGCTTGGACGGGTCGTGGCGACGATGACCGCGTCCGGCACGCCCGCGCGCAGCTCGATCGGGTTCCGCGCCCGCCGCATGATCACCACGGGGTGATTCCACATCACGCCCGCGGTGGCCCCGAGGACGGGGTGGGGGTCCTGGAACCCGTCGCGATCCGCGTCCACGGGCAGGATGAACCACCCGAAGCCCGAGGGATGCGGGTTGATCGACATGCCGGCCGCGTCGAGGGTGGCGACCCAGTCGTCCGCTTCGGGGTCGATCAGCCGCAGGCGGGTCTCGGTGAGCTGCCAGAGCTGGGTCTCGCGCATCACGTCGTCGCTGGTCGTCGGGAGCCGCGCCTCCGAGCTCAGCCCCCGGCTCGTGTCGCCGAGACGCGACGCGGGCAGCTCCGTGTTGACGAGCGCGCCCAGGGTGACCGCGACGCCCTGCACGACCTGGCCGTCGGGCTGGTCCTGCACGCTGCCGAACGTGATGCGCGCGAACTGCGGCGGGACCTCCGCCGTGTTCACGAAGGCGCCACCCGCGTTGTCGCCGCGCGTCGCGAGGCGGCGGACGGAGAAGAACGGGTTGAAGTCCTGGTCGCGGTCGTAGAAGGCGCGGATCTGGTAGTCGACCGTCGCCCCGCGCCCATCCGCCAGCGCGATGTCGGGCCAGCTGAAGTCCACCGAGCGGGTGAGGACGACGCGCTGCTCCTCGGGCGTCGGCTCGGCGGGGAGGCAGTCCGCGAGCTGGAAGATGTCGCGCCCGGGGATGAGCAGGAGGGTCTCCGCGCTCGTCGCCGTGCCCGACGGCGGCGGCGGGTTGTCGGAGAAGAACGCGAGCAGGACGACGTTGCCGCGCACCGCGGTCGCGCGGTCGCCGTCGTACTCGCACTCCGGGCGCGGGCCTGCGTACAGCACCGTGCCTTCGATGCGGCCGGTGACCTCCGGGGCGGAGCCGCCGGTGTCGGTCTCGGGCGGGTCGCAGCCCAGCGCGAGGAGGAGGAGCGGGAGCGTGGCGATGTGAATGAGACGATGCATGGCTCAGTACCGGAAGGTGACGTGGCCCATGAAGCGCCGGTCCATTCGTTGTCCGAAGGGATGCTCGCGGTGCGCCATGAGGAGGTTCGTGCCGGTGACGGCGAGCTCGAGCTGGTCGTCGAAGAGTCGGTAGCCGATGCGCGCGTTCAGGACCGCGTACGAGGGCAAGGAGAAGGTCTCGAAGGCGGTGCCGCCGCGCTCGGTGTCGAGCACCTGCTCGACCCACACCTGGTCGCTGACGAAGTGGAAGTCGACCGCGAGGTCCAGGCCGAACGGGGAGCGGTACTGGACGCCCGCGTTGACCTTGTGGGCGCTGGTGCGCGAGTCGAGCTCACGCCCCGCGAGGGCCTGCTCCCCGAGCGGCGTGGTCTCGTGGATGGCGTAGTTGGCGTACATGTCGAGGCCGTCCACGGGGTAGACGCGCACGCCGATCTCGCCGCCGAGCTGCTGGAAGTCCGCCTCCTCGTTGTCGAACTGGAGCTGCCCGAGCGGGAAGGCCGCCAGATCCGGGTCGTAGGCGATCCGCGGATCGTTGCGGAAGTCGTAGAGCCGGAAGGCCGTGTTCCGCGACAGCAGGATCTGGTCGAAGACGAGGTTGTAGTAGCCGTTGAGCTCGAGCGCGAAGTACTCCGACTCCTGCAGCATGTAGCCGAGCTCCACCGAGACGATGCGCTCGGGGTTCAGGGTCGGGTTGCCGAGGCCGAAGGCCGTCACGCCCCGGAGCGGGGTCGCGTTCGGCACGAACAGGTACGACTCGAGGAAGGTCGGGCTCCGGAACGCGGTGCCCGCCGTCAGGCGGATGCTCTGCTTCGGCGTGGGGTGCACGACCACCGAGCCGCGCGGCGAGATCTGCGGCTCCGACAGCAGCGGGTGCTGATCGAGGCGCGCGCTGAGCACGATCTGGAGCACCTCGTCGATGCGCAGGGTGTCCTGCAGGAAGACGTTGAAGTGGTTCTGCGTCTGCGTCTGGATCCCGGTCACCGGGTCGCGCAGCCAGTCCCAGTCGACCTCCTTGAAGCGGTAGCCGACGCCGCCGATGATCGCGTTGTTGAGCCCGTCGACGATGTCGAACTCGGTCGAGTACACCAGCTCGACGTCGATGATGTCCTGTCGGTTCACGCGGCCGCGCTGGGCGTTGTCGAGCCCACCCTCGCGGACCCCGACCAGCCCGTAGTCGGTCGTGAAGTGGTTCCAGAAGGCGCGCGCGCTCAGGCCGAACGCGGTCTGGGCTTGCAGGTAGGTCTGCGTGAAGATGGCGTCCGTCAGGAACAGCTCGCGCAGGCGGCTCAGGCCCTGGAACGCGCGATCGCCGCTGGCCACGGCCGAGCCCGCGGTGATCGAGTAGCCGTCCGCGATGCGCAGCTGCGCGTCGCCGCGGAAGTAGAGGCGACGGCGGCCGACCTCGGCGTCGTCCGCGAAGGGCGTGACGTCGACGCGGTTCGGGCCCACGAAGCGCGAGTACTGGTCGGACTCCGACCAGCCGCCACCGAGGCGAAAGCGCAGCCGGTCGACGCGCTGGGTCACCGTGGTCGCCACGCGGTACTGGCCGTGGTCACCGACCCCCGCGCTGATGAAGGAGCGCCCTTCGCCGATCGGCCGGGTGATGATGTTCACGATGCCGGTGAAGGCGTCGGCGCCGTAGAGCGCGGACGCCGGGCCGCGGATCACCTCGATCCGCTCGACGTCCTCCATCGAGATCGGGATGAGGTCCCAGAGCGTCGTCCCGAGGAAGTCGAGGTACACCGAGCGCCCGTCGATGAGCACGATGGCGCGGTTCGAGAGGCGCTGGTTCAACCCCCGGATGGACACCTGCACGTCGCCGGGGCTGGTCATCATGAACTCGACGCCCGCCACGCGGCGGAGCGACTCGCCCATGACCTGCAAGCCCGAGAGCCGGAGGTCCTGCGCGGTGATGATGGTGGTCGAGTTCGGCGCGTCGAGCGGGTTCTGGGCCGCGCGCGAGGAGGAGACGACCTGCTCTTCGTAGGTGTCGCCTTCGCGCTGCTCACCCAGCTCGAGCGCCTCGGCTTCCGCCGCCGCCTCTCCCTCGCTCGCGGCGTCCGCGACCGTCTCGCCCTCGGCGGTCGCCTCGGTGGTCTCGGTGGTCTCCGTCGTCTCGGAGGTCTGGGCGGCGATGCGACGCTCGCGCAGCGCGGCGGCCAGCGCGCGCAGGCGGTCGGCGCGATCCCGGAGCGCGTCGCTCTGGGCGGACTCGGCGAGCGCCTCGATCTGCGTCGCGGAGTCCTCGAGCGCCGCGATCTCCTCCTCGCTCGCCACGGGCGCGGTCTCGACCGCCGGCGCCTCCACGACCTCGGGCTCGGTCGTCTCCGGCTCCTCGGACTCACGCGCCTGGACCGCGGCGATGCGCGCACGGAGCGCCGTGAGGTAGCCGTTGACCTCGGCCCGGTCGGGAGGATCGCTCTCGAGGTAGGTCTCGAAGTACTGGATGCTCTCCTCGTACCGGCCCGACTCCGCGTACGCGCGGCCGATGTTGTAGAGCACGTTCGGGTGCGGGAGGATCTCGAAGGCCTCCTGCAGCTCCGCGACGCCCTCGTCGACGTTGCCCTCCGCGATGAGCGCCATGCCCGCGCGGAAGTGGCGCCGCGCCTCGGTCCGCACGTCGGCGCGCAGCGGCGCGCTCGTGAGCAGCACCGCCACGCAGCCAAGCGCTGCGACGGGCCGAGCCCACCCCCACCGTTCGCGAATTCCGCCAGGCTGCCCTGATTTCATCTGCCCCCCGACCTCGCCTCACATGTTCGAGCAACCCCTCAGTAGGGGTCCAGTTTGTAGCCCTTCACCGGCCCGCCGGTCTCGTCGCCGTCGCCGCGTCGATTGCCCCGCCGGATGCGTCGGCGGTTGGGGCGGATGACCCGCGTGCGCATGGCCTCGAGCTCCGCGTCCACCTCGAGTCGGTCGCCCGTGATCACGCGGGTCACCGAGTAGTCCCGGTGTCCCTCGAGGCTGAACAGGAACGTGATCTGGCGCCCGCGCTCGGCGTCGGCGCCCGTCCACTCGACGTCGGCGGGGGTGGGGCCGTACTCGCGATCGTCCACCGTGACGGTGGCGCCCGGGGGCTCGGATCGCAGGACGACGAGGGTCGTGGTCACCGTGGGGGGCGCGGTCGCC
>SHBB01000039.1 GCA_004213565.1 Sandaracinaceae bacterium
CGTTTCGACGCCCGCGAGGGCGAGCCAGTCGGCGGTGCCCACCCGCACCCGGCGGCCGCTCACCTCGGCTTCGACCCCGAGGCCCGGGCGGCTCGCGAACCCGACCGGGCTGACGACGCGGGCGCCACGATCCCTCGCACCTTGCACGAGCGCCCGCGCGATGGGGTGCTCGCTCTCGCTCTCCACGGAGGCGACCAGCGCGAGCAGCTCGGCCGCGTCGAACCCCTCCACGCCGATGACGTCCGTCAGGCGGGGTTGGCCCTCGGTGAGGGTGCCCGTCTTGTCGAGGAGCACGGTGTCCACGCGGCTGGCCGCCTCGAGCACCGCGCCGCCGCGCACCAGCACCCCCAGCTCCGCGCCGCGGCCGGTCCCGACCGCGATGGCGGCGGGCGTGGCCAGCCCGAGCGCGCAGGGGCAGGCGATCACGAGCACGGCGACGAAGCGCTCGACGGCCGTCGCGAGGCCGGTGGCCGTCGGGTCCAGGAAGAGCCAGACGCCGAAGGTGGCCGCGGCCACGACGAGGACCGCGGGCACGAAGTACGCGCTCACCACGTCGGCCAGACGCGCGATCGGAGCCTTCGACCCCTGCGCCTGGCGCACGGCCTCGACGATGCGGGCGAGGGCGCTGTCCGCGCCGAGCGAGCCCACGCGGACCGTGAGGGAGCCGCTCTGGTTGAGCGTGCCGCCGAAGACCGGGTCGCCCGCCTCCTTGTCGACGGGCAGACTCTCCCCGGTCAGCATCGACTCGTCGACGGCGGAGCTCCCCCGCATCACCTGACCGTCCGCGGGCAGGCGCTCACCGGGTCTGACGAGCACGAGGTCGTCCAGGGCCAGCGCCGTGACGGGGACCTCCTCCACGCCCTCTCGCCCGAGCCGACGCGCGGAGGAGGGCTGGAGCGCCACGAGCCCCCGCACCGCATCGGAGAGGCGCTTCTTGGCGCGCCCTTCGAGCACCTTGCCGAGGAGGACGAAGGTGAGGATCGCCCCCGCGGCCTCGAAGTACACGTGCGGCACCGCTCCGTGCTCGGCGTGCGGGAAGAGCTGCGGCGCGACCACCGCGACGAACGAGTACGCGAAGGCCGCGCCCGTCCCCATGGCCACCAGCGTGTTCATGTCGCTGGTGCGGTGCTTCGCCGCGATCCACGCGAGGCGGAAGAAGCGACGGCCCGGACCGAGCACGACCACGCTCGCGAGCACGAGCTGGAGCGCGCGACCCAGCGGCCCGTCGGCGCCGGGGATCGCGCCGTGGGACATGCCGAGCACCAGCAGGGGGATCGTGAGGGTCATGGCCACGAAGAAGTCGCGGTAGAGAGCCTTGCGCTCGCGCTCCTCGGCCGCCTCGCCTTCGTCGGCGCGCTCCGTCGGCGTCTCCTGCCGCGCGACGGGCACGGAGTAGCCGGCGGCCTCGACCGCGCGGGCCAGCGCCGCGGGGTCGGTGCGAGCTGGGTCGTAGGTCACCGTCGCTCGCTCGGTCGCGAAGTTGACGGCCGCCTGCGACACGCCGTCGACGTCCGACAGGGCGCGCTCCACGCGGCGCACACAGCTCGCGCAGGTCATCCCGGCGATCGGCAAGAGGCAGACCTCGCCCTCGCTCTCGGCGGGCCCTGTGCTCGCCGGCATTTCCATCGTTCCTTGCATGTGTCCTCCACTCGTCTCGGGGTCCGAGGAGAAGACGCAGCGGGCGGCGGCGCATTACGCGTCGGGGACCGAGATGCCGTCTGCGCGAAGGCGCGCCGCGTCCGCACGCGCCGGGACGGTCCCCGCGGGGTGCTGGTACCAGGCGCCAGGGTCGGCGCGCTCGGGCTCGTCGCGCACCTTCACCACGGTGAACATGCCGCCCATGTCGATGTACGAGAACGGCCCCTCGCCGCCCCGCATCGGCAGGCTGTTCGGGGGCACCGGCATCTCCATCTCGCCCATGCCGCCCATTCCGCGCGCCCCCATCGACATGTAGCCGGGCGCGATCCGGCGCATGCGGCGGTCCAGACGCCGGGTGTCCGCGCCGACCATGTTGGGCATGCCGTGACCCATCTGCGTCATCACGTGGTGCGTCATGTGGCAGTGCATCGCCCAGTCTCCGGGCTCCGTCGGCACCATCTCGATCACGCGCGTCGAGCCGACGGGCACGAGGACCGTGGTCTCCGGGATCTGCGCGCTCGGGGACACGTAGCCTCCGTCGGTGGCGGTCATCACGAAGCTGAGCCCGTGGATGTGGATCGGGTGATGATCCATCGGGCTCAGGTTCCCGAGCCGGATGCGCACCCGCTCCCCGGTGCCCACGAGCAGCGGCTCGGTCCCCGGGAAGGACTTGCCGTTGAAGGTCAGCACGTTGAAGTCGCTCATCGCGTTCGGATCCGGCCGACGGGCGCCCACCTCGAGCCTCCACTCGTGCGTCATGAGCGCGAAGTCACGATCGACGCGCGGACCACGCGGTCGGCGCGGGTGCACGATGAACATGCCCGCCATGCCGAGCGCGATCTGCGTCATCTCGTCGTAGTGCGAGTGGTACATGAACGTGCCGGCGTGCCGGAGGTCGAACTCGTAGACCCACGTCTCCCCGCGGGGGATCGGCGCCTGATTGAGGCCGGCCACGCCGTCCATGCCGTTGGGCAGGATCAGCCCGTGCCAGTGCACGGTCGTCGGCTCGGGCAGCCGGTTGGTCACGTAGATCCGGACGCGATCCCCCTCGACGGCCTCGATCGTCGGGCCCGGCGTGCCGCCGTTGTAGCCCCAGACACGCGCTCGCATGCCCGGCGCGAATTCGTGCTCGAGCTCCTCGGCGACCAGGTGACCCACCTTGACGCCGTCTCGCGTCGTCCAGGGCAGGGTCGCGCCGTCGGGCGTGACCACCGCGGGCTGGCCGGGGGTGACCATGACCGCCGGGCCGCCGCGCGGTCGCGAGGGCGGGAGGAGCGCCGTCTCCTGCGCGCTCGCCGGCGCCGCCCGCGTCAACAGCGCCGCTCCGGCCGCCACGCCGCCCCATCGAAGCAGTGATCGTCGATCCATCTCAGTGCCCTCCTTCCGTGCCCGGGTCGCTCGCGAGCGTCGCGCTCGTGCCCCCGGTGAAGCTCACCCTCTGCCCGCGCAGGAGCGCGTCGAGCGCGGCCCGCGCCGTCCAGTAGTCTCGCCGCGCGGCGATCCCCTCGAGCTCGGCCGAGAGCTGCGCGCGGAGCGCGGCGAGGAGCTCGAAGACGCCGACCTGCATGGCGTCGTACTGGAGCAAGGTTTGCTCCACCACGCGGCCGCGCGCGGGCACGATGACGTCCGCGTACTGCGTCGCCCGGAGTCGCGCGCTCGTCAGCCGGTTCCGCGCCTCGCGCGCCGCCGAGCGGACGTCGACGGCGGCGCCCAGATACCGCTCCGTCAGGGCGTCGAAGCGCGCCTGGAACGCAGCGGTCTCCCCCTCGCGACGGTCGAAGAGGGGAATGGACAGGCTCGCGCCGCCGCCGTACTCCCAGGTCTCTCCGTCCTGCTCGGCGTGCACGTCCACGCTGATCTCGGGCAACCAGCCCTCCGTCCGCGAGAGCCCCACCCTCTGCGCCAGCGCGGCCAACCGGCTGCGGGTCTCGGCGAGCTCGAGGCTCGCCGTCAGCGCTTCGCGCTCCAGCGTCTCTGGCAGCTCGTCGCCCGGGGGGACGTCCGGCAGCGTGCCCGCCATCGTCAGCTCGAGCCCGGCGCCGTGCAGCCCCAGCGCGCGGGCCAATCGCTCGCGGGTCGAGGCGCGCTCGAGCTCGATCTGCGCCACGACGGCCCGCGCCTCTTCGTACGCCGCCACTTGCGTCGCGACGTCCAGCGCCGCGGTGTTGCCCGCTTCGTAGAGCATCTGCGCGGCGTCGCGAGCGGCGGCGAGGGCCTCGAGCGAGCGCTGGGCGACGGCGAGGGACTGCTCCGCCGCTTGCGCGGCCAGATACGCGGCCCGCGCCTCGTAGGCGAGCTGCAGGACACGCCCGGCCGCGCGATGCCGCGCCGCCTCCAGGTCGTGCCCGGCCGCCTCGACCCTCATCGGCGTCAACAATGCGTGCGTGATTGGATACTCGACATAGAGCTCCACCTGCAGCGGCTGGCCGACATCCTCCTGACGACGCAGATCGATCTCGACCTCCGGGTTCGGCAGCAGGTGTGCCTGGGCCAGCAGCCCGCGCTCCACGCCGAGATCCCGGAGCGAGGCGCGGAGCTCGCGGTTGTTCGCCAGCGCGAGCCGAACGGCGCCGTCCACGGTCAGAGGCTCGCGCAGGGCTCGCGACACGTCGGCAGGCTCACCGAGGTCCACCTCGCCGAGCACCTCGCGCGGGAGGCGCTGCGCCGTGAGCTGCTCGATGCGGCTCAGATCGGAGCGGAGCGAGGGCACGCACCCGGTCAGGAGCCCCACGAGCGCCACCAGTCGGAGCTCAGCGCCCATGACGGTGCCCTCCGTGGTGTGCGTGCCCCCCCGGCGCTGCGTCGCCCAGACCCTCCCAGCCCTCGCCGCGCTCACCGGGAAGGGGCGGCTCCTCCGTCAAAGCCAGACCCACTCTGGCGGGTCGGGCCTCGGGCGCGTCGGGGGACGCGGCGGATCCACGGGGGAGCGCGGTTGGGAGCGCGGGCGTGCAGCTGGCGAGCGCGGCGACGGCCGCGACGGCGGTCATGGTTCGAGCGATCGGCATCTCGTCCTCCACCTCGCGGACGCAGCCCACCGCCGCCCATTACAGCGCGCCCAGCGATAGCTCCTCGCTATGTTCAGCATCGCGAACGGATCTCGGCGTCCGTCCCGCGCCGCCGCTACGCTGCTCCCGAGAGGCAGGCGGCATGGACACCAAGAAGCTCTTTCACGCCCTGGTCATGGGGGGCGCGCTCCTGGCCGCGGGCTGCGAGTCCGAGGACGCCACCGACGGCGGCGGCGGGCAGCCCGACGACGCCACGGCGCCCGTCGCCGACGCCGGGGTGACGCCCTCCGACGCGGGGCCGCCGATGGAGTGCGGGTTCTGCCCCAACGAGGCGTGCTGTGAGACGGCCGAGGACGGGACCGCGCGGGAACGCGAGGGGCTCGTGTGCTGCTGGGGCACCTCCTGTTGAGCGAGCTGTGAGACGGGAGCGGGCCGCCGCGCGCGTCTGGGCCTTCCGCGAGCGCACGGAGCTCGAGGCGGCCGCGCTCTTCGACGGGCTGGCCCGTGACCTCGAGTCGAGCGGGGCCCCTCTCGCGCTCGTCCAGCTCGCCGCGCGCTGCGGCGACGACGAGCGAGAGCACGCCGTGCGGTGCCGCGCGGTCGTGGACGCGCTCGACCCGGGGCTCGAAGCGGGCGCTCCCGACCTCCGGAGCACCCTCGGGCCGGGGTCGCTCTCCGTGGAGGCGCGCGCGCTCTACGCGTCGGTCGCGGTGGGCTGCGTCACCGAATCCCTGAGCACGGCGCTGCTCCTCGAGATGCGCGCGCACGTCACCCACCCCGAAGCGCGGGCGGCGGTCGCCGCCATCGCGCGCGACGAGCCGCGCCACAGTCAGCTCGGCTGGGCGCACCTCGCGCACGCAGCCTCGCGCGGGAGCGTCGCCTGGTTGCGCCCCCACGTGGACGCGATGGTGCGAGCGGCCAGAGGGGCGGAGTCTCCCCCCGAGCCGGACCTGGATCTCCGGCCCTTCGGGATCCTCGACGCGAAGCGAGCGGACGAGATCTGCGCCGACGCGCTCGAGCGCGTCGTTCTCCCAGGCCTCCGCCTCCACGGCGCGATCTGAGAAAGCGTCGAACCGGGGGTTGACTCCGTACCTAGGTACAGGCCCCACAGTGGGCGCATGCCGAAGGTAGAGCTGCTCGTCGATCCCGAGTGCCCGAACGTCGAGGCCGCGCAGCGCGCCCTCTCCGCCGCCCTGCTCCGCGTGGGTCTTCCGGCCGTGTGGTCGGAGCTCCGTGTGGGCGGGAGGGACCTGCCGGCCCACGCGCGCGGCCACGGCTCACCGAGCGTCTTCGTCGACGGCGTGGAGATCTCGGGCGCCGCTCCGGGACACGGCAACAGCTGCCGCGTCTACGCGGGCGAGGATGGGCTCTCCGGGGTGCCTCGAGTCGAGGACATCGAGCGCGCCCTGCGTGGGGCCCGCCCGCCTCGGGCCCGCCGCGCCCTGGCCGCCGCGCCCGCGCTCGGGCTCGCGCTGCTCCCCAAGGTGGCCTGCCCCGCCTGCTGGCCCCTCTACGCGGGCGTCCTCGGGTCGCTCGGCCTGGGCTTCCTGATGGAGACCACCTACCTGCTGCCGCTCGTGTCGCTGGCGCTCCTCGTGGCGCTGGCGGCGCTCGCCATCGGCGCACGCGCCCGCCGCGGCTTCGGCCCTCTCGCCGTCGGCGTGCTGGGCGCGGCGACGCTGCTGCCGGGCAAGTTCCTCTGGGACTCCGATCTGGCGACGTACGGTGGCGTGACCCTCATCGCGGTGGCCTCGCTGTGGAACGCGTGGCCCCGTCGCCGGGTCAGCCCTTGCTGTGAGGCGACCGCCTCGTTTCCCTGAGGAGAGGAGACCGACATGACCAAGAGAGAACGAACCGTCGAGATCTTGAGCGCTGGCTGCAGCCTCTGCGACGACGCGGAGCAGCTCGTCCGCGCGATCGCCTGCGACCGATGCGACGTGCGAGTCGTCGACGTGAGCGCTCCCGAGGGAGCCGCGCGAGCGCGCGAGCTGGGCGCCGAGCGCGTCCCGGCCGTCGCGGTCGACGGGGTGCTCCTGTCGTGCTGCGCCGGCGGCCTGACGGAGGCGGCGCTGCGCTCGGCCGGCGTCGGCGCCGACGGCTGATGCGCATCAAGGAGGCCGCCGAGAAGGCCGGCGTCGGCGTGGAGACCCTGCGCTACTACGAGCGGCGTGGCCTGCTGGACGCGCCCCCTCGGACGGGAGCTGGCTACAGGAGCTACGACGCCGAGGCCGTGCGAGTCGTGCGCTTCATCAAGGGGGCCCAGGAGCTCGGCTTCACGCTGAAGGAGGTCGCGGAGCTCCTCGCGCTCCGGGAGGGCGGCACGTGCTCGGAGGCGCGGGCCGCGGCCGAGCTGAAGCTCGAAGACGTCGGCCGCAAGATCGAGCGGCTCCGCGCCATTCGCGCGGCGCTCCAGGAGCTCGTGAGCACGTGCACGGGGACGGGCAGCACGCGCAGCTGCCCCATCCTCGAGGCGATGGAGGGGCAGGAGTGACGGGCGCTCAGCGCGGGTCGACGACGATCTCGCTCATCATGCCCAGCTCCGCGTGCTCGAGGATGTGGCAGTGCGCCATCCAGCGGCCCGGGTTGTCGAGGTGGGCGATGATCTCCACCGTCTCGGAGCCGCCGACGAGCACCGTGTCGTAGAGGCCCGGGCGGCCCGGGACCTCGAAGAACTGGCCGTGCAGGTGGAAGGGGTGCTCCTGGCCCGCGAGGTTGGCCAGCGTGATCCGGACCGTCTCGCCCTGACCGAAGGTGAAGAGCGGCTCCATGCGATGGGCCTCGCCGTTGATGCGCCAGAGGATGCCCTCCTCCGGATCGTTGATCGCGTCGAAGCTCATCTCCACCTCGCGATCGACAGTGCGCGGCTCGGGCGTGACGAGCTCCGGCCAGACCAGCTCGCGCGGCTCCACGGCCTCCCCGTCGACGTCGACGACGTAGACCGGGATGGCTTGCTCCACGACGTCGCCCGCGTCGTTCACCACCAGCACGTGGCTCTGCAGCGACACCGTGCCAGCGGCGCCGTAGCGCACCTCGAGCTCGTAGCGCTGCCCGACGGGCAGCTCGAGCCGATCCGTCTCGAACGGCTCCGCGATGCGCCCGCCGTCGGTGGCGATCACGCGCATCGTCGCCCCGGAGAGCGAGAGGCTCATCGTACGTGCGTTCGCCGTGTTGACGATGCGCCAACGCTCGATCTGTCCGGGTCGGGCCGTCCGCTCCGGCCCAGGGCTCACCTGCCCGTCCGTCAGCAGGACGTTGCCGCTCCTGCCGTGCACGAGCTCGGGGTGGAAGCGGAGGAAGGGCGCGATCTGGTCGGTGGCGGGATCGATGAGCACGTCGTCGAGCACGATCATGCGCTCCGCGTCGAAGACCGGATCCTCGCGGTCGTGCACGATCAGCGTGCCGACGAGCCCGAGCTCGAGCTGCTCGTTGGTGCGAACGTGCGGGTGGTACCAGAAGGTCCCCGCCTCCGGCACGACGAACCGGTAGGTGAAGGTGCCGCCCTCGGCCGCCACGGGCTCCTGGATGCGGGGCGAGCCGTCCATCTCGTCGCTGATCCGCAGGCCATGCCAGTGCACGGTCGTCGCGTCCCACGTGTGGTTCTCGAAGTGCACGATCACCTCGTCGCCCACCTTCGCCTGCAGGACCGGCCCCGGGACCATCCCGTTGTAGCCGAGCATGGGACGCGTGGTCCCATCGCCCAGATCCACCTCGACCATCTCGGCCCGCAGGCTGACCTCGACCACGTCGGGGTCCGGGTTCGTGTCCTCGAGCGACGCCTCGGGTCCGATGAGGGCGGGCGCGCTCCAGGCGGGCTCCGTCGAGGCGTCTCCACCCGCGTCGGGTCCGGCGGTGGGCTCGGCGCAGGCGACGAGAAGGATGGGCAAGAGAGCGGCGAGACGCGACATGAAGACCTCCGAAGGCCTCGCGTCTACCGGCCTCGCGCCGGGAGGTCAACCCGATGGGTCGCAGACCTCCCCCTCGCGAACCCGCGCCAGGTAGAAGCGCTCGAACGCGACGATCGCGACGATCCCGCCGAGGGACACGCCGATGATGAGGGGGTCGTTCATGGCCTTGATGACGAGGAACGCGCCGAGCACGACCACGTCGAGCGCGATGGCGCCGAGCAGGACCCAGCCGCGCGCGCCCACGTCGTCCTTCAGATGGCGGAACACACCCCAGTGGATCGCGATGTCCATGACCAGGTAGAACACCGCGCCCAAAGAAGCGATGCGTCCGATGTCGAAGAACGCGGCGAGGAGCGATGCGGCGACCACCGTGTAGACGAGGACGTGCTTCTGGATGTCACCGGGCATGCCGAAGTGTCGGTGGGGGATGAGGTTCATGTCGGTGAGCATCGCGAGCATGCGCGAGACCGCGAAGAGGCTCGCGAGCAGGCCCGACGCCGTCGCGAGGATCGCGATCCCCACCGTGAACCAGGTCCCGTAGCGACCGATGGCGGGCTCGGACGCGGCCGCGAGCGCGTAGTCCTTCGCGTCGACGATCTCGTCGATGCTCAAGGTCGAGCCAACCGCCCAGCTCACCACGAGGTAGACGAGCAGACAGATCACGAGCGAGATCACGATGGCGCGGCCAACGTTCTTCTCGGGGTCTTCGACCTCCCCACCGCTGTTCGTGATGGTCGTGAAGCCCTTGTAGGCCAGGATGGCCATCGCGACGCCGGCGAGGAACCCGCCCGGCCCCGACCCGGAGTCACCCGAGCTCATCGCGCCCAGCGGGCGAAATCCGAAGTCTGCAAACCACAAGGTCACGCCCGCGAACGCGAGGATGCCGAGCACCTTGATCCCCGACGTGATCTTGGAGACGTTTCCGATCACCTCGTTGCCAGCGATGTTGACGAGGAACGCGGCCGCGATGAGGCCTACCGCGAGCAGTGGGACGAGCCAGCTCCCGCCGCCCACGTCGAAGGGGTGGAGTGCGTACACCCCGAAGGTGCGAGCGACGAGCGCTTCGTTGATGATCATCGAGAACGCCATCAGGAGCGAGGCTGCGCCCGTGATGGTGCTCTGGCCGTAGGCCTTCTTCAGGATCATCGCGATCCCGCCCGCCGACGGGTAGGCACTCGAAATCAACACGTACGAGTAGGCGCTGAAGCCGCTGATGATGGCCGCGAGCACGAAGGCGGCCGGGAACAGCGCGCCCGCGAACTGCGCGACCTGCCCGGTGAGCGCGAAGATTCCGGCGCCGATCATCACGCCGGTGCCCATGGCCACAGCGCTGAACAGGCTCAGGCTTCCCTTTTTGTATTCCGCCTTCATGAGACCTCACCGGATCGAGCGCGCGAAGGTTGGGGCCGTGGCCATGGGTGACCCTGCCCCCTACCGGACGGCGAGGTGGCGCCGCCGCTCCGAGGCCGCCTCGCACACGCGCCCGACCATCACGCGGTTCCCTACGCACGCCGTGCGCGACGCCAACCTCGAACGTGCTCAGGGGAGCGGGCTCTGTCGGATCCAGCGCTCGATCGCGGCGCGCCCGTCCGGGTCGATGGCCTCGGTGCCGAGGGGCGGCATGCCCAGCTCGCCGCGCAGGCCCATGCGCACGTAGATCTGGGACGCGTCGGGATCGCCGGGCACGAGGAGCTGCCGGGCCCCACCGATGTCATGGAAGGCGACTTGCTCGACGCTGGTTCGCCACGCGGGGGCCTCGAGCGGGTCGGCGAGACCGACCGGAAGGCTCAGCCGGAGGGACCGGTGCATCGCGAGCGGGTGAGACTCCGTGTGGCAGTGCCCGCAGTTGCCGTGCAGGTACCCGAGCGCGGCGCGCTGGGCTTCGTCGCCGGGCGGCTCTCCCCAGCGCGTCCCGTCGGGGAGCACGCCCGCCCGTGTCCAGGCGTCGAACGAGGCGCGGTCCAGCTGGTTCGCGGACACCCCCAGCAAGAAGTCGGCGGCGCCTCGGTGGCAGTTGAAGCACCCGGCCACGTCGGGCACGTCGTGCGCGGTCCCGAGCGCGTCGACGACGCCTCCCGGGGCCGCGTCCGCGTCCTCGCCGTCCTCTCGGTAGACGTACGCGACCCGCACCCACTCGCGCTCCCCGACCTTCCAGAGCAGGCGCGTCTCGATCGGTCGACCGTCGACTACGAACTCCTTGAACGCGCGCGTCCCGACGGGGAACCGCCAGCCGTCGGAATCCGAGGTGTCGATCGTCGCGCCGTCGGGCAACAGCAGGTAGCGTCGCTTGGTCGAGCCATCGCTCCAGAGCGGGTAGCGGACGTCATAGGCGAGCACACCTTCGGCGAGGTCTCCTCCCACCGCGTCTCGGTAGAGCCCCGCGGCCGAGAGGGTCGCGGGATGCGCCGGGCCCGCGTCCACGAGGGCCCCAGCGTCGTCTGCGCTCGCGTCCGCCGTCCCACCATCGACTGGATCGGGCGGCGCCTCACACGCGGAGGCGAGGCCCCAGAGGAGCATACAGAGGAGCAAGCAGAGGAGCGGAGCACGGTCCACGAAGGCAGCATGCATCCATCTCGCTCCCGGGACGAGCCTGTGGGTACGACTCGCGAGCGACCTGCGCGACGCGTGCGTCAGCGACCGGTCCTCGCTGCCTGCGCCCGCAGCGCGCGCAGGAGGGCGGGCTCGTCGAGCCGATCGCCGGTCCACGCGCCGCGCAGCCGCCGGTCGGCGTCGAACACGAAGAGGCCGGGCAGCGGTGGGACACCGAGCGCCGCCGCCGCCCCGGCGTCGCGCACCACCTCTCCTTCGAAGCCCCAGCGGCGCGCCGTCGCGACGGCGCGAGACGCGGGCCCCTCGTCGAGGCTGACCGCGAGCACCCGCGTCCCGCTCGGGAGGCGGGCGCGGCTCCGCTGGAGCTGAGCGAGCTCGTCGCGGCACGGCTGACACCAACGCGCGAAGAACGCGACGACCAGAGGCGCCTCACCGGCCAGCTCGGACAGCGTGACGCGCGCGCCCTGTTCGTCCAGCACCGCCGCGTCCGGGAGCGCGTCGCCCAGCGCGAGGCGACGCGGCGCGTTGGACTCCGCCTCCCTCGCGGGACCGCGAGGCAGCGCGCTCACGGGCAGCGCGGCGACGTGGACGCGGGGGGGCTCGGCGGCGTCGCGATACGCGACGAGCAGCCGGTCCCCGTCGCGGGCGATCACGGGGAAGCCGCTCGCGCGGGCCGCGCCCATGTCCGCGATGACGCTGGCGGCGCCGAGCGTTCCGTCCGGCGACACGAAGCGTGCGCGCGCCTCACCGCCGGTCGGCGTCCGCGCGAGCCAGCTCACGACCGCGCCGTCGTCGAGCAGCGCCACGTCGACGCGACCCGGCGGCTGATCGGGGTCGACGATCACGGGCGGCGCGAACGAGGCGCCCCCGTCCCGGCTGAACGCCACGCGCACCGAGCCTCCGTCGGCCCCGGTGAACCAGGCCGTGACGACGCGCTCCCCCGCCGCGTCGATCGCCGGGCCGTTCACGGGGCAGCCGGCGATCTCCCACCCGTCCCGGTGGGCTGGCGTGGGCGTCGAGAACCCCTCCGGGGTCCGCCGCACCACGGACACGTCGCGCACCTCCTCCTCGCCGCGGTCCCGGTACGCGACCAGGGGGCCCGCCGAGGCGACGGCCGCGTCGGTCTGACAGCAATCACACGTGCGATCATCTAACACCTCCGGGCTGGAGACGCCGTCCGTGACGGTGGCCGTGTAGATCCCCGTCGGGCCACCGCGCACCGCGGCGCGACCGTCGAGCCAGAAGACCCGAACACCCACGCCCTCGGGGACGAGCGAGACGAACCCGTGCTCGGTCGCGGTGGCGTCGTCGTGGACGGGGCCGAGCTGCTCGAACGCGTCATTCGGCCCGGCGGCCCGGGCGAGGTGGAGGTCGTAGGCGTGAGGCGAGGCGCCGCCCGAACGGCGCAGGTGGGAGACGAAGATCGACCCGTCTCCGCCTCGCGCCGCGCGCGGGAAGTCCGCCCAGTTGGCGACGACCTCGGCGGACTCCGTCACGGTTCGGGACGCGCTCCATTCGTCACCGCGCAGCACGGCGAAGCGGACCCGGTGGCCGTCGGTGGTCGGCTCGATCCACGTGCCGAGCACGCCGTCCTCGGTCGCGGTGAGGCTGGGTGCCAGGGCGCCCGCGGAGGCGGGAGGGTCCAGCGCCTCCCACGACGGCGCCGCGGGCGACGCACACGGGAGCGAGAGGGATGACTCGGGGGTCGCTTCGGCGCGCGGATCGGGGGCGGGCGACGGGTCCTCGGAGCACGCGGCGCAGCCGAGCGCGGCCCCGAGGAGCAAGGCGGTATGAAGGCGAGGGCTCGGCACGCCCGGGTGTAACACGCGCGTCTCGTGGAACGCCGACCTCCTCAGGTCTCGACGCCATCCGCGGCGAGCTCCGCCGCGGTGGCCGGGCGGGCGACGGTGCCCTGCGGGTGCTCGTACCAGCCGGGATTCTCGTCGTAGCTGGTCAAGTCCTCCCGCACCTTGAGGATCGTGAACATGCCGCCCATGTCGATGCGACCGAACGCGCCGGGGCCGCCGCGCATCGGGATGCTGTTGTCGGGCACGGGCATGTCCATCTCGCCCATCTCCGCCATTCCGTCGGTGCCCATCGTCATGTAACCGGGGATCATGCGGCGAATGCGGCGCGTGGCGACCGGGAGCTCGGCGCCGATCATGTTGGGGAAGTCGTGACCCATCTGGTTCATGATGTGGTGGGTCATGTGGCAGTGCATCGCCCAGTCGCCGGGGTTGTCGGCGACGAGCTCGATCACGCGACACGCGCCCGTCGGGACCAGCACCGTGGTGTTCGGCTGCTGCGCGCTCCGCGGGATCTCTCCGCCGTCGGTCGCGGTGATCCGGAACGAGTAGCCATGGAGATGGATCGGGTGATTGTCGATCCCGCTCAGGTTCCCGAAGCGGATGCGGACGAGGTCGCCGCGCCGCACGACGAGCGGATCGGTCCCGGGGAACGCCTTCGAGTTCATCGTGAGCACGTTGAAGTCGTTCATCTCGAGCGGGTTCGGGCGCGCAGAGCCCATGGGGATGCTCCACTCGCTGAGCATGATCGCGAAGTCCCGGTCGGGCTGCCGGCCGCGCGGTCGGCGCGGGTGCACCACGAGCATGCCCATCATGCCGAGCGCCATCTGGGTCATCTCGTCCCAGTGCGGGTGGTACATGAACGTCCCGGCGTGCTGGAACGTGAACTCGTATCGGAACGTCTGCCCCGGCGGGATCGGCCGCTGGGTGAGGCCGCCCACACCATCCATCCCGGCAGGCAAGATGACGCCGTGCCAGTGGACCGTGGTGGGCTCTCGCAGGTTGTTCGTGACGTAGATGCGGACCCGGTCGCCTTCCACCGCCTCGAGGGTCGGGCCCGGTGTGCTGCCGTTGTATCCCCAGCAGTTGGCCTCGAGCCCGTCGGTGAAGACGTGCCGCACCGGCTCCGCGACGAGGTGAAATACCTTGACTCCGTCCACCATCCGGAAAGGGAGCGAGGAGCCGTTCGGCGTCACCACGGGGCGGTAGCGCGGGTCGACGTCGGTGGCGGGCCCCGCTGCGTCCGTGGCGGAGGGGCTCTCGTCCTGCGCCTCGGCGACGCCTCGCGCGACGGCCGCTGCGGCCGCGGCCGCGGCGCCTCCCATGAGCAAGTCTCGTCGGTTCATCTCTGCGCTCCCATGGTCAGTGCCCTGCGTCCCCGCCCGAAGGCGACGCCGTCATCATCGGGATCGTCGCCTGCCCCATGTCCTCGGGCTGGCCGCCGGCGAGCACCTGCTCCAGAACCGCTCGGGCCACCCAGTAGTCCCGCAGCGCCTCGACGAACTGGCGCGCCGTGTCGATCAGCGTGCGACGCGCGGTCAGCAGCTCGAACACCCCGAGGTTCATCGCGTTGTACTGGCGCAGGCTCTCGACGAGCACCTCCTCGCGGAGGGGCAGGAGCGTCTCGCGGTAGAAGCGGCTGCGCGCGCTGGCGTTGAGGTAGGCGTTGCGCGCGCGCCGCACCCTCGAGCGCACCGCGATGGCGCTCGCAACGTAGCGGTGCTGCTCGACGCGGAGCTCCGCCGACACCCGGTCGATGTCGCCCTGCCCTTGATGGAAGAGCGGCAGCTGCATCTCCACCATCGGGCCCACCGACCACTCGCCCTCCTCGCGCTCGGCGACGACGCCCACGTGGAGCGCGGGGATCACCCCCTCCACCCGCGCGAGCCCCACGCGGCGCGCGAGCGCCTCGAGGCGGTGTCGGCGCTGCTCGAGCGCCAGGCTGCGCTCGATGGCGGTCTGCTCGATGGCCTCGAGCCCCGGGTCGGACTCGGCGGGATCGGGCAGTCGGGAAGCCACCTCCCAGCTCGTCGCCTCGCCGCTCAATCCCATCAAGACCTGGAGGCGCTCTCGGCTCTGGAGCGCAGCCAGCTCGGCCTGCGCGAGCGCGACCCGCGCCTCCTCGTAGAGGGCGCGCTGCTGCACGACGTCGAGCCGCGGCACGTTGCCCGCCTCGCGCAGCGCCTCGGCCGTCTCCCACCCCGCGCGCAGCGTCTCGACCACCTGCTGGAAGAGCTCGACCAGCTGGAGATCCCCCTGGTGTCTGTAGAACGAGACGCGGACCTCGAAGGCCAGATCCAGCACCGCCCGCGCCGCCTCCGCCCGGGCCGCGGAGAGCTCCGCGTCCGCCACCGCGCGTCGCAGCGGCATGCGCATCGCGTCCGCGAGGTCGAACATGAAGGAGCCCATCAGACCCGGCTCGGCGTTGCCGTCGACCGGGAAGGTCGCCTCGAGCTCCACGTCCGGGTTCGCCAGCAGGGTGGCGCGGAGCACGTCCGCGAGCGCGACGTCGACCTGCTCGAGCGAGGCCTGCAGGTCCGGGCTCTGGAGGATCGCGATCTCGACCGCCGCCTCGGCGTCGACGGGGTCCGCCAGCAGCGCATCGACCCGCGGCCGCACGGTCCCGTCGCTGGCGGGGTCACGGAAGACGACCTCGCGATCGATCCGGTCTCGAACGGTGTTCGCGACCCCCGCGTGCCCGGCCGAGGTCGCGATGCACCCGGTCGCGAAGACGGAGAGGAGGCCCACCTCAATGCGCATGTTGGTGCTCCTCTCGCTCGCGTGCGTGCTCGACCGGCGCGTCGTCAGCCGTCGCGGGCGGAGGCTCCGTCTGCGCGCCATGGCCGTGGTGTCCGTGGCCACGCTCCTCCATGTCCGTCGTTTCGGGTGGGGGCGCCGGATCCTCCGTCAGCGCCGTGGCCACCGACGGCGGCGGCGCCTCCGGTGCGTCCGGGTGCGTGGGCGACGTGGAGCTCCAGCTCGGCGTCGGTGACGCGCAGGCCACGGCCAGCGAACCGAATAGCAGCAAGACCCACCCCCGCATCACGCGCCTCCCCTCACCGACCCCACGCCCGAGAGCCACAGTCATACCGCTCACGATCTGGGCGAGTGAAGCCAGAGAAACCAGTCCACACCTCGGGCCCGTAGGCCTGAGCGGGATCATCTCAACCGCAGCACTCGTCGTCGTGGTGGTGGTGATGGTGGTGCACGTGATCGTGCTCGTGGGCGTGGGCGTGGCCGCCGAGCCCGTCGCCGAGGGTGGTCAGCCACGCGCGGAGGCCCACCAGCCAGATGCTCCGCGTCATCGCCAGCGCGAGCACGAGCGCCGCGCCGATCGCCACCGCGCCGTGCTCGTGCTCGGAGGCCGCGCTCGCGGCCGCCTCGACGGGGAGCCCGGACACGTTCACCAGCGCGCCCGCAGCCCAGGCGAAGACCACCGCCGCGCCGAGGCCGATGAAGGTCGCGCGGTTGCCGTAGCGCTGACGAAGGAAGCCCACCGTGGCGAGGTTGGTGGCCGGCCCGAGCAGGAGACCGACGAGCACCGCGCCCGGGCTCATGCCCTTGGCGAGCAGGACGGCGGCGAGGGGCGTCGCGCTCGCCGCGCAGATGTAGCTGGGCACGGCCACGAGGGTGACCACGAGCATGTCGAGGCCGCCCGTGGCGAGCGCGTCCATCGATTCGGCCGGCAACACAGCTTGCACATACGCGGCTGCGACGAGGCCGACCACCGTCCAGGGCGCGACGTGGAAGAGGAGCTCGTCGAAGGCGTGCAGCCAGCGCGCGAAGAAGCTGCCGTCCGGCGACGCGTCTTCTTGACCGTGGTCGTGATCGTGGGCGTGGTCGTGCGCTTGGCTGGGGGTCGCCGCGCGATGCATCACCAGGGCCGCGAACATCGCGAGCGCGACCGCGGCCACGAGCCGCACCAGCGCGAAGGGCCACCCGATGAAGGAGGTCGTCAGCGCGAACGTCTCGATGCCCAGCTCGGGCGTGGCGAGCAGGAACGCGACCACGAGCGCCGGCCCGGCCCCCCGGCGGCGCAGGGTGTCGGCGAGGGGGAGCACCCCACACGCGCAGATGGGGAGCGGCGCGCCGACCACCGCGCCGCGCATCGCCTGGGAGAGGGCCCCGCCGCGGCGCAGCCAGTCGGTGGGGAGACGCGTCCCGGCCGCGGTGAGCACCGCGCCGAGCGCCAGCCCGATCGCCAGCGCGGGCGCGGTGTCGAGCGAGAGATCGAGCAGCGCCGCCTCGATCCGGTCGCGCACGTCGCCGCCGCCGTGGTGGTCGTGTCCACCGAAGAAGAAGAGGCTGAGCGCGGCGGCCGCCACCGCGAGGTCGACCACGCGCGTGCCCCAGCCGCTCGGCTGGTTCTGGGGCGCCCAGTCGTGCGCGACCACGTGGATCAACAGGCCGGCCACGCCCGCGGTGACCCACGGCTCCGCGGCGTCGAAGATCGCGGGCGGCACGACGGCGGGCACGCCGATGCCGACCAGCGACGCGAGCGCGAGCCCGGCCACGCGCCAGAGCGCGGCCGCGGCGCCGCTCCGCCGCACGAAGGCCAGGGTCATGAAGGCGACCAGGGGGACGGAGTGGGCGGCGAGGGCGAGCAGGACGTCGACGTGGTTGTGGCCGGCGTGCTCGTGCCCGCCGTAGATGCCGAGCCCGATCCCGTCGCCGATGCGATGCACGAAGAGGGCCCAGTAGCCCAGCTCGAGCCCGAGCCGCCCGCTCCGCTCCTGGCCCATGACGCGCGCCACGCCCCGCTCGAGCAAGCTCGGGAGGACCGCGGCGCCCGCGAAGACGAGGAGCGCCAGGATGCCCGCCCCGCCGAGCGCGTCCGGGAGCAGCTGCCCCAGGGCGATGGCGAGCGCCGCGACCACCGCGAACGTGACGAGCACGCGCGAGTGATCGCGCCGCCCACCCAGGCCGAGGGCGGCGCCGAGCGCGCAGGAGGCCACCGCGATCGTGACGGGAATCCACATGGAAGAGACGTGCCGCTGTCTGCAATCCGGTTACGACTGTTCTATACTGACGCGAGACGGAGGAGAGTCGAGCGATGGGTGATCCCCCGAAGCGCGGAGTGTTCAGCGAGCGCAAGGAAGAGCTGAAGCGCGCGCTGCGCGAGGGTGGGCTCCGTGCCACCAGCAGCCGGGCGCTGGTGCTCGCGTGCCTGCAAGACGCCGAGGGTCCGCTCGCGCACGGCGAGGTCTGTGATCGGCTCGAGCCCCACGGCTACGACCGCGCGACGATCTATCGCAACCTGGTCGATCTGACCAACGCGGGGCTCGCGCTCCGGAGCGACTTCGGCGACCACCTCTGGCGCTTCGAGCTGGCCCGCGGCGAGGCGCACGACCCGACCGCGCACCCCCACTTCGTCTGCCAGGAGTGCGGCGACGTCAGCTGCCTGCCCGACGACGCCATCGCGGTGAAGGCCAAGCGCGGTGCGCCGAAGGCCCTCGCCCGGAAGAAGGTCGAGATCCAGGTGCGCGGGCTCTGCAACGCCTGCGAGTAGGCGCGGGCTCACCGGGCGGTCTCGAAGTCCGGGCGGGCGCCCGAGGTGAGGCCGATGGAGAGCGCGCGCCCGACGGCGTCGTCGGCGTCGAGCGCGACCGACTCCACGCAGCCAACGCCGCGGACGCACGCCTGATCGAGGTCGGCGCAGTCCCTCATCTCGGCCACGCCGCCGTCGGCCGCGCAGCGCTGCTCGACGGAGCCGGCGCAGACCACCTCGGCGCCCTCGCTGCACGCCGCATCTTCGACCAGGGAGTCGAAGCTGGCGCTGGAGAGCCAGTCGGCGGGGTCGAAGCGCACCGTCAGCGTGGAGGCGCCGTCGGGCCGGAGGGGGAGCTCGAAGCCCTCGGTCGCGCTGCTCCGGACCACGGGCACGCCGCCCTCGACCGAGGCGCTCTGGGCCACGGCGATCGCGATCGTGAAGGGGATCGTCTGCCCGTTGACGTCGGCCCGTCCGCTCACCACGGCGGAGGCCCCGTCGAGGGACGCGGCGGCTTCGGTCACCAGCGGCGCGTCGCGCCCGAGGAGCGAGACGATGCCGAGGTCGTACATGTACGAGCGCGCGGTGCCGGTGAGCGCGCTCATCTCCCCGACCTCGCGGCGCGCTGGATCGAGCGCGTCGACCACGACGGCGTCCGTGTACTCGGCGAGCGCCTCCTCGCAGAGCTCTCCCGCCTGACGCCCCGGGCAGAGGTAGAGCGGCCCGAAGGCCAGCTCCGCCCGCTCGAGCGTGATGACGCTCCCGCTGCGATCTTCGAAGGGCGTCGGCGCGGTGCCTGCCACCGAGAGCGCGACCGTGGTCGCCTCGACGCTCGTGTCGATGCACCCGGTCAGGAGCAGCGCCGCGAAGAGGAGGCGCGTCACGGCGAGACCCCCAGCGTGACCATGAAGGTGAACGGCGAGCCGGCCGAGAGGTGCCGCGCGGGCACGCGCGTGGGCACCGCGTCCGGATCCCAGCTGGAGGTGAAGACGTACTCGGAGGCGGCGTAGCGCACGTCGAAGATGTTGAAGAAGGAGACGCCGAGGTCCACGGGGCCCCAGCCGAGCCCCGCGCTCGCGTCGACGAGGTTCACCGGATCGGCGAAGCCACCGAAGGGCAACGGCCGCGGTGAGAGGAAGGAGTAGCCGAGCCCGACGTGACCGCGCAGCTCCTCGCCGAGCACGTCGTCCGCGAGGGTGCCGCGCGCGCCGAGATCCGCGCGGATCACGACCGGCGGCACGTAGGGGAGGTTCTGCCCGGGCACGAACGCGGGCTGCGGATCGCTCGCGCTCGGCGGCGGGGGCTCGAGCAGCTCCGCGTCCACGAAGGTCACGCTCACGGCTCCGACGAGCCAGTCGAGCGGACGGGCCTGCGCGTGCAGCACGGCGCCGATGCGGCGCGAGGCGCCGATGCGCTCCAGCCGACCCTCGCGCGGCTCGAACGCGACGTCGTCCGACAGCTCCGTCCAGAAGCCAGCCACCTGCACGCGGAGGGTCCGGTCGAGCTCGAGCACCGCGCCGAGGTCGGCCGAGCGGACCTCGGTGAACGGCGCGCGCTCTCCGTCGTCGAGCGTTCGCGCCTGGGGGGAGCGATACCCGTGACCGTACGCCGCGCGGAGCGAGAGCGGCTCGATCGGCTTGACCTCCACGCTCGCGCGCGGGCCGGCCGTGACCCCGCCCGCGCTCCGGCGAAACCCGCGGAGGAAGGTCTCGGGGCGCTCCATCGCGATGAAGTTCCCGAGTCGATCGTCGATCTCGTAGACGGCCAGCGCCGCGCGCGCCCCGACGTGGAGCTCGACGTACTCGGTGAGCGCGATCTCCACGTCGCCGTAGAGCGCCGCGTTCGTCGTGAAGACGTCCGCGTCGATCAGCTCGTCCCAGGTGCGGTTGCGGCCGGCCTCGATCAGGCTCTGCCCCTGCTCCAGGAAATCCACGCGTCCGTCCAGCCCGAGCTCGAGGCGGGCCGAGGCCCAGTCCCAGGGCTCCCACGGCGAGGTCCGGAAGCGGCCCTGCAGCCCGGCCGAGAAGGTCCGGTTGCGCTGCTCGATCAGATCGCCGCGACCCGCCACGCCCCGCCCGGTCGCGCCGTCGAAGACCGTGCGCGAGCGCCGCGTGTAGCCGGTGAAGTTCTCTTGCACACGGAAGGCGTCCGCGCCGACCCACACGCCGAGCCCGCCGCCCGCCCCGCCCTCGGAGCGGTGGTCGGCGAAGAAGCCGGCGAGGAACCGCCCGCTCAGCGCGTTCTGCGACTGCGCGGTGGGATCCGGGTAAGCGTCGTAGTAGCCGACGCGCCCCGCCTGCAGGTCGTCCACGCGGACCACGCCCGCGAGGTCGGCGCGCGCTCCGTAGAGGATGCCGACGCCCCGGAGGCGCCAGTCGCCGCTGCGCGCGCCGGCCTGCACGATCGCGCTGATCGCGTCGCCGCTCCGGCGCTGCCCGAAGCCGCCCGTGCGTCGGTACTGCACCGCGCCGAGGGTCTCCTCGCGCTCGCCCTCCGGCGCCCAGAGCACGAGCTGCTCGAACGTGTCGAACAGCCCGTAGCCGGACTGCACGCGGAAGCCGCGCTCGTCCTCGGGCACGCCGAGATCGAAGGCGATGCTCCCCGCCACCGCGAAGTCGCCCTGCCGCGGGTCGTACACGCCCTCGGTCGCGCGCACCCGGCGCACCGCCTCCGGGATGAGGAAGCCGAGGTCCGCGTAGCCCTGGCCGTGAATGTGCGAGGGCAGGTTGATGGGCAGCCCGCCGACGGACAGTTCGATGTCCTGGCCGTGGTCCGCGTCGAAGCCGCGGAGGTTGATGCGGTGTCCGACGGCCATGCCCTCCGCGCGGGCCGCGAACACCCCGGGCACGCTGAGGAGCAGGTCCGCGCCCTCCCGGCGCGGCGCGGCGGCGAGCACGTCGCGATCGATCTCGAAGCTGCCCGCGCCGCGGTCTTCGTCGCGCTCCTCGTGCTCGACCTGCGCGGTCACGCCGAGCTCCGGCTCCGCGTCTCCTTCTTCCTCCTCGACGTTCTCCGCCGCCGGCTCGGGCGCGGGGTGATCGTGATGCGGCAGCAGCTGCACCGGCTCGACCACGCCGCCCGCCTCCATCGGCTCGGCCCCCGTCGCGAGGTCGAACGCGGGGAGCTCGAAGTGCACCGCCACCCGGACGCGGGACGCGATGGGCTGCCCGTCGCGCTCGGCGGCGGCGAACTCCCAGGTGCGCACGGCCGCGCGCGCCGCGGCGTCGAAGTCGGCGTCGGCCGAGTGCTCGACCTCCGCGTCGACGACCTGCCCGTCGGGGTCGAGGGTCACGATGAGCACGACCGAGGGGTGCAGCCGCTCTCCGAGCCGGCTCTCCGGGTACGCAGGCGGCGCGGAGCGCACGATGCGCGGCGGGATCAGGCGCGGCGCCGCAGGCTGGGCCGCTTCGTCTCGTGGCGGCTCCTGTTCTTCTTCCTCTTCGGTTGGCTCTTCGGCCGGCTCTTCGGTTGGCTCTCCGGCCGGCGTCTGCGCGGCATCATCGGGGACTCCGCCGTCTGGCGCGCCGGCGTCCTGCGCGCACACCCCGACCGGGCACAGCGCGAACGCCGTGAGCGCGAGACAGAGCGGGAGCCGGGCGGCCATCTGTGCCCTCATACGCGAAGCAAATGGCTCCTGCAACTCAGTTGTGATTAGCCGACGGGGCGGCCAGGAGCGGAGTGGAGGCGTCGCCGCGGTGCCACGTGGCGGTGCTATCGTGGCGCATGCTTTCGCGCGCCCTCGTGCTCTTCGCTTCGACCTGTCTCCTCCCCGCCCTCGCCCACGCCGACTGGCCACTCCAGCGGCACGACCGAGCGAGGACCGGCGCCGCCTCGGGCGCGAGCGACATCGCCGATCCGGCCGCCTACTACCGCTACTACCTGGGCGGCTCGCTCGGCGCGTCCGCGATGATGCCCTTCGACGTCGACGCCGATGGATCCGTCGACGTCATCATGGTCACGGGCGGACGCGTCGTCGCCCGCACCGTGACCGACGGCGATCTCTGGAGCAGCGCGCCGCGCGGCTTCGACCGGCTCGTCGGCCTGGCCGACCTGAACGGGGACGGGGCGCTCGACCTGGCCGTGAGCTCGAGCGACCGCGCGTTCGTGCTCGACCCCCGGACGGGCGAGGTGCTCTGGGGCGAGCCGGCCGGAGAGCTGGGCACCCTGGGCGGCACGCGGCTCGCGGACTTCGACGACGACGGGACCACCGATCTCCTGGTGGCCGAGTGCGGGTGCTGCGGCGTCAACAGCGGATACCCGGGCGCGATCTACACGTTCGCGGATGGCTTCGGCGCCGCCCGACGGCTGTGGGAGATCCCGAACGTGCACTGCGGCTTCTCCCGCGCCATCACCGTGCTCGACATCGACGGCGTCGGTCCCCCCGAGGTCGTGATCCCGACGAACACGACGCTGCGCGTCTGGAGCCCGGCCACCGGCGCGCTGGTGGCGGAGAGCGCGAGCCTGGGTGGGTTCGCCTACTGGAACTTCTGCTACCCCGCGAACGTCGACGCGGACCCGGCCGAGGAGCTCGCCTGCGTCCGACTCGACAACAACAGCGCGGTGACCGATCGGTGGCGCGTCACCGTGCTCGACCACGACGGCGCGGGTGGCCTGACGACGCTCTGGTCCTCGGTGCTCGCGCCCGACGACGGCGGCAACCTCCGCGTCGCCGACCCGGTCGCGGATCTGGACGGCGACGGCGCGCTGGAGCTCGTCGTCGCGGTCTTCTCGAGCGGCGCGTGGGAGACGCGGATCTTCGACGCCGCGTCCGGCGCGGTCGAGGCCACGATCCCGGGCGCGATCGCGGTCGGACACTTCGCCCACGGCGGCGGCCGTCAGCTCGTCACGCGCTCGGAGGGCGCGCTCTCCGGGTGGACCTTCGACGGCGCGTCCGCGACCTCCACCTGGTCGCTCGGAGACCACGACGCGTTCGGTGGATGGAGCTTCGACCGCGCGGCCGTCCAGTCGCGCCCCGACACCCTCGTCACCCTCGACCTCGACATGGACGGAGACCAGGATCTCTTGACCGTCGCGCGGGCCGGCGCCGCGAGCCGGCTCGTGGCCTACGCGGTCGACGCCGGCGCGCTCTCCGAGCTGGCGCGCCACGACATCGCCGCCGGCACGCGGGCTCAGGCCGCCTTCACGATCCCCCCCGTGACCGCCTCGAACGCCACGCTCGCCGTGTCCTACAGCGACGGCTTCATGGTCATCCACGACCGCGATCTCCTGCCCACCGTCGCGGGGGGCGAGTTCGAGGTCGCCAGGCTGCGCACCGGCGGATACTACGCCTCGGGCGCCTGGCGCGACCTGCAGCGCGGCCCCGTCACCGCCGCGCTCGAGGCGGGCGCCCCGGAGGCGATCGTGGTGAGCGACGCCCGCGGCGCGCTGCTGCGGCTCGACGCGTCGGACGCCAGCTGGGCGTCGCCCCCTCGGCGCGACTGGGAGCGACTCTTCACCACCGCGCCGAGCATCGTCGACGGCCTCGTCGATGGCTCGCGGGCCATCGCGTGCCTCGCCCAGCGCAGCCCCGGCGCGCCCGCGGGGGGGACGGACGTCGCGGTCGTCACCCCGGACGGCGAAGAGCGCTGGCGCGTGCCCGCGCCGGACGCGCCGATCCTCGATCTCGTGCCCGCGCGCCTGGACGGCGACGCCGTCCCGGACCTCGTCTTCCACTGGGGCGAGCCCTCCAACACCCTCACGCGCATCCGCGCCATCTCGGGAGCCGACGGCGCGACGCTCTGGGACGCCGCGCCCGTGGAGACCGGCTCCGGGCGACAGGCCGCCGGGCTCGCCGTGGGGCGCTTCGACGCCGACGACCGCGACGACGTGTACTGGCAGGGGGGCGGCACGCGCGTGCTCTCGGGCGCGACCGGCGCGCAGCTCGCCGCGATCGGCGGGCCCAGCTACTACCTCACCACCCTCTACGACGTCGACGACGAGCCGCGCGACGAGATCGTCCTGCACGGCGGCTTCTCGCCCGTGGGCATCGTGGAGGACGATCTGTCGGGGCTCCTCTGGCAGAGCGCGGACGACGACCGGCCCTACCCCTACGGGAGCGTCGTTTCGTGCCCCGGGGACCGCGCGGTCCTGATCAGCGGCTCGTGGCAGCACCCCGCGCGTCTCAAGATGACCGACCTCCGCGGGCCTGCGCGCGGCGCGGAGACCACGCTACACCTCGGCTCCGGCGCTCGCTACGACACGCGGGCCGACCTGGACGCCGCGGGCGCGTTCGCGGGGCAGCTCACGAGCGTGGTGGCCCACGAGGACCTCGCGAGCGACGGGGCGCCCGCCGCGCTGGTCGGCTCCACCGACGGCTGGCTCTACTGGGTGAGCGCCTGCGACGGCGCCCTCGTCCACGCGCTCGACTTCGGGGTCGCGGTGGGGCAAGCGAGCTTCGCTGACACGGACCGCGACGGCCTGGACGAGATCCTGGTGTCGGTCGCGGACGGCTTCCTCTACGGCATCACCCAGCGCCACGCGGAGACGCCTACCGGGGTCATCGACATCGATCCGTCGGATCCGGCGAGCGACATGGACAGTGACTTCATCACCACCACCGACACGTGGATCGCGCGGTGGGACGCGGTCGATGGCGCGCTGCGGTACGAGGTCGGGCTCTTCGACGCGGCCGGCTCGCCGCTCCTCGACGAGCGCTGGCGAGACGTCGGCACCGACACGGAGGCGACCTTGACCGGCCTCGCCCTCGCGAACGGGCGCCGCTACTACGTCGGGGTGCGCGCCTACTCCGCCGAGGGCCCCTCGGTCGACGGGGTGAGCGACGGCGCGGTGGTGCGGTTCCCCGCGCCCGACACCGACGGCGGTCCGCCCGGATCGGACGCTGGCGTCAGGCCGATGAGCGACGCGTCCGTGGAGCCGCCGCCCGACGACACGGGCGGCTGCGGGTGCCGGACGAGCGGCCAGGGCGCGCCGCCCGTCGCGTGGTGTCTGGCCCTGCTCGGCGCGCTCGCGCTGCGGCGGCGGCGGTAGCGCCCTCAGCGCACCGCCACCACGAGCTTCCCGAAGTTCTTCCCCGACAGCATGCCGATGAAGGCCTCGGGCGCGCTCTCGAGGCCCTCGACGACGTCCTCGCGCACCTTCACCTCGCCGCTGAGCACCGCCGGCGCGACGTCCTTGGCGAACGCGCCGAACTGGTCGAAGTGATCGGCGATGATGAAGCCCTGCATCCGGATCTTCTTCCGCAGCAGCAGCCCGAGCAGCAGCGGCGTGCGGTCGGGCCCCTCGGGCAGCGACGTCGCGTTGTAGTGCGCGACGAGCCCGCAGAGCGGCACGCGCGCGTGCGGGTTGAGGAGCGGCATCACCGCCTCGAGCACCTTGCCGCCGACGTTCTCGAAGTAGACGTCGATGCCGTCGGGGCACGCCTCGCCGAGCGCCGCCGCGAAGCCCTCCGAGCGATGATCGACGCAGACATCGAACCCGAGCTCGTCCACCGCGTAGGCGCACTTCTCCGGCCCGCCCGCGACGCCGACCGTGCGCAGCCCAGCCCGCTTGGCGAGCTGACCGACCATCGAGCCCACCGGCCCGGTGGCCGCGGCGACGACGAGGGTCTCGCCCTCCTTCGGCTCCCCGATCCGGTTCAGCCCCCACCACGCGGTGAACCCCGGCATGCCGAGCGCGCCGAGCGCGAGCGACAGGCGATCCTCGGGGAGCTCCAGCTTGCGCAGCCCCTCCCCGTTCGAGACCGCGTAGGTCTGCCAACCGCTCATCGCGAGCACGTGATCGCCCGCCTGGAAGTCGGGGTGGCGGCTCTCCTCCACGACGCTGACCGTCCCGCCGACCATCACCCCGCCTACCGGAACGGGCTCCGCGTACGACGGCGCGTCGCTCATGCGGCCGCGCATGTATGGGTCGAGGGAGAGATAGCGAGTCCGGAGCAACAGCTCTCCCTCACCGGGGCTCGGCTTGGGGCCGCGACGGACGTCGAAGTCGCCGGTGCTCGGAGCGCCCTTGGGGCGGGACGCGAGGCAGATCTGGAGGTTCTCGTCACTCATCGTGTCCGGGTGTCGGACAAGACGCGGCCAACGTCAATGCCAACCGCGCCGTGACGCGGAGGAGGCGCTCAGACCTTGCCGCGCTCGATGATCTTCGAGAGGTGCTGACGACTGATGCCCAGCAGGCTCGCGGCGTGTGACTTGGTGTGCTGGGTGCGGGCGAGGGCCTCGTTGACCATCGAGCGCCGGACGGCGTCGAGCACCTCGGGCATGGGGCGGACGCCCACGCTGCGCCGGATGATCGCCTCGAGCTCCACCGGGCGCGGCGGCTCGAGCTGCGCGAGCGCGTCGCGGAGGTGCTCGATGGTGAAGGGCTTCTGCAGGAGCTGCGCGACCCCGGCCCGCCCGAGCATGAGCCCGTCCTCCGGAGACGCCGCGCCGGTCACGGCGACGACCGGGGGGACCGGGTGCAGGGTCGCGGCCGCGCGGGCCAGCTCGACGCCGTTTCGCTCCCCCAGGTGGACGTCGATCACGAGCAGATCCACCCCGCCATCACGCAGGACCGAGAGCCCCTCGTCACAGGTGGAGGCCGACACGACCTCTCCCGCGAAACGCGCGAGCATACGTGCGAGCAGCCGCAGAACATGCGGGTCGTCGTCGACTGCCAGCACTCTTCCGAAATGCAGGTCGTTCGCCCCGTCCACGGCGGAGAGCCTTTCGAAAACCCGAGGGATTTTCTACGAAACAGTTGTTGCCTCTCGTCACATCGCCCGTTTCCGGACGTCACCGACTCCGTACGTCCGGCTGGAAGAGTTCTGCAGGGGAGGACTGTAAAGGCCGTGAGCTGGCTCCCAGGGCCGCGGCCGACAACCTCCCTCGACGTGGACGACGCGACGAAGCACCACGCGCTGCGTCAACTTCGTACACCGGTGGGACCGAACCGGGAAAACTCCAACGATCCCAACCAGATCGCGACGAAGTAATACGACGAATTACATTTCGATGACATTCCGCGTCGTATAGACGGTCCGCACATGACGCAGCGCGTATCGTGCGCTGCCCTGGCCGTCTCTTCCACGACGGCTGCCCTGGGGGGGACCCGGAGCACTCATGGAAATCTTCGTCATCGGGGTCTATCTGCTGACCCTCACGATCCTCGCGGTCTACGGCTTCCACCGTGGCCAGCTGGTCTACCTGTACTGGAAGCACCGCAAGCGCGCGCCCAAGCCGCCGCGCAAGTTCGAGGAGCTGCCGGTGGTGACCGTGCAGCTGCCGATGTTCAACGAGCTCTATGTGGCGGAGCGCCTCATGGAGTCCGTGGCCAGCCTCGAGTATCCGAAGGACAAGCTCGAGATCCAGGTGCTCGACGACTCGACCGACGAGACCGTCAGCATCGCGAAGGCCAAGGTCGAGGAGCTCGTCGAGCGCGGCTACCGGGCCGTCTACCTGCACCGCACCGACCGCACCGGCTACAAGGCCGGCGCGCTCGAAGAGGGCGTGAAGGTCGCCTCGGGTGACTACCTCCTGGTGTTCGACGCGGACTTCGTCCCGACCCCGACCATCATCACCGACCTGGTGCACCACTTCACCGACGAGAACGTCGGCATGGTCCAGGCGCGCTGGGGTCACCTCAACCGCGACTACTCGATGCTCACCCGGGTCCAGTCGATGATGCTCGACGGCCACTTCGTCATCGAGCACATCGCGCGCAACCGCTCGGGCCGCTTCTTCAACTTCAACGGCACCGCCGGCATGTGGCGCAAGCAGACCATCGAGGACGCCGGCGGCTGGCAGCACGACACGCTCACCGAGGACATGGACCTCAGCTTCCGCGCGCAGCTCGCGGGCTGGCGCTTCGTCTACGTGCCCGACGCGCTCGCGCCGGCCGAGATCCCCTGCGAGATGAACAGCTTCAAGACCCAGCAGTTCCGCTGGGCCAAGGGCTCGGCGCAGACGGCCAAGAAGCTGCTCCCGATCGTGCTCCGCGCGAAGCTGCCGCTGCACGTGAAGGTCGAGGCGCTCTTCCACCTCACCAACAACTTCGCGTACGTCTTCCTCATCCTGCTCGCGCTCCTGCAGCTGCCGAACATGCTGCTCCGCGAGCAGATGAACCGCCCGG
>SHBB01000390.1 GCA_004213565.1 Sandaracinaceae bacterium
GACGGCGCGTGCGTCGCGCGCAAGGAAGGGCGGCACGTGATCTACGCGGTCGAGGACACGACCTACTGCGAGCTGACCCAGGCCTGAGCGCTCACGGCGCGCCGGCCGAGATCTCGACCAGACCCCAGACCAGGCTCGCGAGCGCGATCGCCCCGCTGATCGCGAACGAGATCGTGGCCACCAGCCCGAACGTCTCGGCCGCCTCCGCGTGAGGGACGGCCAGGGCGTGCTCTCGCTCGGCGCGCGCCTGGTCCAGCTCCAGCTGAAACGGGATCGCCGTGCCGACACCGACCGCGAGCGGGATGGCCGCGAGGCTGAAGACGATCCACGGCGCGGGGTCGCGGCCGGCTTCGGGGCGCTCCTCGATCACGCTCGCGGCGGGCGACGCCGCCTCCACCGCTACCGAGCGCACCTCCCCCACCGCCACCGAGACCCGGCTCGACGCGCCGCCCACCACGCGCACCACGTGCGGACCCGAGTCGAGCGAGACCTCGAGCGCGGCGTCGGCCGTGACGACGCCGGCCGAGACCCCGTCGACCTCCACCTCCACCTGGCCTGTCGCGCTCGTCGTGATGCGCAGCCTCCCTTGCAAGGATGCGGCGGACGCGCGCGCTCCCGCCACCGCGCGGCGACGGTCCTCCGCGAGCGGGCCGAACTCGTCGGCGAGCAGCCGGTCGTACCACGCGATCGCCTCCGTGGGCCGACGCAGCTCCTGCAGGGTCGCGGCGAGCGCCAGCACGTGATGAGGCCTCGGATCGAGCTCCACCGCGCGCTCGAAGTGGGTCAGCGCCTCCTCCGGGAAGCCGCGCTCGAGCGCGTCGATCCCGGCCTCGTACGCGGGGCTCGTCGCCGGCGACTGTGCGGAGGTGGGCAAGGGCGCGAGCAGGGTGAGCGAGGACAGCCAGGCGCCGAGGACGGCGGCTCTCATCGCTCCCCACGGATCAGATCGATGGCCCGGAACCGCTCTCGCGGCGACGCCGCCTCTTCGGCCGGCCGCGCTCGCCGCCTGGCTCTCGCGCGGGTCCTCCGCGTCGTCGGCGCGGGCTGGCTCTCCTCGGCGTCGGCGGTGGGGGCGACGTCTGCGCGCGGGTCGGTCGCGCTCGCGTGCTCGCGACTCGTATCGGTCGGGGGCGGGTCGGGCTGGCCCGTCGCGGCGTCTCGATGGTCGGCCTCGCTCGCCGCGTGTTCGATCGCGGTCGACGTCGCGGGCGGGGCGTCGCTCGCGGCCAGGGCCGGCGCGGAGTGCGTCGGCCAGGCGAAGTACACGCCGACGCTCGCCAGCGCCGCCCCCGCGAGGATCCCGGCCGCGACCCACCGTCGTGTCGTCGGCGGCTGGGCCGGCGGCGGCGCCTCGGTGCGTGACTCCTCCCACGCGCGCACCAGGCTCGCCGAGCGCTCGCGCAGCGTGACCGCCTCGTCCTCGAAGTGCGTCGCGAGGTACTCCCCCAGCTCGAGCCGCCCCTCGAGCCCGACCAGCTCCTCGAGCACGTCGCCCAGCCGCGCCACCACCTCGCGCGCGCTCGCGGGCCGATGGCTCGGGTCCTTGGCCAGCAGCTCGAAGACCAGCTCCACCAGCTGCGGCGGCGCGTCCTCGCGATCGCCCCCGAGGTCGGGCGCGGGCGCCGACAAGATCTGCTGCGCCGCCTCGCGCAGGTCCGGCCCGTGATAGAGGCGGCGCCCCGCGAGGAGCTCGAACAGGAGCACCCCGAACGAGAACAAGTCAGATTGCTGCGTCGGCCGCTCGAAGCGCAGCTGCTCCGGCGACATGTACCCGATCTTGCCCTTCAGCACGCCGGTGGTCGTCGCGTCGCTGCCCTGCGTCTTGGCGATCCCGAAGTCTGCCACCCGCGCCACTCCGTCGAAGCCGAGCAGCACGTTCTGCGGGCTGACGTCCCGGTGGATGAGCCCGAGCGCCTCCCCCTCGGTCGTGCACAGCTCGTGCACCGCGGTCAGCCCGAGCGCGACCTGATGGGCGACGCGCGCCGCGACCTGGAGCGGCAGCCGCTCGCCCTCCGCGCTCAGCCGCTTCAGCACCTGATGCGCCGTCACCCCCTCGACGAAGTCCATCACGAGGAAGGGCCCCTCCTCGTCTTCGCCCACGTCCAGCACGGACACCACGTTCGGGTGCCGGACCAGCCCGGCGAGCCGGCCCTCGTCGACGAACATGCGTCGAAAGGATTCGTCGGCCCGGTGCTCGGCGCGGAGGCGCTTGATCGCGACGAGCCGCCGGAACGCGCCCGCCTGCCGCAGCCCGAGCCGCACCTCTCCCATCCCGCCGCGCGCGAGCAGGCCGATCGAGACGTACCCTTCGCGCGGCTCCGACACCGCCTCCACCGTATCACGGCGCCTCGCGCCCCGACCCGCGCTCAGCGCGCCTCGCAGCGCTCGCCCAGACGCGCGCCGCGCACGCAGACCCGACCCTCGCCGAGGCGCAGCTCGAGCGCGTCGTCGACCTCCGCGGCGCGCAACGGGACGCGCAGCTCTCGCGCTCCCCAGCACCGCAACCCCTCGCCGTCGACCACGCAGCATCCGGTCACGTCGCAGGAGAGCGCGACCGCTCCATGCACGTCCGGTAGGACGCGGGGTCGTGGGACGCCCGCAGCGGCGCTCCGCTCGGCCGAGCCGACCGGCAAGCCCCAGCACTGGACCCGGCGTCGCGCGTCGATCACGCAGGTCCCCGTCCCCGTCGACGCCACGGCGCGCACGTCCCGGATCTCCGCGACCCGGACCGCCTCGAAGCTCGGCGCCCTCCGCGCGCCGGGCGCGCTCCGGCTGACCTGTCCGAAGAAGTCCGAGCCCCAGACCCAGAGCCGCCCCTCCTGGTCGATCGCCGCGTCCACCTCGACCTGCGCGAGCGCGCCGAGCGGCCGCCCCTCCGCGTCGTAAACGCGCCTCGCCCGGCAGGGCCAGCGCGCACCGGGCAGGTGATCCACGCCGCCCCAGCAAACCGCCGTGTCATCCTCGAGGAGCGCGCAGGTGCGCCCGCCCAGGCTCGCCAGGGTCTTTGCGCCCGCGGGGAACGCCACCGCTCGGGGCGCCAGCGCGCCCGCGTCGCAGACGCCCGAGCCGAGCTGGCCGAGAGAGTTGTCGCCCCAGCACCGCACGCCCCCGTCCGCGAGCAGCGCGCACCCGTGCCGCTCGCCCAGCGTGACGGCGACGACCTCCCCCCGCAGCGCCACGCGACGCTCGGCCACTCGCCGACGGGCGCTCACCGTGGCGTCCTCGGGGTAGGGCCAGCCGACGCCCGAGACGCCCGCGCAGAAGAGCGCGCCCTCCCGCACCTCGCAGCGCCGCTCGGCCGTGATCGCGAGCGCGCACGGAGACACGACCGAAGCGCGTCCGCCGACCCCGCAACCGATCAGCAGCGTCGCGAGCGCGGCGCGTCCCCAGCGACTCATCGCCTGCTCATCACCTGGATCGCGCCAGGGGGCGCTCGGTCGAGTCCAGCTCGACCACCGTGTCGTCGAGCTCGCGTCTGGTGCACGTCACCCGGCGCCAGTCCTCGTCGGCCCAGCATGCCACGCCAGGCGCCTCGACCCGGGCGGCGTTGGGTGAGCGAGCGCCGCCACGCGCCGGTCTCGCGACGTACGGCACACGCGCCAGACGCTCGGCCGGCGTGAGCGGCCCGGGCGCCCATGAGACCCACGTCCCGTCGGCCCGGCGACCCCCCTCACCCTCGAGCGCGACGACACCCGTCAGCGCGCCGCCCGCCGCGTCTTGCACACGCTCCGCCTCGCAGGTCATCGCGAGCCCGCGGCGTGGATCCCCGCCCCAGCAGGCGACGCTCGTGTCGTCGAGGAGCGCGCACGTCGTGCCCCGGGTCGCCGAGAGTGCGTGGGCCGGGAGCGGGAGGTCCGCGCGGACCGGCGCCTCGGACGCTCCACCGCAGAATCCGGTACCGAGCTGTCCGCGCGCGTTCAGGCCCCAGCACCAGACCGCCCCGTCCGCCACGAGCGCGCACGTGTGTGCGTCGCCGGCCGCGAGGGTCACCGCGTCGATTCTCATGCTCACCCGGTACAGCGCGCGATCGCGACCCGCGTACTGTTGCCGGCTCACCGCGTGCGCGTATCCGCCGCCCCAGCACTGCACCCGCCCGTCGCGAAGCGCGCACACCTGGCCGGTGTCCGCCTCGAGGCTCAGCGCGCCGCGCGGCCACTCCACGCGCGTGACGCGGGGGCCGCTCGCCCCGCACGCCGCGCAGAGGATCGCGCCCAGCGCCCACGCTCCCATCCGCCCCGCCACGCGGGCCATGCTGTGAGATCCGCCTCCGTGGTGCAAGCTGAGGTGCGTACGTCACCCATCAAAGATGGGTCGTCACATCGAGACGAACATCCAGATCGCCATGGCGACCATCATCAGGTTCTCGGTCAGCGAGATCACGCCGAGCGGGACGTTGCTGTCTCCGCCCACGCAGGCGCACTTCAGCTCGCGCTCGTCGACGTAGACGGCCTTGATGACGCTGACGGCGCCGATGCCGCCGATGGTGAGGGCGACGCCGGCCACGAGCGGCGCGGCGACGCCCGCGATCATGCCGACGCCCGCGAAGGCCTCGGCGAAGGGGTAGATGTACGCGTAGCGCACCCAGCGTCGGCCGAGCAGATCGTAGGTGATGAACTGGTTGGAGAAGCTGCGCAGGTCGCGGAGCTTGAAGATGGCGAGCGCGCACATGCTGAACGCGATGAAGAGCTCCAGGGCTCGGATCGAGAGGAGCTCTTGGCTGAACGCCCACGTCGTGGCGAGCGCCATCAGCGCCGTCATCGCGAAGGTGGCGATCACCGGCTGGTAGGTCGTCTCGTCTTCATCGGGCACGTCGAGGTCGAAGTGCCGCCGCAGCGCCTCGTATCCGCCGATGCGCTCGCCGCCGATGAAGACCTGCGGGGTCGTCTCGACGTCGTGCTCTCGCTTGAAGCGCTCCGTCTCCTCTCGGCTCTTCAGCTCGTGGTCTTCGACCTCGTAGCCCTTGCGCTTCAGGAGGTCCTTCGTCTTGATCCCGAACGGGCAGACGTGGTCGTCGGTGACCATGCGGTAGAGCGTCGCGCGCCGCGCGTCGGAGCGGCTGGATTCGCTCGGCCAGTGGGCGTCGTGTCTCGGTGCAGTCGCGGTACTCACGAACGAGCGGAGTTGCAAGGCGCGCACCGCCGACCGCCGCGCCCGCTCGAGAGCGACGGGCGTCGTGGCAACGCGACACGGCGTGCGGCGGCGGCACGTCACGCGCGGCCAGACTCGCGGGAGGCGCTACCCTCCACGATGATGGGTGGGGCCTTTTCGACCGAGCCCGCTCAGACGAACCGGAGCTGATCGACGTCCACCACCGGGCGATAGCCGATCCGCTGGTAGAGCGCGTTCGACGTGGGGTTGTCGAGGTCGGTGTAGAGGAAGCAGAAGCGCTTGCCCGCGTCGAACATGCGCTGGGTGACGGCGGCGGTGACCGCGCTCGCGTAGCCTTGGCCGCGCTGCTCGGGCGGCGTGTAGACGGCGCTGACCCGGATCCCGTTCGGCGTCGGACCCATCGCCGCCGCCATGCTGACCGGCGCGTCCGTCTCCCAGATGAGCACCGTCGCGTCTCCCCGGTGCAGCAGCCGATCCGCGAGCTCCCCCGGCGGCCGGCTCCCCGTCGACGAGTCGCTGAAGAACCCGAGCCAGTCGGCGAGCCGGTCGCGGTCCTCCAGACTCGCCTCCCGGGCGCGCCCGGCCAACCACGGGCGGCGGCGGGACGACCTGCTCGGCCAGGTAGATGCGCTGATGCATGTCCGTCTCCACCCGCGCGCCGGTCGCCTCCGCATACCGCGCCGCGAAGTGCGCCGCGTCCTGAGCGCTGGCCAGCACGCCCGGGAGCCTGGGCTCCGCGAGGCGTCGGACGAGCAGCGGGATGGCCGCCGGCTCGGTCACGTACGAGAGGGCGAGGTGGTGAGGCGGCGTGCGCAGCGCGACATACGCGATCTCGTCCCCGCGTCGCGCCACCGCCAGGAACGCGTCGTCGTAGGCGCCGCGCCGGATCGCGTCGATGAGGCCGACCATCAGGTTGTGCTCCGCCTCCCGCGCCAGCAGATACGGCTCCGCCACGCCGGCGAACGCGTCGACCGATTCGAACGTGTCGAGGCTCCACATCACGCGACATCTTCGCGTTCCGACCGCGAGCGGTCCAGAGCACCTGAGCCCGGCGGACTCGCATCCGCGAAACCTGATGGCTGAGCCTGCGATGAGGTGGCGGAGGTCCATGAGACACCGACTCGCCGCCGTTCCCCGCAGGCATCCCAGCATCGATCCCTCAGAAGGTCGACGGACCATGAGACCGTGGCTGACCCTCTTGGCCTCTCTGGCGGCCTCGTCCCTGTGCGCCAGTTGCGGTGACCCGCTCCCGGAGAGGCCGGTCCCCGTCAGCCTCCTGAACTGTCGCACTCCAGAACCGGGCCCCGAGCCGACCTACTGGATGGACTCCCGCGGCGTCCTTCACCACGCCCGGGATGGAGCTGGCTGGAAGGACTCGGAGCGGCTCGGCTCCTTGGAATGGCGTCGCCGCGTGGAGAGGATGTTGAGGGAGGACCCGGCGCCCGCCGTCCTCGCCATCGACACGCGTCAGCCCCTCGATGCGCTCACTCTGTTCTTGCGAGCGGCTCACGAGGCGGGCGAGGAGGTGCAGCTCGTCACCGAGCGTGACGGCGAGCGATACGCGATACATGTCGGGACGGTCGCGCCGCCGCAGTCCACCACGGTGCTCGCGGTCTCGTGGAACTCGGGGTTTCTCGCCGTTCACCACGGACCTCTTCGAGATCCCCCATACGTCGGGGGGACGGACCACCCCGACGACGACGAGAGCGCCGCGATCGACGAGCTCGCCGGACGCGAGGCCGAGGTCCTGCTGGTCGAGATGGGCTACACCCGCGGCGATCCACTGAAGCCCCTGCTGCGCCTGCTCTGCGCAGGTCGCGCGCGGGTCGATCGCGTCGTGCTGATCCCCGCGGAGCTGCTGTTCCGAGAGGCCGTTCGTCGCGAGCGCGAGCGAGGAGTCAATTGACGTCGAACGGCACCGCGCCGTCGAGTGGCGACTCGCAGCCCTGGATGAAGCGCGTGGTCACCATGTCCTCGTGCACGGTGAAGCGGCCCCTGTGCGGGTGGTCGGGCGGGAAGGGCGCGAGGCCGGCGTGCACGCGCAGCACCGCGAGCAAGGACTGGCGGTGCGCGTAGGTCTCGAGCTGCCGCCTGCCCGCCGGCCCTATCGGGAAGCGCCGCTCATCCATCGGGATCCGCCACAGCTCGCTGGGCCCCATGCGCAGCCGCGCCTCGATCCAGTCGGCGTCGGTCTCGAGCGCCTCGACGTTCGAGCCGTCGCTCATCTGGACGCCGCGCCACCAGTGATCGACGACGTAGAACGGCGCGAGGGGCCAGGCAGCGGCGTCGAAGCGCTCGAGCGCACGGATCATCGCCAGCCGGGTCTCCTCGTCCACGGCCCGTGAGCAGCGGACCGCGGGCTCCGTGACCGACCCGAGCATCCACCCTTCGTGCGGCAGCTCGGGCCCCGTACACGCCCGAGGCAGCGGCTGCACCGCCCGGGCGACTCGCAGGGCGTCGAAGAAGGCGTCGACGCACTCGCCACGCGGCGCCGCATGCGCACGAGCGGCCAGGAACAGCAGCGCCTCCTCGAGCTCCTCGCACGACGCGGCCGTGTCCGCGCCGAAGTCGCCCTCCGCCAGTCGCCCGACCGACGCGCGCAGCTCCGCCGAGTCGCGCAGCCTCTCCACCAGCGCGGGCGCCGGCTCGCCCCACTCGAGCCACCCGCGCGAGGACTCGAGGCTCGGCCGCCCCGTCCCGCGCGGCGACTTGTCCGCGTACCCCAGCTCGCGGCGCAGCGCGCGCACCTCCCAGGTGGTCGGCACGAGGTTGCCTTCGACTGACGCCTGTACCCCATGAGGTACCTCCCAACGCTCTGGGACCGCGGCAAACAGCGCCGCTCCTCGCTCGCGGAGCGGCTCGAGCGCACGGCTCCGAGCTCGCTCGGCGAGGAAGGCTGGTCCGAGCCAAGCCGCCCCGCCCGCGAGGGCGGCGAGCAGCGCGAGCGAAGTTCCGAAGATCGCGAGGTCGCGCGCGCGATGGGGTGGAGAGAACTTCGATGGCATCATCGCAGTCCGAAGGGGGAACAGTGACCTATCGAACTGGTGAGACGGGGGCTGGAACCCCGAGCTCCCACCCTCCTCTGAAGCGGGGCCGGAGCCGCGGCTCGCGCGCTCACTTGATGACCAACCCCATCGCGCGAAGGTGGGCCGTGTCGACGTCGCGCAGGTAGTCGAGGTGCGGCGGGGGCGTGTCCGCCGGGGCCCACTCGACGTCGAGCGAGAGGAGGAGGTCGTTCGCTGCGAGCATCGGCTCGGGGGCAGGCGTCGTGTAGACGGTGAGCGGAGGGGGCGCGAGCTCACCCGGGGCGAACGGTGGCGGCGGGATGGGCGCGCCGCGGGCCGCCGCTTCGTGCTCCTCGCGAGGTCGGCCAGGCCACATGCTCCCGACGTCGACGCAGACCCAGTCGTGCTCACGGCTGACGCACACTCCCATCCCGGGGCTGTCTGCGTCGCTCGGGACGACGTCCGTCACGGGCGGCGCCGAGAGGAGGTCGAGCGCCGCGAAGCGGGCGTGCAGCGCTCGGGGGTCCTCGACCCGCCCGACCAGCCGCTGGACGCGGTGGCGGCAGCTGAACGCGAGGCCGTCTGCGAAGAGGAGTAACAGCGGGCAGTCGTCGCGCCCCGAGGTCGCGATGACGAGCGGCCTCGGTGATGGCATCGGCGTCTGTACTACGAACGGGGCGTTGCGTGAGGGTGGTTCCCAGTCGAGGTTGGGGACCGGGCGCTCTTTCATCGTGCGGAACGCCTCGGGCTGGCATGCGCTAGCCAAGATCAGAGCGAATCCGAAACTCCTGCGCCAGCCCATCACGACCGCCCTGGCTCGAGTCGCCACGAGATTCGCGGCTCGGCGATGCGCATGAGGTTGAGGGCCCAGACGTAGTCGAGCGAGCTCATCGCCATCCCCGAGCCCATGATCCGGCGGCGCTCATCGAACGTCTCGCCATAGCATCGTCGATTCTCGGGATCGTTGCAGAGAGAACGCTGCATTCCGAGCATGTGTCCGACTTCGTGGTCGGCGGGTGGCTTCCTCGAGGTCGATTGCTGATGTCGTACAGGCTGATCGTCGCCACAGGTGTGCTCCCTTCGCTGGTCATCCATCGCGCCGGTCGGGCGCCGGTTGCGTCGCGACCGCGCTGGACCTCGGGGGCCAGGCGAGACAGGGTTCGCGCCGTGCATCGTCGTCGCGATCCCGAGCGGTTGTCGGGGAGGGGTTGTCTGTGAGCTCTCGGTCCGGAGAGGACGGCGACCCGCGGGTGCCGGGGCGGACGCGGAGCCAGGAGGCCCTCTTCGCGTTCGTGTTCGGCTTCATCAGCATCGGGGTCATGGGCGCGGTGGCGTACGCGGCGGAGGCGCCGTTCATCTTCCCGTCGCTCGGCCCCACGGCGTTCCTCCTCTTTCATCGACCGACGGCGTCGGCGGCCTCGCCGCGGAACACGATCGAGGGGCACGTGATCGGAGCGCTCTCGGGGGTCGCCGCGCTCGCGGTGTGCGGCCTGCTCGACGCGCCGAGCGCGCTGGAGGTCGGCGTGACGCCGCTCCGCGCGGTGGCGGCGGGCG
>SHBB01000391.1 GCA_004213565.1 Sandaracinaceae bacterium
GGCGCACTCCGCGTTGGTGCGGCACGACGTCGGGCCGGCGTCGACGCCCGAGTCGGTGGACAGGCCGGCGTCCTCGTCGACGGGGCCCGCGTCGTCCGCGGCCGCGTCCTCGCCCACGCTCGCGTCCTCGTCGCCAGGGCTGCCGGAGTCGGCTTCGCCGGCGTCGGGATCGGTCGCGCCGGCGTCCGTCGCGGCGTCCATGCCGACGCTCGGGCCCGCGTCGCGGTCGCCCCCCGCGTCGGCGTCACCCCCGCCGCCACACCCCAGGAGACCGACACCCATGAGCGCCCCCACCACGAGCCCCAGGCTTCCGCGATTCATCATCCGGCGGGCGTAGCAGAGCGCGCCGGGTGCCGGCAAGGCGAGGTGCTGGCCGGCCGCGGCGTCCTCGACGAGGCTCGGATCCGCGAGCAGCCGTCAGGGCGTGGGGGCTGACGGAGGCGTGTCCGGGACCGCCCGGGGCTCCGGGCGGGGCGTCGTCAGCCAGCTCGGGCGCGCGCCTGGGCGGTACACGACGCGGTAGTCGTCGTCGCCCGCGGGCCAGCCGAGGAACACGTCGGGCCCGACCTGCTGGAGCACGAGCACGGTGAGCCGCTCGCGCTGGCCACGTCGCATGCCGACCGCGATCTCCCAGCGCTCGCCGTCGCGCCCGAGGCCGGCCGCGCTGCCCTCGTGCACCTGCTCCCCTTCGCGCATCTCGGCGCGATCCCCGCGAAGTTCGAAGAAGACCAGGTCCCCGTCGTCGGGCTCCTCCGCCACCCACCGGCCCTGGAGGTCTGGCGGCACCGGCCCGGCGCGCCGCGCCACCGCGAGGTCGTCGTCGCCCTCCCGGAAGACGAGCGCGCGCCCGGGCCCGGTGAAGCTCCAGAAGAGCGTGATCGCCTCCGTCTCTCCCGCGCGCGAGAGGCGCAGCCGCTTCATCCCGCCCTCGGCGTCGAGCACCGAGACCTGCGCCTCGGGCTCGTTCGTGCGGGCGGAGCGGGCGGTGCCCTCCCCGTCCGAGAGATCGAAGACCACCTCCACGTCTTCGTCGTCGATCTCGCTCAGCATCCAGCGGCCGTCGAGGCTCGGCGGAGGCGGACGGCGCGCCGTCACCGTCACCTCTCCGGAGGGCTCCGGGCAATCGGCCACGACCCGGGGCGGCGGGGTCGGGCTGGAGGCGCATCCGAGGAAGAGCAGGCTGAACAGAGCGCGTCGCATGGCCCGAGAGTAGCGCGTCGCGGCCCGGTCAGACGGCCGAGCGACGCACGAACCGGTAGAGCGCGGCGGGACGGTGGTCGACGTCGCGCTGGCGCTCGCCCGTCGCCTCGAGCTGTCCGGACGCGAGCATGCGGCGGCGGAAGCTGTCCTTGTTGAGCGGACGGTCGAGCACGACCTCGTGCACGCGCTGGAGCTGGCGCAGGGTGAAGCGCGGAGGGAGGAGCTGGAACCCGATCGGCGTGTAGTCGAGCTTCCCGCGGATGCGCTTGACCGCCATGCCGAGGATGTCCGCGTGGTCGAACGCAAGCTCGGCCGGCTCGCCGTCGATCGACACGTCCACCGGCCCGCCCGTCTCGCCCTCCCAGGGCACCGCGAGGCGCGCCGTCAGGGCGGGGTGTTCCTCCTGGTCGATCGCCTCGAAGCGCTTGGCGTCCACCAGCGCGTAGTGCGCCACGGTGACGACGCGGGTCCGCGGGTCGCGCTCGACCGCGCCGAAGGTGTAGAGCTGCTCCAGGAAGACGTCGCGTAGCCCGGCCTTGGTGAGCAGCACGCGCTCGGCCGCCTCCTCGATCGACTCGTCCATGCGCACGAAGCCGCCGGGCAGGGCGGCCGCGCCGTCCCAGGGGTGCTCGGTGCGACGCACGAGGAGGGTCGCGAGCGCGTCGTCCACCACGCTCAGGAGCGCGACGTCCACCGTGAGCGACGGGCGCTCGTACGCGCTCGCGTCGTAGCCGGCGAGGAACTCGGCTTCGGTCTGGGGCTTCTTCGGTCGGCGTCTCTTGGGGGGTGACTTCGGCATGTTCGCGCGCTCGAGCGTCCGAGGGCATCATCGAGAGATGGATCTCGGACCTTGTACCGCATGCGCGCGCCACGTCCGCCTCGATGAGATGCGCTGCCCGTTCTGTGGTTCCGCCGCGCTCGCGCGCCCCGGCGCCGTCCGGACGGTGAGCCGGCGCGCCTTCACCCGCGCCGCGGTCTTCGTCGGCGCGGCGGTGCTCGGCGCCTGCGGCGGCGACGAGATCGCCTACGAAGGCGAGGAGACGGGGACGGGCGGCGGCGAGGAGACCGACTTCGCCTCCGACACCGACGCCGATGGTTCGGACCAGGTATCGCGCGAGCACGACGAGCGCGAGATGCAGCAGATCCAGGAGCGGGAGCGGCAGGCGGAGGAGCGCCGGCTCCGTGACGAGCGAGCGATGGAGGAGCTCGAGCGGCAGCGGGAGCTCGAGGAGCAGGACTGGCGCGATCAACGCCGGCACCGGAACCCGTGCGTGGACGGCGTGTGCCCGCCCTACGGCACGCCGCCCGCGCGCGACCTGCTGGTCTGAGCTGGCGCGTCCGAGCTGGCAGACGCGCGGCGGCCGGTGCACGCTCCGTTCGTATGGAAGTCCTGACGATCCCCTCCGGTCTCGACGCCCGCGGCCGTGGGCGCGTGCACGGCGAGCACTTTCGCGCGCGCATCCACGAGATCGCGCAGCTCCGCCTCGAGCTCGCCCTCTCCCAGGGCAAGTTCGCGTCCTCCATGGAGGTCGTCGAGACGGCGCGGCTGCACCTGCCGGTGCTCGAGGGCTTCGACGCGCCGCTCCACGCGGAGCTGCTCGGGATCGCCGAAGGCGCCGACCTCGACCCGGCCAAGCTGGTGGTGCTCAACCACTACACCGACCTGAAGGACGTCGACCCGAAGCGGCTCGATCCGTCGAAGGGCGGGGAGGGCACGGGCAACGAGGACGAGGACTGCTCGGTCGTGCTCGCCGGCACCCCGGAGGGCGTGTTCCTCGCGCAGACCTGGGACATGCACGGCAGCGTCGAGCCCTACGTGTGCCTGCTGAGCCTGCCCGAGCACGACGGCCGGCCGGCGCTCCACACCTTCACCATCACGGGCTGCCTCGCCCTCGCGGGCATGAACGCGCACGGCGTCGGGGTGAGCATCAACAACCTCAAGTCCCACGACGCGCGGGTCGGCGTGGTCTGGCCCGCGCTCGTCCGGCGCCTGCTCGCCGAGGACAACGCGAGCGCGGCCAAGCACGTGCTGATGACCGCGCCGATGTCGAGCGGCCACCACTACGCCATCTGCGACGGCGAGCGCGGCTACGGCGTGGAGACGAGCGGCGAGAAGAAGGCGGTGATCTTCGACGCCACCTTCGCGACCGAGCCCGGGGCCCGCCTCATCCACACCAACCACTGCGTCGACCCCGGCGTGGCGTCTGTGAGCTGGGTGAGCGACTGGTCGACGAGCTACGACCGGCACGACTGGCTCACCCGTTCCGTCGAGGCGCGGGCGATCGAGGGGCGCGACGACCTCTGGTCACGCCTCGCCACGCACGAGGGCTACCCCCGGAGCGTCTGCACGCACCTCGCGAGCGACGAGCAGCCGCACGCGATGAAGACCTGCGGCGCCATGCTCTGCGACTTCGGCAGCCGGACCCTCTACGCCCACCACGGTTGCATTCACGGCGTCATGCCGACGCCCTTCGGGTTCGACGCGTGAGCGAGGAGCCCTTCTTCTTCACCTGGAGCGTCCAGCGCGACGCGAAGGGGCTCGAGATCGTCGGCGGCGAAGGCGCGTTCTTCGACACCGCGGACGGTGAGCGCTGGCTCGACTTCGGGAGCCTCATCTATCACGCCAACCTCGGCCACGGGCACGGCCGAATGGTCGAGGCGATCAAGGCGCAGGCGGACCGCCTCTGCCTGACCATGCCCAAGGCGATCTACCCGGAGAAGCGCGCCCTCGCGCAGAAGCTCCTCGAGCTGGCCGGGCCCGAGTACGGGAAGGTCTTCTTCACGCTCGGCGGCAGCGAGGCGAACGAGAACGCGCTCAAGATGGCGCGTCTGTTCACCGGGCGGCACAAGACCATCAGCCGCTATCGCAGCTACCACGGGGCGTCGATGGGCGCGCTCTCGCTCACCGGTGACTACCGCCGGCCGCCGCTCGAGCCCGGGCTGCCCGGCGCGGTGAAGATGCTCGACTGCTACTGCGACGCCTGCCCCTTCGGCAAGACGGTCGACACCTGCGCGCGGGAGTGCGCCACGCAGCTCGACGAGATCCTGCCGATGGAGGCCAACGTCGCCGCGGTCTTCCTCGAGAGCGTCCCGGGCGCGAACGGCGTGCTCATCCCGCCCGACGACTACTGGCCGAAGGTGCGCGAGGCCTGCGATCGGCACGGCGCGCTGCTCGTGGCCGACGAGGTGCTCTGCGGCTTCGGCCGGACGGGGAAGTGGTTCGGCTACCAGCACTGGGACGTGTTGCCGGACATGATCACCGTCAGCAAGGGCCTGACCGGCGGCTACGGCGTGCTCGGCGCGGTGATCGTCAAGCGGCACGTCGCGGACTTCTTCGAGGAGCGCACCCTGCTCGCGGGCCTCACCCACTACGCGCACCCGCTCGGGGTCGCGGCCGCGCTCGAGGCGATCGCGGTGTACGAAGACGAGGGCCTCATCGAGCGCGCCGCCGCGCTCGGCCCGAAGCTCCTCGCCGCCCTGCGCGAGCTCGCCGCCTCCGAGCCCCGCGTCCGCCACGTCCGCGGCCTCGGCCTGCTCGCCGCGCTCGAGCTCGACGCCGACGACGCGACCCTCGCCCGCCTCGCCGGTGAGCTCGCCGCCCGCCGCCTCTACGTGCACGTCCGCTCGCGCGAGAAGACCCTCGTCGTCGCGCCCCCGCTATGCATTCAGGAAGAGTCGTTGCACGACGGGGTCCGCCGCATCGCGGACGCGCTCGCGTCCGTCTGATGGTGTCGCCCGTCCGGGCGCCGGGGTCGGATCCCGACCGAACGAGCCGATTGTTTCTGATCGGAAACGCCACCGAAACGCGCGCCTGCCATACTCGAAACGTGAACGATCGACGTCGAGCGTCGCGGCTCACCCTGGATCGCCCGTCGGGCTCGGAGTCACCGCGCATGCAGGGGGGACAGGCATGACGCAGCTCACACCGAGAATGGCCGGCGGCGAGGTGTCGCTCGAGTCGCTGGCGATCCTGCTCGCGGTCACATCGACCCTGGAGAGCGAGACCGAGCGCGCCAGGCTGCTCGCGACGGGGGTGTCGTCAGTGGTCCGCTGTTCGTTCGCCGGCGTCGGCCTCCGCCGGACCGACGGCGGATGGAGCGGCTTCTTCGATCTCCCTGGCGACGCCCCGCCCGTCACCGAGGGAGAGCTGGAGGAGATCCACGCCGCCCTGCGCGGGCGACGCAGCCGACGCCTCGAGGGCGACCTCGGGCCGGCCCGAGCGCTGCGGAGTCGATATGGCCTCGTCTCGCTGATCGCCTATCCGCTGGCCACCCGACGCGACTCCCGCGGCCTGCTGCTGATCGGCCTCAAGCGGGAAGGCCGGTTGAGCCCCGAGCAGGGGCACGCCTGTCACCTGCTCGCATCTGCTCTGGCGCTCGGCGTCGAGAACCTCCGACTCCGGTCCAACCTCGAGGGGCTGGTGGCGGAGCGGACCCGAGACCTCCAGGTGGCGGCGTCGCGACAGCGTGCCTTGCTTCACCTTACCAACAACCTCGTGCGCAACCTGGATCGCGAGCCCCTGCTTCACGCGATCTGCGACAGCCTCGAGGACGTCCTACCGTTCGATCGAGCCTCACTCGCGCTCCTCGACGACGCCCGAGACCACGTCACCTTGGTGGCCGTCACCGGAGCGCTGAGCGACCCGCGGGGCCTGCCGGTCGGCCACAGGATCCGAGTCTCCGACAGCGTGCTCCGCGAGGTGATCGGCGAGAACCGCCCCCGACTCAGAGACGAGCTCGATGCCGGCGACCTGATCGCCGAGGAGCGTCAGCTCCATGATCTCGGAGTGCGGTCGTACTTGTTCTGCCCGCTGTTCTTCGATGGCGAGGTCATCGGGACGCTCAACCTGTCGAGCACCCGGCGCAACGTCTACCGGCCCGCGGACGTGGAGCTGGTCGGCGAGGTCGCTGCGCAGGTGGCCCTCGCGGTCAACAACATGCTGACCTACGAGGTGATGGAGGCGCTGCGAGCTCGCGCCGAGCAGGAGAACGTCTACCTCAAGCGTGAGCTCGCGACCGAGCACGGATTCAGCGAGATCGCGGGTCGCAGCGACTCACTCGTGCGCGTGCTCCGGCAAGTCGAGCAGGTGGCGCCCACCAGCGCCACCGTGTTGGTCTGCGGGGAGACGGGGACGGGCAAGGAGCTCATCGCCCGGGCCATTCATCAGGCCAGCGATCGGCGTGACGGCGCGATGGTGAAGGTGAACTGCGCCGCCATCTCCGCGGGCCTGGTGGAGAGCGAGCTGTTCGGGCATGAGAAGGGCGCCTTCACCGGGGCGTCCGGCACGCGGATCGGGCGCTTCGAGTTCGCCGATGGCGGCACGCTGTTCCTGGACGAGGTGGGCGAGCTGACCCTCGACACCCAGGCGAAGCTGCTCCGCATACTGCAGGAGGGTGAATTCGAGCGCGTCGGCAGCAATCGGCCGCTGAAGGTGGACGTGAGGTTGATCGCGGCCACCAACCGCAACCTCCCGGATGCGGTCGCCGCGGGCGAGTTCAGGGCCGACCTGTACTATCGACTCAGCGTGTTCCCGCTGACCTTGCCGCCACTGAGAGAGCGCCGTGACGACATCCCGATCATCTGCGCACATCTGCTGGAGAGGTTGTCGCACAAGCTCGGCCGGCGTTTCACCGGCATCGAGCCGGAGTCGATGAGCCGGCTGATGAGCTATCCCTGGCCCGGTAACATCAGGGAGCTCCAGAACGTGCTGGAGCGTGCGGCGATCCTGTCGCCCGGCGACCTCGTTCGGGTCGACGACGGCTTCGGCGGAGCGGTGGAGGTCGCCGAACGGACGCCGACGTCGTTGCCGACCCTCGAGGATGCCTTGCGAGCCCACATCATCTCCGCGCTCAGGCGAGCCGACGGGGTCATCGATGGACCCACCGGCGCCGCCAAGCTCCTGGACATCCACCCGAACACCCTGCGCTCCAGGATGAAGAAGATGCGCATCAGCAGGTCGGTCATCGATGAGCGCTGACCCAGACCCTCACCGCCAGCGGGAGACGAGACGCCATGCATCAAGGGATTGAGCCACCCGACCGAATCGAGCTCGGGTTCGCCGGCATCGAGGTGGCCAAAGGCGACCACATCGGACACTACTATCAGCACGCAGACGAATGCGTCAGCGTCGCCACGGACATCTTGGCCGCCGGTCTCGGCGAAGTGAGCGACAAGTGCGTGTGTCTGGCGGTGCCGGATACGCTCGAGCGGATCAAGGCCAGCCTGAGTGAGCGGGGCATCGACACCGAGGCCGCGATCCGCTCGAACCAGCTCGTCATGTTCAACGGCCATGGCTCACCCAAGGACCTCAGGGCCCGCATGGATTGGGAGCTCGCGAGCGTGCCGTCCGAGCATCGGATGCTGCGTTGGATCGGCGACATGACCTGGTCCTTCGACAAGATGGCCACGGCGGAGACCCTGATGGAGTTCGAGTGTCTCGCCAACGGCGAGAAGCTGCCGGCGGTGCTCTTCTGTCAGTACGACATCAGGCGCTTTCCCGGCAACGTCATCGTCGACGCCCTCAAGTCGCACCCGCTTTCGATCATCGGGGACACGATCTACGAGAACCCGTACTTCGTCGAGCCAGCCGACTTCCTCGAGGAGCTGCACGCGCGGGAGCCGTCGAGGCTGGCCATGAGTTGATGCTGTCGCGGCGAGCCCGATCCGGGGGGCCGTCTCCCGCCGCCACCGCCTCGGTCGTGGCTTGCGCACCTTCACCACCGGCTCCACGGATCGGCGCATGACGATCCTCGAGCGCGTGCCCCTCGGCTTCCCGTGGAAGACCTGGGATCCCTTCCTCTTCTGCGTCCATCACCTCGACCGCTACCCCGAGGGGGACGCGCGCATGGCGCCGAAGGCGTCGCTCGCGGGCCGTCGCCTCGGGATGGACTTCGACGGCAAGGACGGCTGGAGCATGTACCACGGCGAGGTGGTGCCCGGGTTCCCGGCGCATCCTCACCGCGGCTTCGAGACGGTCACGATCGCGCGGCGCGGCTACATCGACCACGCGGACTCGCTCGGCGCGACGGCGCGCTTCGGGCACGGTGACGTGCAGTGGGTCACGGCCGGCAGCGGGATCGTGCACTCGGAGATGTTCCCGCTCGTGCGACAGGACGCGCCGAACCCGACCGAGCTGTTCCAGATCTGGCTCAACCTTCCGCGCGCCTCGAAGATGGTCGCGCCCCACTTCACGATGCTCTGGAGCGAGCAGATCCCGAGGCTGGTCGAGGACGGAGTCGACGTCGCGGTGGTCGCGGGCGCGATCGGAGAGCACCGGCCCCCCTCGCCGCCGCCGGACAGCTGGGCCGCCCGAGAGGACGCGGACGTGGCCATCTTCACGCTGAAGCTCGCGCCCGGCGCGTCGTTCACCCTGCCGCCTGCCCGGCCTGGGACGAACCGCGCCGTCTACTTCTTCGGCGGTGAGTCCCTGCGGCTCGGCGACGAGGCGCTCGCGCTGGGCAGCGGCGCGCGCGTGACGCCCGACGAGGCGCTGACGCTCTCCAACGGAGGCGCGGAGGCGGAGGTGCTCGTGCTGCAGGGCCGCCCGATCGGAGAGCCGGTGGTCCAGCACGGGCCCTTCGTGATGAACAGCAAGCAGGAGATCCAGCAGACGTTCCTCGACTACCAGCGCACGCGCTTCGGGGGCTGGCCCTGGGACGACGACGCGCCGGTCCACCCGCGCGAGCGCGGCCGGTTCGCGATCCACGCGGACGGGTCGGAGGAGCACGCGGACGGGTAGGCGGGGGAGGCCGCGGAGGGCATGCTGCGGCCATGCGCTTCCCCTCCCTCGCGTTGTCCGCCGCCCTCCTGCTCGCCGGGTGCGGCGGGGAGGCCCTGTCGCTCACCGCCACCGCGACGAGCGACGTCTCCGACGACCCCGGCTTCGCGCCGAGCGCTCCCGACGCGCGCCTGCTCCGGGTCGATCTGCGGCTCGAGAACCGGAGCGGGCGCACGCTGCCGCTCAGCGCCTCGCTCTTCCGGCTCGATCCGGTCGAGGGCGCGAGCGTGACCGGGGCGTCGATCAGCGCGTCCCTCGAGCGCTCCTGCGTGCCGGCCGGGGGCGTGCTGCCGCCCGGGCGCGACCTCGAGTGTGGCGTCGCCTTCGAGGTCGGCGCCGGCTTCGAGCCCGCCTCGATCACCTTCTCGGTCGACGAGCTGAGCGCCTCGTCTCCCGTGCCTCCGCTCGGCGGCCCGGTCCCGGACGCAGGCCCCGGCGACGCGGGGCCACTCTCGCCGAGCAACGAGCTCGACATCCTGTTCCTGGTCGACGACTCGAGCTCGATGAGCGAGGAGCAGCAGTCGCTCGCGTCGGCGCTGCCCCGCCTCATCTCGGTCCTGTCCACCGGCGACTTCGACCAGGACGGCCTCACCACGGGGCCGGACGACTTCCCGCCCGTCTCGAGCGTTCACGCCGGCGTGATCACCACCGACATGGGCACGGGTGGTCACTCC
>SHBB01000392.1 GCA_004213565.1 Sandaracinaceae bacterium
CGCGCGGTGTCGGCGTCGCCGGCCCGGCGGTGCGCCTCGACGCGGCGCGCGAGCAGGGTCTCGGCGAGGTGGGCCGGGACCGACAGCGCGTCGGCGCGCGCCAGCGAGCGAGTGGCCCCGCGCGGGTCGTCGAGCGCGTCGAGCTGCAGCCGCCCGAGGGTCAGCGCGGCCACGCCCGAGGCGTGCTCGTCCATCAGGCGCCGGAGCGGGGTGACGGCGAGGCGCGGGTGGCCGCTGAGCCGCGCGGTGTCGGCCAGGGCGTAGAGCTCGTCCTCGCTGACGCTCTGGCGCGACGCCTCGCCCAGCGCGCGCTCCCCCAGCGCGGCGAACGCGTCGGCGTAGGCGCCGCGATCCGCGAGGGCGCGCCAGGTCGACGAGGGCCGCGCGACACGGGGCCTGGAGGTATCGAGCGCGGGCGTGTCGAGCGCGGGCGCCTCCTCACGGACCGCGACCGGCGGCACGGCGGGCTCGGGCGGCTCGGGCGGCTCGGGCGGAGGCGTGGGCGCGCCGACCTCGACGTGCTCGCCGGGCGCGAGGTGCACCGTGCCGATCGCCTCGCCGCGCACCGCGACGTGGCCCCGCTCGAGCTCGACGCGGACCCGCGCGCCCCGCCGCACGACGGAGAAGCGCGTCCCGACGACGTCGACCGTCAGGGGGCCCGCGCGCACGGACCAGCGGCGGGGGCCGTTCGGGCGCACGTCGTAGACCGCGCGCCCGTCGCTCTGGGCGAGCACCACGCGCTCGCCGTCGTTGTGGCTCGCCTCGATGGCCGTGCCCTCGTCGAGCCAGATCGCGGAGCCGTCGCTGAGCGAGACGCGGGTGATCGCCTCTCCCTCGCCGCGCGCCGACGCGAGCGCCTCGCCGCTCTCGACGGTGAGCGCGCCGTCTCCCTCGAGGGCGAGCCAGGCGAAGCCGCCCGCGAGGAGCACGACGGCGGCCGCGAGCATCGGCGCGCGCGCCCAGCCGGAGGTCGGGGGCAGGCGCCGACTCGCGTGCACGCGGCGGCGGACCCGCTCGAGGTCGTCGTGCGCGATGGGGTCGTCGAGCAGCTCTCGCAGCGGAGCCTTCAGCGCTTTGTTCCGCGAGTCGCTCATGGCCCATCCTCCAGTCGCCCATCGTCGAGCTGTACGTCCAGGACCGCGTTCATGCGCTTCTGGGCCGCCGCGATCCGTCGCTTGGCCGTCGCGAGCGAGCAGCCCGAGAGCTCCGCGACCTCCTCGAGCCGATGGCCCTCGACCACCCGCAGCATCCAGGCGATCCGATCGTTCGTCGGCAACCGGCGCAGGATTCCGTCCACCACGGCCAGCTCCGCGCGCACCTCGGGCGAGACGGCCGAGGAGGCGAGCTGCTCGAGCGCGGCGTCGTCGCCGAGCGGCAACAGCCCGAGCGAGCGCGCGAGGCGGCGGCGACGGATCACCCGGCGCACCTGCGTGATCGCGATGCGGCTCAGCCATCCGCGGAAGGCGTCGGGCTCGCGCAGGCGGTCGAGCTTCTGGAACGCGTGCACGAAGGCGTCGTGCACCACGTCCTCCGCGTCCTGCTTGCTGCCGAGCAGTCGCGCGACCAGCCCCGCGATGGGGCGCGCGTGCCGGCGATAGAGCGCGTCCTCCGCCCAGGCGTCTCCCGCCACCGCCCGCCGCACGAGATCCCCGTCCGCGATGGACGGCGACGCGACGGGCTCGAGGCGACGGAGGGGGCGCACTTGGCTACGGTTCCACGGCGCGAGAGAAACGGCTCACGCATTCGACGATTTACCGCAATACCTCCCACGGTTGGTGCCGCTACCCGCCTCGAGGGCGTCTCATGGCGGTGAGTCGTAGGCGCAACGGAAGCCGACGAACCACGACCGGCGGGCCCGTTCCTCCGGGACGCTCTCGAAGTCGACTGGCGCCTCCCCCGGTCCCCAAAGAGTCTCGACGAACCGGAGGCCCCGCACGTCGTTGACCGGCGCTGCACCGGCGTTGATCCGGCCCTCGCTCGCTGGGAGCGGCAGCCGCCGAAAGACCCCGACGGACAGCATCTCGGCGTACGGTCCGCTCCCCCAGCTCGAGCCGGCGAGCAGCAGTCGGTCGCCCCGCTCGGTGTTGGGTGGACAGTCGGCTCGCCAAGCTGACGGCTCCGGCGTGAGAGGAGCGGTCGCCAGACCGCCGTACGTAGCGGCGACGTCAGCCGCGCAGTCGTAGACGTGCTCGCTCACGTTGCCGGCCAAGCCCAGCACGCCGTACGGGCTCGCCCCTGCTTCGGCCGCGAGGGCGGGCCGCGTGCCCAGCGCCGGCTCCGCCTCCCCACGCCAGATGGCGATCTGATCGTACCGAAGCCACCAGCCGTCGGGCTCCGGCGCCAGCGCCAGCGCCCGATCGGCGCCGGGTTCTGGAGGCGCATTTCCCCACGGAAACCGGCGTGGACCGTCAGCCTCGCCGCGCGCCGCCTTCATGAGCTCGGCCGCTCTTGGCAGTCGTCCACCCGCGCTCTCGCAGAGGGCCTGTGCCTCCTCGCGGGTGACGCACACCACGGGATGATCGAGCCGCGACTCGTCCGGCGCGCCGCTCGACCAGCCGGAGACTTCTTCCACCGCGGTGACTCCGAGGTCGGGGTCGACACCGGTCACGAAGCGAGCTCCGCAAGAACCCGGAGGCGCCGGGACCGCGCCCGCCTCCACCGCGGCCGCATAGCGCTCGACGGTCACCTCACTGCGATCGAGCCAGAAGGTTGGGAGGTGGACGAGCGCGATCGGCGAAGGCTCGATCTCGGGCGTGATCTGCTGTTCTCCGTGCCACCAGTACTTCGGCAGCTCGAAGCGCCCCGCGAGCACGCAGGCCACCTGCTCCCTCTCCGGTCCGCAAGGCGTCACGGCGGCGTCGCCACTACCTGCGTCGCCGACGCCAGCGCTTCCGCACTCACAGCCAGCGAGAAGGAGCGCGAACGAGAGGGAGATGCGCGTTGTGTTCACGGAAGGGCTCCGAAGCGACGCGAGCTGGCGCGATGTGCCGGGCGCAACCTCGGTACTGTACTGCTCCACGGCAAAGGCGAACTCATCGTCCGGCGGCGGGCGTTGCGCCGGGTGATGGAGGGCGCTGACTACCGGTCGCCGATCGGTCGGATACTCTTCTTTTCGTGAGCCGTTCGCGGCGCGCGAGGGAACCGACTGCCCATGCGACATCACTTCATCGGCTTCGCGGTTCTCCTCTCCGCCTGCTCCATGAGCGGGCAAGTGCTCACTGGTCCTGACGGAGGCGGCGCAGACGGCGGCTCATCCGACGGCGGCTCATCCGACGGCGGCCACGTCTGGCGCAGCTGCGAGACGCTCACGGCGGACAACCACGGCGAGCCGTGCGAGGGGCCGTTCTATTGCTCGGGGACGTGTCCGTGCGGCGGCGAAGAGATCCGCTGCGTCGACGGCCTCGTGGAGGTCACCGGGGACTGCGCGGCGGAGTGCCCGTCGGCGCGCTGCGACGCGCCCGACGTCGCCTTCGACGTGTGCGGCGGCTGCGACGACGCGCCGGCCGGCTTCTACTGGGACGGCGCGGGGTGCGTGAGCGCGGGCTCGCAGAGCTGCGAGTGCGTCGGCGCCGACTGCGCGACGACCCAGCTCTACCCGACGGCCAGCGAGTGCGAGGCCGCGCACGGCGACTGTCACGCCGCGCTCTGCGAAGCGACGGGAGGCACCTGGGACGACATGCTCGGGGCGCCCGCCTACCGCTGCGGCCGGGCCGAGACGGAGGCCTCGGTGCTGCCCGGCCCGAGCTGCGACTGTGGCCCCGGCCGGACGTTCGTGGCCGGCAGCGGCTGCGCGGACGACGCGAGCTGTGGGGTCGGCGATCTCTGCGCCGCGACGGGCGGCTTCCCGATCGTCTGTGACACCAGCCCCGCGTGCGGGGTGAACGACGCCCTCTGCAGCGGCCTGCGCGTGCGCCCGTCGGAGGGGACCGCGTGCGACTGCGGGCCCGCCAGCGTGTTCGACCCGGTGCGCGGCTGTGAGGCGCGCGAGGCGTGCGCGCGCGAGGGGCTGACCCGGGAGGTGTGCCTCTGGAGCGGCGGCACGTTCGACGCGCCGTGCGCCCCGACGGACTGCGGCCGAGAGAGCGCGGCGGCGTGCGCGGTGCCCGCGTGTCGCTGCGGCGCGCTCGAGGTCTTCGACCCGGCGCTCGGCTGCGTGCGCTCGCTCTCCTGCCAGGAGCGCTTCGAGACCGAGGCGTGCGAGGCCCTCGACGACGGGCGCTTCACCTACTGCGCGGAGGGCTCGGCCTGCTGCGGCGGCGCGTGCGTGGACGACTGTCGGGACGCGTGCGACCCGGCGTGCGACGGCGCGACGGGCTGCGCGCTGCCGACCTTCGCCTGCGGCGAAGAGCAGTGCGTGAGCGGGCGCGAGTACTGCGAGGTCACGCATCCGGGACCGCCCGGCCCCAGCGCGTACGAGTGCCACGCGTTCCCGGACACCTGCACCACGGCCGACTGCGCGTGCCTCGCGGGGGCGGTCGAGTGCGACTGTCGAGCGAGCGGGAGAGACGTGACGCTCACCTGCGCGCTGCCGTGAAGTTGACCGAGGGCACGCCGCGGCGCAGGGTCGGGCCGTGGCGATGCCCTCGAAGAAGCGGCTGCTCTTCGCGCTGAAGGCGGCGGTGAGCCTCGGGCTGCTCGGCTGGCTCGGGGCGCGCATGCTGGAGCGCGACGGGGTGGAGGCGCTGGGCGATCGGCTGGGCGGCCTCGACCCGCTCTGGCTGCTCGGCGCCATCGCCCTGCACTTCGTGGCCGTCTTCGCGGGCGTCACGCGCTGGCGCCTGCTGCTCCGCGCGGCGCGCCTGGAGATGGGCTTCGGCTTCCTCCTGCGCTCGTTCCTGGTCGGCCGGTTCGTCGGCGCGTTCACGCCCTCGACGACCGGGCTCGACGGCTGGCGCCTCTTCGAGGTCGGCCGGGCCAGCGGCGCGATGGGGCGGAGCGCGGCCGCGATCGCGGTCGAGAAGCTCGTCGGCCTCGTGGGCATGGCGCTGGTCTGCACGGCGCTGGTCCCGCTCGGCGGGATGCGGCTGATGGGCGAAGACGCGCTCTGGCTCGCGGCGCTCCTCGGCGGCGGCGCCGCGCTCGGGCTCTGGGCCATGCGCGCCCCGCGCTGGGTGGACGGCCTGGCCCGCGCGCTTCCGGGCCCGCTCGCCAAGAAGGCCGGCGCCGCGCTCGACGCGCTCCGCGAGAGCCGGTTGAGCGGCGGACAGCTCGTCCGGGCCGTGCTGCTCGGCGTCGGCTCCCACCTCGCGCTCTCGGCCGTCTTCTTCGCCACCGCGCGCGCGGTCGGGGTCTCGATCGACGCGTCGATCTTGCTCGTCGTCGGCAACGCGATCGTCATCGCCGTGCTCCTGCCGCTGTCCATCGGCGGCGTCGGCGTGCGCGAGGGCGTCGCGGTGGTGCTGCTCGCGACCGCGGGCGTCAGCTCCACGGACGCGGTGCTGGTCGCCCTGCTCGGCTATCTGACGGGCCAGGTCCCGGCGCTGCTCGGCGGCGGCCTGATGGCGATCTCGCGCGGCGCGGCGTCCGCGACGGGCCCGGCGCCGGTCTCCCCGGCCGAGACGTCGGTCGCCTGATCGTTCGCTCTTTGGCGGAGAGGCGCCCGTCTTTGGGCGCGCGGGCTCGGTTTTCGGGAGAATCTCGCGCGCGTCGCGTCGTCGCACGCGCATGACACGAACTCTCCTCTCGTTCGCCCTCGCGCTCGCCGTCGTGGGCCCCGGCGTCGCGTCCGCGCAACCTCGACACGCCCCGGCCCGGCACGGCGGCGTGCTCGACCTGTCCGGATATCCGCACGCGCGCTTGCCCCACATCCCGCCGAACGTGCGGGTGCTGATCGTGCGAGACAGCCGCGTCGAGCGGCTCGGGCACCTGCCGCACGGCCTGCGTCAGCTCGACATCTCGGGCTCGGCCGTGCGCCGCATCGGCTACCTGCCCAGCACCCTCCGCGTCCTGCGCGCGCGCAACACCCCGCTCCGCCGCCTCGGCGCGATGCCGCACCAGCTCGAGGAGCTCGACGTCGCCGGCACGCAGGTCACGCGCATCGGCTACCTGCCGCCGAACCTCCGCGTGCTGAACGTCTCCCGCACCCCGCTGCGCCGCCTCGGCTACCTGCCGCCGTCGCTCGAGGTGCTCCGCATGCGCCGCACCAACCTCCAGCTCCGCCACGTGCCCCCGAACCTGCGCGTGCTCGACATGGGCCCGACCGGGACCCAGCGAGCCGGCCGACGAGGTTGGCGAGACGCGCCGCCCCCCGTCACGGTCCAGCCGCGGCGAGACGTGCGCAGGCGCGAAGTGCGCAGGCGAGAGGTGCGCAGGCGAGAGGTGCGTCGGACGAGGCGCGGCGGGATCCGCGTGCGCGCGAGCTACTGATCCGCGCCGAAGCCCTCCACGAACACGCCGTCCCAGCCGGTCTCGTACTGCGCGTGCATCGCGGCCGCGCCCTCGCCGTAGCGCTCCCAGCCGCGGTGCTCGAGGGTGACGCGGCTGCCAGCGGCGTGCGGCTCGAAGCGGACCTCGATCTCCTGCGCGGTGGCCGGGTCTCGGCCGGGGTGCCAGGTGAAGACGAGCCGCTCGGGCGGCTCCCAGACCTGGACCCGGCCCCAGACGTGCTCGGCGCCGTCGGCCGCGCGCTCGACGATGGCTCGCTCGTCGAACGTCACCCCCCCTCCCGGGACGCCCCCGGCGACGCTGTGCGCGGCGAGGGGCCACCAGTCGGCCATGCCCGCGGTGAAGCGGCGGAACGCTTCGGCGGGGTCACGCGCGGTGACGACCTCCTTTCGGATCGGCTTGTCGCCCTCACGGTCCACACACGCCTCCGAGGCGGTCGAGCACGCGGGTGAGGATGCCGTCGATCGCCCGGTCGTAGGAGGTCTGACAGATCGAGCCGATGGCGATCTGGCCGCCTGCGCGCTGGATCTCCTCCGCCACGCGCACGATCCGGCGCGGGGGGAAGGCCTGGCCGCGCCCGGGCACGTTGCAGCTCGGCAGGAGCCGGTTGGGGTTCGAGGGGTCGGTCTGCTCCATCATGCGCGGGTCGGCGAGCATGGCCGGCGGCGAGGCGCCCTCGAGGTCGACGGGGATGCCCACGATCGGCGCGAAGATGACGTCGCGGGGATCCGCACGCAGCGCGAGCAGGCCGCTGACGTAGCGGGAGAGCCCGTGCAGCGCGCCGGGGTGCGCGAAGCATCGCAAGTTGAGATCCGTCGCCCCGTAGCGCGTGCTCGACGGGTTGAAGAGATCCGGATCGCTCGCGGAGCAGTCGTTCTCGTCCGTCAGGATCAGGCTGACGAAGATCGAGTCGGCGCGGAGGAAGCCCGCGTTCGCGGTGTCTCCGTGACCGGCGGTGCTGCGGAAGAACGTGGTCGGCGCGGTCGACGGCGTGATCGCCTTGAGGGTCGCCTCGAGCTGCTGCTCGAAGCCGCAGCCCCCCGTGCCCACCTCCGCGACGCAGGCGAAGTCGGCCGCGAAGTCCGCCGGGGTGACGCTGCCCGCCGGGTCGAAGGTGAGGAAGCTCGGGTAGGTCGCCATGCAGCCCGTGATGTCGGTCCGGCCCTGCGTGCGCAGGACGCCGTCATCGCCGAGGTCGCTCCGCGGACACGTGGGCACGCGGAAGCCGCCCGTCCCCATGTCCGACGTGATCACGCCTACGTGGAGGTCGCGAGCCGGTGTGCGCTCGGGCGTGCCGTCGCCGTCGAGGTCGCCGGTGGCGAGGACCTCGACCACGCGGGGCAGCGACGCGGCGAGCGAGCGCTGCTCCTCCGTCATCGAGTTCGAGTTGTCGACCATGAACAGGATGTCGACCGGCGCGCCCGCCGCCTCGCAGCAGACGCCGGAGGCGCAGACCTCGGTGGCCGCGCAGCGCACCCCGCAGCCGCCGCAGTTGTTCGAGTCGCTGAGGGTGTCGGTGCAGCTCCCGTCACAGCGGAGGGCGGGCGGGCACGCGCAGGAGCCGTCGATGCAGATCCCGTCCATGGCCGCGCACTCCGCCGAGGTGCTCTCGTCGACGAAGCCGTCGCAGTCGTCGTCGAAGCCGTCGCAGCGCTCGGCGCTGGGCATGCAGCAGCTGCCGTCGGTGCAGATGCCGCCGCTGCCGCAGTCGTTGCCGCAGGCGCCGCAGTTGGCCGCGTCGCGGGAGAGGTCCACGCAGCCCATCTCCCCCGGACACGTGCGCTCCGGCGGGCAGCCGCACGCGCCCGCACTGCAGACCTCGCCGCCCGAGCAGCCGAGCAGCGCGCCGTCGCCCTCGTCGACCACCGCGTCGCAGTCGTCGTCCTCGCCGTTGCAGAGCTCCGCGGACGCCTCGCACACGCAGGCCATCTCGCCGCCGAACGAATCGCAGCCCCAGCCGGCCGGGCAGTCGCCCACCGCCGCGCACGCCTCCGTGCAGCGGCCGGCGCCGAAGCCCGTGGGAAAGCAGAGGCCGCTCTCGCAGTCAGCGCCGTCGGTGCACGCGGCGCCGATGCCGCCGAGCGACGGCCCCGCGTCGGTGCTCGCGTCGTGTCCGGCGTCCGGGGTCGCGGAATCGGGGGCGGTCGCGTCCGGGACGCGCGCGTCCATCGCTGCGTCCAGACCCGCGTCCGCGGTCTCGCCTCCGTCACACGCGGTCAGCGCTCCGACCAGCGCGCAGAGCCCGATCCACCCGAGATTGTCTCGCTTCATCCGCGGTCCCTCCCCGCGCATGTCTATCACGCGCGTTCGGCGTTCGGGTACGCTCCGGCCATGAGCGTGAAGCGAGTGGCGATCATGACGGGCGGCGGAGACTGCCCGGGGCTCAACGCGGTGATCCGGGCCGCGGTGCGTGTGGGCAAGGAGCGCTTCGGCTGGGAGATGCTCGGCGTGGAGGACGCGTTCAGCGGGCTGATCGATCTCGACTACAAGAGCCCGCACGGCAACCTCTGGCTCGAGCCGAGCCACGTGCGCGGCATCCTCGAGCGCGGCGGCACGATCCTCGGCACCTCGAACCGCTCCGATCCGTTCCGCTACGTCGTGAAGGACGCCGACGGCACGGAGCGCGAGACGGACGTCTCCGACCGCGTGATGGAGAACTGGAAGAAGCTGCGCCTGGACGCGCTGATCTCGATCGGCGGCGACGGCTCGATGGACATCGCGCAGCGCTTTGTAGAGAAGGGAATGAACGTGGTCGGCGTCCCGAAGACGATCGACAACGATCTCGCCTGCACCGACCAGACCTTCGGCTTCGACACCGCGGTGGGCGTGGCCACGGAGGCGCTCGACCGGCTGCGCGACACGGCCGACAGCCACGACCGCGTGATGCTGGTGGAGGTGATGGGGCGCAACGCCGGCTTCATCGCGCTCCACGCGGGCCTCGCGGGCGGCGCCGACGCGATCCTGATCCCGGAGATCCCCTACGACGCGTCGAAGGTCGCCGACATGATCCGCGCGCGCCGCGAGGCGGGGAAGAACTACTCGATCATCGTGGTCAGCGAGGGCGCGAAGCCGATCGGCGGCCAGGAGAGCGTCGGCGCGCACGAGAAGGGGGCGATGCCCCGGCTGATGGGCGCGGCGCAGCGCGTGGGCGAGGCGCTCGACCCGCTGCTCGAGGCCGACATGCGGGTGACGGTGCTCGGGCACATCCAGCGCGGCGGCAGCCCCTCGAGCTTCGACCGCATCCTCGCCACCC